>NZ_JBEPQT010000006.1:0-306714 GCF_040547985.1 Bradyrhizobium sp. LB14.3
CGCCCATTGGGCGTCAGTCAAAACGAATCGGTCCATCCCAAGCTTGAATCACAACCAAGCCCCGATGAGAATCCTGAATCCCAACAGACCCTAGGTCGATTGAGCCGAAAGTCTCATAAGACGCCAGCCCCGGCGGGATTACACTGCTTCTATGCCTCCCCGGCAGACGGGCAGGTCGTGATAGCTCGCGGTACCGAAGAGACCGCTGGAGCTCTTTCTCAGGTGGCTCAAGCGTCCCTGAGACCAGGCGGTGCGGACGCAACTCGCAATTCTCGCCTGTAGCGTCACGCACCAAGCGTACTCCGCGAGCAAATGGGTGCTGAAAGGCGCCAGGAGTAGCGTTTTGAATTTGATAGGAGCAGCACATGGCAGTTCAAGTACCGAGCGATTTTCGCCGCGTGATTGTTGCTGCGTCGGTGGGAAACGTTATCGAATGGTATGATTTCTATATCTTTGGCAGCCTGGCCGCAGTTCTGTCGGTCAAGTTCTTCGAGCAGTCCCACCCGGTTGCAGCCCTCCTCAGCACGATCGCGCTGTTCACTGCGGGCTTCCTGATCCGCCCGCTGGGAGCCTTCCTCTTTGGATGGATGGGCGACAGGGTCGGACGAAAGTATACGTTCCTCATCACGCTGAGTGGAATGGGACTGGGTACGGGGGCAATCGGGTTGATACCAACCTACCAGTCCATCGGTCTGACGGCGGCGTTCGTTCTGTTCGGCTTGCGCATGATCCAGGGTCTGTGCCTGGGCGGCGAATATGGGGGCGCCATCACCTATGTCGCGGAGCATGTGCCGGACGACAAGCGCGGCTACTACACCGGCTGGCTACAGACCTCACCGACTCTCGGCATCGTGGTGTCACTGGCCGTGATCGTCCTGACACGGACCTGGTTCGGCAATCAGGTCTTCGACGAATGGGCCTGGCGCGTTCCGTTCCTGGTGTCATTCCTGCTGGTGGCCATCGCGATCTACATTCGGCTCCAGCTCCAGGAGACGCCTATCTTCCAGGAGATCAGGGCGCGCGGGCAAATGACGACGAATCCGTGGAAGGAGGCCTTCCTCAGCTCCAACATCAAATACATCGGGATCGCGATCGTGGTCCTGATCGGACAGGGCGTGGTCTGGTACAGCGGCCAGTTCTGGGCGCTGTACTTCCTGCAGCAGGTCTCCAAGGTGGATGCGGTGACCTCGGCCTACATCGTGGGCGCCGCGCTGTTGATCGCAACACCGAGCCTGATCTTCTTCGGCTGGCTGTCGGATCAAATCGGCCGCAAGCCGGTGATCCTAGGCGGCATGCTGCTCGCCGCGATCACGTACTATCCGCTGTATCTGTGGCTGGGAACGGTCACGCAGCCCGGCAACATCAACTACCCGATCGCGATCTTCATCATCTTCATCCTCGTTTGCTACGTCGGGATGGTCTACGGGCCGGTTGGCGCATTCCTGGCGGAATACTTTCCGGCTAGGATCAGGTACACGTCGGTATCGGTGCCGTACCACATCGGCAACGGCTGGGGTGGCGGATTGGTGCCTTTCATCACGTCGGCAGCGTTCGCGGCGACCGGCAGCGTCGGCTACGCGCTGATCTACCCGATTGCGGTGCCAGCGGTGTGTTTCGTGCTCGCGCTCTTCCTGATGCCGGAGACGCGCAAGATCAGCATCTGGCAACCGATCGAGCCCAGAACCGCATCGTAACGTGATCACCTCTCCTCCGGCCGCCAGCCGATGGCGGTCGGAGAAGAGCCGGCAACCTCTCGTCTCAGCCGGCGCGGTGAGGCCAATGATCGTGCCACCAGGTACTGAAGTTGCGATCGGTCATCAATTCCCAGACAGCAAACAAGATCACCAATAGGCCCGACACTACGCTGCTGATCGTGGCCGATACGGGCTCATAGCCGACGGACCAAGGCGCCACCACCAGAGCCAGGCCCAGCAGCATTTCGCCCCATTCTTCCAGGTAGGACGGGATGACAAAGGCTTCCATGGCAAACAGCATGACGCCGAGCCCGAGTGCGATGGTGAACCAGACGGCTGCCCCGGATAAACCCAGGACAAAGGACGACAGGACCAGCCATACGCCCACCAACAGGCTGGCTGCGTCTTGCCAATGTTGGATGCGCATGATGCTCACCTCCCTTCTGGTACTTATGTGGGGACGCACCGATGAAAATCATCCGTCCGGCCTGCGTTGTGTTGCCGCGACTGCCGGTCAAGAACCGGCGTTCAATCCTGGCCGCCCGTGCCCTGGAAAGGGCCCTTGCGAGTGCGGCGCACCAGGATGCAGACTGTCGGAGCTTGACAGGTGTCAATGTCTACCGTTCTCGGCCCACCCAATTCGCGCCCGGAACAAGAGGGAGATGACGCCATGCGAGAAATGGAAATCCACGACTATGCGCGGCAGTTGCTGGAAGCCCATGGCCCCAAGGCCATCGCGGAGGCCGCTCAAAACGCCATCGACCTCGAGCAGAAGGGCGAGCTCGAATTGGCAAAAACCTGGCGGCACATCGAAGACGCGATGAAGCTGATGCGCGGGCCACTCCAAAGCTGACTGCCCGCGCGCGAAGCTTGCCTGACTGCGGCGACAAGGCCGAACGTGGACCACAGTCCGTCGCGAGCCGCTCGGTTGCGGCCGAACGGCAACGCGATCTCAGGACGCTGATCTGGGAGCGAAGCCATGGTTGCGAAATGTGCGACAGCCGAGGATCTCGTGAAGGCGATCAAGGACGACAACTTCCAGATGATCGATTTGCGGTTCACAGACCTGCCGGGGGCGTGGCAACATTTTTCCGTCCCGCCGAGCGCGGTGAGTGCCGATGCGCTCAATGAGGGCATTGGATTCGATGGCTCATCGATCCGCGGCTTCCAGGAGATCCAGGAAAGCGACATGCTGGTGGTCGCGGATCCGGCGACGGCCTTCGTCGACCCCTATAGTCAGGCAAAGACGCTGGTCCTCATCTGCAACATCAGAGACCCGGTGACCGGCCAATCCTATAGCCGGGATGCCCGCTACATCGCCCAGAAAGCCGAAACCTACCTCAAGGGCACCGGGCGCGCCGATACGAGCTATTTCGGCCCGGAAGCGGAGTTCTTCGTATTCGACGACGTGCGCTACGGACAGGGCATCAACTACGCGATGCACGAAATCAACTCCAGCGAAGGCAGCTGGAACACCGGCGCAGAGGAAGCGCCGAATCTAGGCCACAAACCGCGCCCGAAGGAGGGATACTTTCCCGTTCCTCCGACCGACAGCATGCAGGCGCTACGCACCGAAATGGTGCTGACGATGGAATCTCTGGGGATCCAGATCGAAGCCCATCACCATGAGGTCGCAACCGGCGGCCAAAACGAGATCGACATGCGCTTCACCACCCTCACCCGCATGGCCGACAACCTGATGATCTACAAATACGTGGTGAAGAACACCGCGCATCAGCACGGCAAGACCGCGACATTCATGCCGAAGCCGCTGTTCGAGGACAACGCTTCGGGCATGCACGTTCACCAATCGCTGTGGAACGGTGAGACCAATCTGTTCTACGACAAAGGTGACTACGCCGAGTTGAGCCAGCTCGGCCGCTACTACATCGGCGGGCTATTGGGCCACGCCTGGGCGTTGTGCGGGCTTTGCGCCCCCACCACGAACTCCTATCGGCGTCTGGTTCCGGGCTATGAAGCTCCGATCAACCTGGTCTATTCCCAGCGCAATCGCTCAGCCTGCTGCCGGATTCCGATGTATTCGCCAAATCCACGCGCAAAGCGCGTCGAGTTTCGTTCGCCAGATCCATCCTGCAATCCCTATCTGGCCTTTGCCGCGATGCTGATGGCTGGCCTTGACGGCATCGACAACCGGATCGACCCGGGCAGCCCGATCGACAAGAACCTGTACGACCTCCCGCCTGCGGAGGCGAAGGAGGTGAAGTCGACGCCGGGATCGCTGGATCAGGCACTTGACGCGCTCGAGCGCGATCACGCATTCCTGCTACGCGGCGATGTCTTCACCGCCGACGTGATCGAAACCTGGCTCGACTACAAGCGAAAGAAAGAGGTCGATCCTGTCCGGCTGCGCCCGCATCCCTACGAGTTCCATCTCTACTACGACATCTAGCCGACGGTGGCCGCGCAGTCGCAAAGCCCGCGGCGACCGCAGCGATCATCACGGCAAACGCGAACAGCTGGCTTCGCCGCAGCAGCAGGGCGCAAGCGAAGAAAGTAGATATTCATCGTCATTTCGGGGCGCGACGAAGTCGCGAGCTGTTATGCGCAATTGCGCATCTGAGAATCCATAGCCACCGATCGGGGTTATGGATTCCGGGCCTGGCCCTTCGGGCCATCCCGGAATGACGCAGCGAGCGGGCACAGCGGCCTATTGCTCGATCAGCGCGGTCTTTGAAGACACGTGATGGCTCGCGATCTTCCAGTCGCTGTCCTCGCGGACGATCACCCAGGTGATCTTGACCGAGAGCGGCGCGGCCTCCTCGCCGAAGTCAAACGAGGCGATACCTGCCATACTGATCACGTCAGGGACGACCGGCGCCGCCACCACCTCGGAGAAGCCGACGCGCGGTTTACGCCATCGCGGCAGGCCGTTGAAATAGTCCGCGACGCCGTCTCTGCCCCGGTAGAGTTTCGGGTTGGAGCCGAAGAAGAACGCGTTCTTCGCATAAAGCGATGACAGCGCCGCCGCATCGAGTGTGGCGAAGCCGGCGCGCCATTTCGCGATGATGGCGGATACGATGGCGTCGGCTTCGTTGCTCATTGTCGTCCCTCAACCCTCGTCATCCCTTGGCGACTTCCTTCGCGAACGTGTCGCGCAAACCGATGGTCCTGGAAAATACCGGCTTGCCGGGCGTCGAGTCCTTGTCGCGGATGAAATAGCCCTGGCGCTCGAACTGCATTGGCTCGGTGGAATTGCTCTCGGCAACCGATGCCTCGACTCGCGCATCAGCGAGAATCTCCAGCGACTGCGGATTGAGATCGGTAGCAAAATTCGAGGCGTCCGGGCTCGGGTTCGCAAAGAGCTGGTTGTAGATGCGGATTTCGGCCGGCTTCGACGCTGCCGCCGACAGCCAGTGCATGGTGGCCTTGACCTTGCGGCCGTCGGGCGCGTTGCCGCCCTTGGTCGCGGGATCGTAGGTGCAGCGCAGCTCCACCACCTCGCCGTTATCGTTCTTGATCACGCCGGTGCACTTGACGAAATAGGCGTAGCGCAGCCGCACCTCGTTGCCCGGCGACAGCCGAAAGAACTTTTTCGGCGGGTTCTCCATGAAATCGTCCTGCTCGATATAGAGCTCACGGCCGAACGTGATCTTGCGCGTGCCGGCGCTGGGATCATCGGGATGGTTGATCGCCTCGAGCTCCTCGACCTGCCCTTCCGGATAGTTCTCGATCACCACTTTCAGCGGCCGCAGCACCCCCATGCGCCGCTGCGACGTGCGGTTCAGCTCCTCGCGGATGCAAAACTCGAGCATGCCGACGTCGACGACGCTGTTGGCTTTGGCCACGCCGATGCGCTTGACGAATTCACGAAGGGCCGCCGGGGGCACGCCGCGGCGGCGCATCCCGGCCATGGTCGGCATGCGCGGATCGTCCCAGCCCGCGACATGGCCCTCGCGGACGAGCTGGGTCAGCACGCGCTTGGACAGCAGCGTGTAGGTCAGGTTCAGCCGCGCGAACTCGTACTGGTGCGGCTTCGACGGCACCGGCAGCTTCTCGATGAACCAGTCGTAGAGCGGCCGGTGATCTTCGAACTCCAGCGTGCAGATCGAGTGCGTGATGCCTTCGATGGCGTCCGACTGACCGTGGGCATAATCGTAGCTCGGATAGATGCTCCACTTGGTGCCGGTGCGCGGATGATGGGCATGCAGGATGCGGTACAGCACGGGGTCGCGCAGGTTGATGTTGCCCGCACCCATGTCGATCTTGGCCCGCAGCACGCGTGCGCCGTTCGGAAATTCGCCCGCCTTCATGCGGCGGAACAGGTCGAGGTTTTCATCCACGCTGCGATCGCGGAACGGCGAATTCTTGCCGGGCTCGGTCAGCGTGCCGCGCGCAAGGCGAATTTCCTCCTGGGTCTGGTCGTCGACATAGGCCAGCCCGTCGCGGATCAGCTGCTCCGCCCATTCATAAAGGCGCTCGAAATAGTCCGAGGCGAAGAACAGGTTCTTGCCCCAGTCGAAGCCGAGCCAGCGCACGTCGGCTTGGATGGAATCGATATATTCCTGCTCTTCCTTGACCGGATTGGTGTCGTCGAAGCGCAGATGGCAGCGGCCCGGAAACTCCTGGGCGATGCCAAAATTGAGCGCGATCGACTTGGCGTGGCCGATATGGAGATAACCGTTCGGCTCCGGCGGGAACCGGGTCACAATCTCCTTGTATTTGGCCTGATCGAGGTCGGCCTGGATGATGTCACGAATGAAATCGCGCCCAACCTCAGTCGCCACCGGTTCTGTCATTACGAAAATCCTGTAGGGAAATCAGCGGCCCTTCTGCCAAATTCGGGACGCTGAGCCAAGGCCTTAAGCGGTCCGCTGCCGGGCTTTAGTTATGCCCCGGTCCTGCTATATACCACCGCCTCCCAATGCATAGGCCCTGCCAAGAATGACCGATTCCGTCGTCACCCGCTTCGCTCCCTCGCCGACCGGCTTCCTCCATATCGGGGGCGCCCGCACGGCGTTGTTCAACTGGCTCTATGCGAAGAAGCACGGCGGCAAGATGTTGCTCCGGATCGAGGACACCGACCGGGAGCGCTCCACGGAGGCCGCGATCGGCGCCATCCTCGACGGCTTGAAATGGCTGGAGCTCGGCTGGGATGGCGACGTCATCTATCAGTTCAGCCGCGCCGCCCGCCACCGCGAGGTGGCCGAGCAGCTGCTCGCCGGCGGCAAGGCCTATCGCTGCTACGCCACCGCCGAGGAGCTCACCGCGATGCGCGAGAAGGCGCGCGCCGAAGGCCGCACCCGCCTCTATGACGGCCTGTGGCGCGACCGCGATCCGGCGACGGCTCCAAGCAACGTAAAGCCGACGATCCGGCTGCGCGCGCCGCAGACCGGCGAGACCGTGATCGAGGACCAGGTCCAGGGCCGCGTGGTTTGGCAGAACGAGAACCTCGACGACCTCGTGCTTTTGCGCGGCGACGGCAATCCGACCTACATGCTCGCGGTGGTGGTCGACGACCACGACATGGGCGTCACCCATGTCATCCGCGGCGACGACCATCTGATCAACGCGGCCCGCCAGAAGCAGATCTACGATGCGATGGGCTGGACGCTGCCGAGCATGTCCCACATCCCGCTGATCCACGGCCCGGACGGCTCAAAACTGTCGAAGCGCCATGGCGCGCTTGGCGTCGATGCCTACCGCGCCATGGGATATCTCCCGGCCGCACTCCGCAACTACCTCGTCCGGCTCGGCTGGAGCCATGGCGACCAGGAGATTTTCTCGACCGAGGAGATGGTCGCCGCGTTCGACCTCGCCAGCGTCGGCCGCGCCGCGGCGCGCTTCGATTTCGCCAAGCTGGAAAACCTCAACGGGCATTACATCCGCAATGCCGACGATCAATCACTCGTGAAGATGTTCGAGGACGTGCTCGACCACATCGTGCCCAACCGCGACGAGCTTAAGGCCAAGTTAAATGACACCACGCGCGCGCAGCTCTTGAAGGCCATGCCGGCCCTGAAGGAGCGCGCCAAGACGCTGATCGAGCTGATCGACAGCGCCTATTTCATCTTCGCCGACCGGCCGCTGGAGCTCGATCCGAAGGCGGCGGCGCTGCTGGCGCCGGAAAACCGCAAGCTGATCGGCCAGCTTCATTCCGCGCTGGAGAAAGTCGAGACGTGGAGCGGCGCCGCCACGGAAGCCGCGCTGCGTGCTTTTGCCGAGGAAAATAGTCTCAAGCTCGGCGCGGTCGCCCAGCCGCTGCGGGCGGCGCTGACCGGACGAACGACGTCGCCTGGTATATTCGAGGTTTTGGACGTCCTGGGACGCCAGGAGAGCCTGGGCCGGCTCAAGGACCAAGCGAAGGACTAGTCTACGACGTAAGTCGACCATGCGTGGCGCCATCTTGCAGCGCACACAGCAATAATATACCCATCTCACCCGTACCTTCTGGAACATCCGGCCTGCCCCAACATCTGCTTAGGGGCCTTCCGGGTCCGGCCCGTTTCACCATACATCGGGGACCTCTGATGGACGCAAAACCAAGCAATAAGACCGCCACACTGACGGTCGGAAACAAGAATTTCGATCTTCCGATCCACAGCGGCAGCGTCGGGCCTGATGTCATCGATATCGGCAAGCTCTATGGACAGTCCGGCCTGTTCACCTACGACCCGGGCTTCACCTCGACCGCGAGCTGCCAGTCCAAGATCACCTACATCGACGGCGACGCGGGCGTGCTGGAATACCGCGGCTATCCGATCGAGCAGCTCGCCGAGAACGGCGACTTCCTCGAGACCTGCTACCTCTTGCTCTTCGGGGAGCTGCCGACCGCCGCACAGAAGAAAGATTTCGACGACCGCGTGATCCATCACACGATGGTCCACGAGCAGATGGCCCGCTTCTTCCAGGGCTTCCGCCGCGACGCCCATCCGATGGCGATCATGGTGGCCGCGGTCGGCGCGCTCGCCGCGTTCTATCACGACTCAACCGACATCAACGATCCGAAGCAGCGCATGATCGCCTCCATGCGCATGATCGCCAAGATCCCGACGCTGGCTGCGATGGCCTACAAGTACACGGTCGGCCAGCCCTTCGTGTACCCGAAGAACTCGCTGAAGTTCGCCGAGAACTTCCTGCACATGTGTTTCGCCGTGCCTTGCGAGGACTACAAGATCAACCCGGTGCTGGCTGACGCGCTGGACAAGATCTTCATCCTGCACGCCGACCACGAGCAGAACGCTTCGACCTCGACGGTGCGTATCGCCGGCTCCTCCGGCGCCAACCCGTTCGCGTGCATCGCCGCCGGCATCGCCTGCCTGTGGGGCCCGGCGCATGGAGGCGCCAACGAAGCCGCGCTCGCGATGCTCGCCGAGATCGGCTCGGTCGACAACATTCCCGAGTTCATCGCCAAGGTGAAGGACAAGAACTCTGAAGTCCGCCTGATGGGCTTCGGTCACCGCGTCTACAAAAACTACGATCCGCGCGCCAAGATCATGCAGAAGATGTGTCACGCCGTGCTCAAGGAGACCGGCCATGGTGACGATCCGATGCTCAAGGTGGCGCTGGAACTGGAGCGGATCGCGCTCAGCGACCAGTACTTCATCGACCGCAAGCTCTACCCGAACGTCGATTTCTATTCGGGCATCACACTGAAGGCGATGGGCTTTCCGGTCTCGATGTTCACCGTGCTGTTCGCGGTCGCCCGCACCGTCGGCTGGATCAGCCAGTGGAGCGAGATGATCGAGGATCCGCAGCAGAAGATCGGCCGTCCGCGCCAGCTCTACACCGGCGTCACCAAGCGCGACTATGTCGCGATCAAGGATCGGAAGTAAGTCTTAGCCTCACGACGTTTGAAACGGCGCCATCGTCTGCGATGGCGCCGTTTTTGTTTGGCGCTCATCTTGGGGTGGGCAAAGCGGAGCGTGCCCACCATCTTTCCGCGACCGGCATAGAAAGCGTGGGCACCCTTCGCCTTGCCCACGCTACGAAACGGGTTGGACCGCTCCCCATCTTGCTGCCGCGCACAACAACAAGTCCATGCATCGAGCCGCAAGTGCCTTGACAGTTGAAGCGCTCCGCGCGCAAATCCTTACCCTAAGTAAGAATAACGACAGGGATGGAAATGCCGGAGCAGCCGAGAAGTCGGCGGCAGACGCGTGCTGCCATTTTGACTCATCTGCTTCAGTCGGGCGGCTCGTTTCGCCCGCCGCTGGCCAGGGCCGTGCGCCTGTCGGAAGCGAGCCTGTCGCGCATTCTGTTTGATCTCAAGGCCGAAGGCCTGATCGAGGAGGTGCGGCGCCCTGCCCCTTATGTCGGCGGCCCGACGGGCCTCGTGTCGCTCGACGGCTCGGTCGCGCTCGCGGCCTTCGAGCTGAGCACCCAGCGTCTCAGCGTCGGTGTTGGGGGCCTGTCGGGTGAGCTGCACTACACCGGACACGTGCCGCTACCGAAGACGCCGACCGTCGCGACCGTCGGCCGGGCGTTTGGCGAGGCGATGACATTGCTGCGCGACTGGACGCGGCGCCGGCGCATCCCCCTCGCGCAGATCGGCGTCTCCATTCCGGGCCTTGGCCGGTTGGGCGCATCGAGCAATCCGATCATTCCCTGCGACGTCGGGCGTATCAGCGAGATGCTCGGCGAGACGTTTGCCGGCGTGCCGGTCGAGTTCACCAATTCGGTGGTCGCGCACGCCATTTTTCACCGTTGCCGTACGGAGAATTATCCATTCAGCGGCGCGCATCTCTTCGTCTTCGTCGGCCAGGGCGTCGCGGGGACCTGGATGGACGATCCGGTCGAGGACGATGCGCTCCAGCCGGTCGAGCTCGGCCACATGGTGTTCGAGCCCGACGGACCGCGTTGCCGCTGTGGTCATCATGGCTGCGTCGAGGCCTATACGTCGCTTCCAGCCTTGGCCGAGCTTCTTGGCGTCGCGGAGGCCGAGTTGCTTCAACTCGGCAGCGAATGGGTGACCGCAATGCCGCTTTCGTCGCGCGTGCGGCAGGAGTTGCGCCGGCGGCTGTTCCGGCTTGGCCTCGCGATCGGCAACACGCTGAACGTGAAGCTATGCAACGGCGTCGCGATCAGCGGCTGGCCGTCGCTTCTCATCGAGGACGATCGCAACGCTCTCGTCGACGGGATCGACGCCTGCCTGTTGGGCGGTCGCAAGCATGCGCAAGTGTCGCTTGCTTTCGTGCCGCCGTCGAATGGCAATGATCCGCGGGCGGCGCTGGCATTCGCGGCGTTCTGCCTCGCTTGCCGCGGCGGCATGCCGGCCGCATCGACCGAGGCCGCCTGAGATACCTGATACCGCGCGGCTCTCGCGCGAAAGAGTTCACACCGGGAGGAACTTGCCATGCCGATCACGACAACAAGGCGCCGTCTGCTCGCTGGATCTGCTGCCGCGCTTGCGCTCCCGGCATTTGCCCGCGCGCAAGGCGCGGTCAAGCCGCGCCTGACTGCGATCTCACAATGGTCCGCAGGTAGCGACGGGGCGGCCATCACGGCGCTCGGCAAGAAATTCGAGGAGAAGGGCGGGATTTGGCAGCACTCGCCGGTCCCCGGATTCACCACCGAGATGATGAACAAGCTGCGCGCTCAGATCATGGCCGGCGATCCACCGGCCTGTTCGCAGCTCAAAGGTCCCGAGATTGCAGCCTGGTCGAAGATTGCCCCAACCGTCAATCTCGACGCCCTTGTTGCCGCCGCCGGCTACGAAAAGGTCGTCGCTCCAGACCTTGCACGATTGCATAAGCCGGGGGGCAAATGGATCGCACTGCCGCTGCAGATCTACAGCACCAACATGCTGTTTCTCTCCAAGCGCGCGATGGACAAAGCCAAGGCCGACAAGATCCCCGTCACATGGGCTGACTTCAACGACCTTGCCGAGAAGATGAAGGCGGGCGGTGTCGCCTATCCCATCGCCAACGGTGGTACGCGCCCGGACGATGGACAGAAATTCGAGGCCGCTCTGGCCGGCATCAGTCCCGCCTCATACCGCGCAGCCATCATGAATCTCGACAAGAAGGCCTTGGAGGGTCCCGAGATAAAGGCTGCCTTCGCACAGGTGCGCAAGATCGCCGACTGGATGGACCCGAACGTCGGCGCCCAGCACTTTTCGACCAACCTGAAGCGCTTTATCGACGGCGACATGGGCATGATGATCATGGGCGGCTGGGCGCAGGGCGTATTGCGCAATGCCGGTTTCAAGTTCGACGACTTCATCATCGCCCCGGGCCCGAGCGACAATTCCAAGCCGGTTTTCCTGTTGAATGCCGATGCCTTCATATTCTGGCAGCGCAAGGAGCCAGATCTGCAGGCGGGTCAGGCGCTGATGGCCCAACTCGTCATGGATCCAGCAATCCAGACGATGTATTCACAGATCACGGGATCGATACCCGTGCGCACAGATGTCGATCTTTCCGGTGAAGGCTGGTCGGACGGTCAACGGCGGACCGCAGCAGCCCTGAAAGACGCTATCGCCAGCAATCAAGCGGTCCTCAGTCTCGCGCACAACATGGCGCAGGAAAACGGCATGACCGCAGCGATGATCGACGTGATCACGGAGTATGTGAAGAACAAGACGGTTACACCGGAGCAGGCGGTCACCCGTCTTGCAGAGGCCGTCGAGGGCGCGCGTTGACCGACACCGTCTCTCCAGCGACGCGGCCGGGCCGGCCGGCGACCTCTGACCTGGTGCGCCGGCTGCCCGAATACCTGATGATCTGGGTGCCGCTGCTGCTGGCGGCGGGGCATCTCGTCTCGTTCTCGCTGTGGACGATCTGGGTATCGTTCACGCCCTCCACCCTTGTCCCAGTTTCGGGCTGGGTGGGTTTGCGCAACTACACGGCGGTCTTGTCGTCGCGGAACTGGCAGATCGCGTTCGACAACTTGCTGTTGTTTGGCTGCGCTTTCGTGGTGCTGAGCTTGATCACCGGCCTCATGCTCGCGATCCTTCTCGATCAGCGCATTCGCGGCGAGAACGTGCTGCGATCCATCTTCCTGTATCCCCTGGCGGTGTCGTTCGTCGTCACCGGCACGGTCTGGAGCTGGCTGCTCAATCCCGGCCTTGGTATCCAGAAGCTCGCTCACGACCTCGGCTGGACCTCGTTCCGGTTCGACTGGCTGCTAGACCGCGACATGGCGATCTGGACCATTGTCATCGCTGCGATCTGGCAATCTTCGGGCTTCGCCATGGCACTGTTTCTTGCCGGCCTTCGCTCCGTCGACGCGGACATCATCAAGGCCGCGCAGATCGATGGCGCCGGACCTATCCGAATCTATCGGCGGGTCATCTTGCCGACGCTATGGCCGATAACCATCACCGTCGCCGTGATCCAGCTGCAGTTCGCGATTTCGGCCTTCGACCTCGTCCGCGCTCTCACGAACGGCGGGCCCGGAATCGCGACCCAGCTGCCGGCACTCGTCGTCTACGATCTGATGTTCCAACGTGGCCAGCTCGGCCGGGGTGCGGCGGCGGCGGTGCTCATGTTGCTTATTCTTCTCGCGGTGCTGCTGCCGTATGCAGCGTGGCGTTATTTTGAGCGACGGCGGACGACCCATGCGTGATCGAGCCTTCGCACCAAGCCGAATGTTGATCTATCTGCTCGTTTTGGCGATCGCTGCAGCATGGCTCGCGCCATTGGCTGTTGTCGTGCTGAATTCGCTCCGTAGCAACGAGGAGATCGCACAGGCCTCGATGATCGGCTGGCCGAAACACTGGGCCTGGAGCAACTACGCCGTTGCCTGGGGAGGTTTCTGCGTCGCCGAGACCTGCGCCGGCCTCCGGCCGTACATGTTGAACTCCGCGCTCGTCACGATTCCCGCGACGATTTTCTCTACCCTGCTCGGTGCTATAGCCGGTTACGCCGTGTCGCTCTGGCGATTTCGCGGCGATAGCTGGATCTACGGCATCGTGACCCTTGGCCTCTTCCTTCCCCAGCAGATGCGCTTGCTTCCCTGGACCATCGTCTTGCGGGATATCGGTCTCATCAACACGCTGACGGGTCTCGTGCTGATTCACACGATCCAGGGGCTCTCCTTCACCACGCTGTTCTGCCGGAACTACTACGTCGCCATCCCACATGAACTGATCAGCGCCGCGCGCATCGATGGCGCCGGCTTCTTCCGCATTTTCTGGCGCATCATTCTGCCGCTCTCGTCTCCGATTCTGATCGTCACCGTGATCTGGCAGTTCACGCACATCTGGAACGAGTTCCTCTACGGCGTGACATTCACGACCGGCCAGCAACAGCCGGTCACGGCCGCTCTCATTGCGCTATCCGCCGCGATCGCGGACATCCCGCAGCATGGCGTACAGAGCGCGGCGGTGATCATCGCGGCGCTGCCCACTTTGTTGATCTATCTCCTCGGCGGCCGGTACTTCGTGCGCGGCCTGACCGCCGGGGCCGTGAAATGATGGGATTGTCATGGCAGCACTAAGCATTCGCTCCCTGTCGAAGCGCTACGCCAATCTGGAAGTGCTGAAGGGGATCGACCTCGACATCGAGAGCGGCGAGTTCACCGTGCTGGTCGGCCCGTCCGGTTGCGGCAAGTCGACGCTGCTCAACATCGTCGCCGGGCTCGACCGCCCGAGCGCAGGCACCGTGGAAATCGGCGGACGTGTCGTCAACGACATCCCGCCAAAAGACCGCGACATCGCCATGGTGTTCCAGTCCTATGCGCTCTATCCGTCGATGACGGTGCGCCAGAACATCACCTTCGGCATGGAATGCCGCCACGTACCGAAGGCTGAACAGGAGAAGGCACTGGCGAACGTAGCCCGCCTGCTCCAGATCGAGCCGCTGCTCGGCCGCAAGCCGTCGCAGCTCTCCGGCGGCCAACGCCAGCGCGTGGCGATGGGTCGGGCTCTGGTCCGCGATCCCCTGCTCTTCCTGTTCGACGAGCCGCTCTCCAATCTCGACGCCAAGCTGCGCGTCGAGATGCGGATGGAGATCAAGCGGCTGCATCAGCGCATCGGCGCCACCATCATCTATGTCACCCACGACCAGATCGAGGCGATGACGATGGCGACGCGCATCGCCGTGATGCACCGGGGCGTGGTGCAGCAGTTTGCCGACCCCGATACCGTGTATCGCTATCCCGCTAATCTGTTCGTGGCCCGTTTCATGGGCTCACCGCCGATGAACACGATGCCGGCTCGGCTCGAGGCCGATGCCGGCGGGCCTGTGGTCGTGATCGGCGCAGGAAGGCCGGACGAGGTCCGCCTCCGCCTTGGCCAATACGACGCGGCGGCACGCTTTGTCGGCCGTGACGTGGTGGTCGGAATCAGGCCGGAATGCATCGCCGAGGGCAATCGCGTGTTTTCCGGCGATGCGCCCGTCGTCGTCGACGCGCCGGTGGAAATGGTCGAGCCGACCGGAGCCGAAACGATAGTGCTGCTGCGGCTTGGCGGCGAGCCTGCGCTGGCGCGCATCACGCCGGATATCCGGCCCACGCCCGGGGCGACTGCCTCCTTCGCGCTCGACACGCGGCGCATTTGCCTGTTCGACCCCGAAACGGAGCGGCTGATCGCATGACCAGGACCACCTATTCCAGCCTTGCCGGCCGCGTGGTGTTGATCACCGGTGGCGCCAGCGGCATCGGTGCCGCCTTCGTGCGTGCCTTCGCAGCCCAGAAGGCACGCGTTGCCTTCTTCGACCTCGATGCGAGCGCCGGCGAAGCACTGGTCGCGGAAGTGGCGGCGGCGTCCGGCACCGCACCATTGTTCGTGCCGTGCGATCTCCTCGACATTGATGCCCTGCGCGGCGCCATGGCGCAGGTCCACGGATCGCTCGGCGATGCCGCGGTCCTCGTCAACAACGCCGCCAATGATAAGCGCCAGGTACTGGCCGAGGTGACGCCCGCCGAATTCGACTGGACGATCGGCGTCAACCTCAAGCACGTCTTCTTTGCGGCTCAAGCGGTGGTGCCGCAGATGCAGGCGCGCGGCGGCGGCTCGATCATCAACATGTCGTCGATTGCCTGGATGCGCGGCGCACCGGCGCTGCCGGTCTACGCTGCGGCAAAAGCCGCGATCGTCGGCTTCACCAACTCTCTGGCCCGGTCCGTCGGTCCCGACCGCATCCGCGTCAACGCAATAGCACCGGGAATGGTGATCACCGAGCGTCAGCGCCGACTGTGGTATCCGGACGACAAGGTGATCGCCGAGCTGCGCACGCGCCAGGCCATTCCCGACGCGGTGACGCCCGACGACATCGCCAATATGGCGCTATTCCTCGCCTCCGACGAGAGCCAGCGCATCACGCGCCAGTGTTTTCAGGTCGACGGCGGGATTGGCTAGCCGCTCCAGGCGAACTGTTCGTTGCAGCTCCTGCGACGCTTCATACCATCCTGCTAGGATCGAAACTGCTCATTGAAAATGCCATAAACCACATCTAAACTGTAGATAGAGTGCGACTAATCATTAGAACGACAGATTGAAACACAGCAGAATTTGCGCGGCATGAAAACCGTGGACTGACCAATACCATTGAAGCTGGATAAGCGCCGCCGGCGCGTGAGCCGGATGGGGAGCTGGATCGAGAACCAACCACGGGGATGCTCCATGGATACGCTTTGGCGGTTCTTTCTAGTCAAGAAGAATCGGGACGTCCTAGCTTGGCTCGGCGGGGGAGCCGTGGTCGCCATAGCGGGCCTATGGACAGCCTACGTCCAACTGCAACCCAAACAAGCCGCCCACGATGTTGCGCCTGTCTCCGCGAACTGCGGCAGCGTAGCGGCGGGCGGAAACATCAGCGGCGCCACCATCGTGATGAACGGACCGAAAGACTCAGATTGCAGCAGTAAGCAATGAGGCAGCAATGTTTCGTGGCACATTCGTCGTTGTAGCCATCACGCTTCTGATCGCGAACACCGTCCAAGCTCAGGTTCAGGCCAACTTTGGAAGTGTGGCGGCCGGCCGCGACATTGTAAATTCCGTGATCAACATCGGCGTCGATGATCTCGTCAAGAAATACAAGGAAGATGCCCAGGATCTGAAACAGAATAATGCAGACCTGAGGCAGAACAATGCAGACCTAAGGCAGTTCAACGCAGAACAAATCACCCGGCTCGCTGAACTTCAGAAGAAGCTCGATCTGAACGAACGACAAATTCGCTCGGCTCTCTTCATTTTGGGCGAAACAAACCTGTCACCGGACCAGCTCGCACCCACATTGGTGCAGATCGCCAGCCAATACAAACTGCTGAGAGACCAGGCCCTCACCAGGCCGACGGACTCTTCAGAGACCTCCACCCTGAAGAACGATGCCCGGAAGGCCATCGACGCCGGGGACCTAGCTGGGGCCGAGGCCCTGCTCGCCAAGGTCGAGGACCTCCAACGGGCAGCGTTGCTCAATGCGACCCGCAATCTCGCCGCCGATGTTGCTGAAACGGCTGCAAGCCGAGGCGAGGTCGCCATGACGCGGTTACGTTACGTCGAAGCCGCGACGCATTTTGCCTCCGCAGGCAACATGTATGCACCCGCATTCGACAGTCCCAAGGCGCTCGACTATCTCGAGCGCGAGGCCGATGCGCTCTATCTGCAGGGCGAAGAGTTCGGCGACGACAAGGCGCTGCACCAATCCATAGAGCGGCGCAGAGAGCTGCTGGAACGGCTGCCTCGCGACAAGATGGCTCGGGACTGGGCCCGCAACCAGCACAATCTTGGCCTGTCTCTTGACACGATTGCGCAACGCAGCAGTGGCGCCGAGCCCATCCTTCTCCAAAGCATTGAAGCTTACCGCGATGCCCTTCAGGTGATTACGCGAGACAAGTCTCCTCTCGACTGGGCCAACATACAAAGCAACCTGGGAAGCGCGCTCGCCCAACTCGGAGAGCGCTCTCCCGGGTCCGGGCGAATGGAGGAGGCGATCGCCGCCTACCAGGAAGCACTCAAGGAGTGCTCGCGAGAGAAGGCTCCGCTGCAGTGGGGCGGCATTCAGACAAATCTTGCGGCCGCCTATCTGAGGAATGCCGAAACCGAGAGCGGCACCGAGAGCTTCGAATTGGCCTTGAAGTCTTTCGATCTCGCTCTGCAGGAGGTTACCCGGGAGCGCGATCCGGCGGCCTGGGGGACGATCCAGAATGACCTAGGTTCGGCGCTGTCCAAATTGGCAACCCGGAATGGCGACCAGAAAATGCTCGCTTCCGCAATCGACGCGTATCGGGCTTCGCTAGCGGTCAAGACGAGGGAGCGATATCCTTACGACTGGGCGACGACGACCTATAATCTTGCTGGCACGCTGTCCGACCTTGCGAAGGACGACTCCGGGGTAAAGCTGCTCGACGAGGCGGCGATCTCCTATCGCGCAGCTCTCCAGGAGATCACGCAGGAACGATCCGGACTGGTCTGGGCAAGAGCCCAGACGAACCTGGGCAACGTACGGCTACGCCTGGGACGCTTGCGCCCAGGTACAGCCGACCTGGAAGCCGCGCTTGCGGCCTACACGGAGGCAACAAAGGAATGGACAATTGATAGTTCGCCTCTCGACTGGGCCATGGAACAGGACCACATCGGCGACGTCCTCTTCCTGCTTGCGATACGGACTTCGCAATCCCAGCGCTTCCAGGAAGCGGCCGATTCGTATCGACAGGCAATGGCAGTTAATCAGCGTGCCAACCGCATCTTCGACGCAGCCAGGAATCAAGCGGATTACTGTGTGGTGCTCTGGCTGGCGGGCGACCGAACCAGCGACGAGTCCAAGAAGTCGGAAGCACAGCAATCATGTCAGCGGGTGGTGCGTTTAGCGATGGCGGTTGCGAACGCGGGAGATCGGATGCCGGCAGCAACGAGATTTCAAGCGGCCAAGATTCTCGGTGACCTGACCTACAAATTCGTTTTCGTTCGTGACTACGACGAAGCTGTTCGCATAGCAGATTTTGTCATTCCTTCATTTCCCGAACTGAGCTGGGTGCAAATAAACAAGGCGCATGCCTTGATGCTGTCCGGGAAGACGCAGCAATCTCTTGAAATCTATCAGGGTCTCATCTCAGGTCCCGATGCAGCCGACTTCAAGCAATCGATCCGTACCGACTTTCAACAACTGCGCAGTCTTGGACTCAATGCTCCGCTCATGGAAACTGTCGAAAAGAACATCAAAGACTAGCCTGCCCGCCTGCCCTTGCGCATCGTCGCCAGCACGATGTCGGCGGCGAGCACGCTCGGCGGCTTGTTGCCGGTCGCCATGATCTGATCGAGCTGGACGAACGCTTCGACCTGCTGCTTGCGCAGCGGCGAATCCGTCAACAGCTCCGACAGCGCAGGCGCCAGCTTCTCCGGCGTGCACTCCTCCTGCAGAAACTCCGGGATGACATCCTTGCCGATCACGAGATTGGCGAGGATCACCGAGGAGACGCGGATCGCGCGGCGCAGGATGAAGGCTTCGATCACGCTGACGCGATAGGCCGTCACCATCGGAATGCCCGACAGCGCCAGCTCCAGCGTCACCGTGCCGGATTTCGCGAGCGCTGCATGCGCGATCCGGAAGGCGGCGCGCTTCTCGTTTTCACCAACCACGATCTGCGGCTTGACCGGCCAGTTCGCGATGCCTTCGCGGACGGTCGCTTCGAGATGCGGCGTGGTCGGCAGCATCAGTTCGAACGCGCGGCCTTCCGTCTGCAATCGGCCGAGCGTCGCGCCGAACACGTCAAGATGGTGCCGGATCTCGCTGCGGCGGCTGCCGGGCAGCACCAGCAAAACCGCCGGCTCGCCGTCGCGGCGCTTCTGCTCCTCCGCGTTCGGCCGCAGCGACGGCAGTTGCTCGATCAGGGGATGGCCGACATAGCTGCATGGCGGCCCGCCGAGCTTGCGATATTCCTCCGGCTCGAACGGCAACAGGCCGAGCACATGGTCGACATAGCCGAGCATGGTCCGCGCCCGTCCCGGCCGCCAGGCCCAGAGCTGCGGCGAGACGTAGTCGACGATCGGGATCGCCGGATTGCGCGCCCGCACGCGGCGGGCGACACGGTGGGTGAAATCGGGACTGTCGATGATGACGAGCGCGTCCGGCGCAGACTCGGTCACGGCCCCCACGGTCTCGCGGATCAGCCGCAGGATCTTTGGCAATTGCTGCACGACCGCGGCGAAACCGACGATCGAGAGCTGCTCGATCGGAAACAGCGTCTCGAGCCCCTCGCGGGCCATGGTGCGGCCGCCGACGCCTACGAACTGCACACCGTCGCCGAGCCGCTGGCGCAGCACCTTCATCAGGGCGCTGCCGAGCCGGTCGCCGGATTCCTCCGTGGCGATCAGGAAGATCTTGCGCGTGGGATCGCGGCCTTGCATCACGCCGGCAGGCCGATGACGAAGAGATATTTTGTGTCGGCGAACGCGATCATCGCCTGCGGCTCGGCGGCGATAGTATTGCCGGCGACGACGGCAATGCCGGCGAGCCCCGCGACGGCGACGCCCTCGAGGGTGCGCGGGCCGATCGTCGGCAGGTCGAAGCGCAAATCCTGCCCGCTCTTTGGGACCTTCACCAGCACGCCGCGCCCGGTGGCGGCGCGGATGCGGCCCTCTTCGCGCAGGCGCGCCACGCGCGCGAGCAGCGCATCGGTGCCCTCGATATCCTCGACCGCCACCACATGGCCGTCGATCACGACCGCGGCCTGGCCGATGTCGAACGGACCGAGCGCGGTCAGCACCGCGCGTCCGCGCTCGATGTCGGTCTTGCCGGTGTCGCTCGGCCAGGCGCGGCTGATGCAGCCCTCGGGCATCAGCAGGTCGGGCGCGACATCCCGAATCCCGACCATGCGAAAGCCGCCCTGCTCGAGAATGCGCCCGACGCCGGACAACAAATGATCGTCGCCGCCGCGGAAGGCGCGGATGACATTGCCGAGCAGCCGGAGCGTTGTGAAGTCGACCCGGACCTCCGAGAGCGAAGGCCGTACCAGCGTGCCGATGAAGATCAGGTCCCGGCAGCCTTCTTCGCGAAACAGCCGCATGGCGCGGCCAAGCTGGCCAACCGAAATCCAGCGGTGACGGAATTTCTCCACTCGCGCCGGATCGCAGGCCCCCCGAAGGGGAAACAGCACCGGTGTGATGCCGCGGGCGGCGAGCGAGTCGGCAACCGCGAACGGCATCGCGCCGCCGCCTGCGATCACGCCGACCGGCGATGAAATCTCCGAAGCCGCCGATGTCATGCCCGCGGCCATTCCATCATCACTTCGCGATGGCGGGAAGACAGAGCGGGCGATGCTTGCCCTTGCCGATGAAGTCGAGGATTTCGGCGATCGCCGGATCTTCACCGGCGAGCGGCCGCGCCGTCTCCAAGCGTTCGGCAAAGGTGCCGGGCCCATGGAAGAGTTTCTGGTAAAACGCGCGCACGGTCGCAAGCCGCTGCTTGGTAAACTTGCGCCGCTTCATGCCGATCAGGTTGAGGCCTTCCAGCGCCGCATACTGGCCGTTGACCAGCCCGAACGGAATGACGTCGTCGCGCACGCCGCACACGCCGCCGACCATCACCTGCGGGCCGATGCGCGTGAACTGATGCACCGCGGACAGACCGCCGATGAAGACGAAATCACCAATCTCGCAATGACCGCCGAGCGTCGCCGAGGTGGCGAAGATCACGTCGTTGCCGACATGGCAGTCGTGGCCGACATGGCTGCAATTCATGAAATAGTTGCGGTCGCCGACCTCTGTGATTCCGCCGCCTGTGACGGTGCCGGCGTTCATGGTCACGGATTCGCGGATGGTGCAGCCCGAGCCAATCTTGAGCTTCGTCAATTCGCCGCGATAGCTGAGCGATTGCGGCGGCGTGCCGAGCGAGGCGAAGGGATAGATGGTGCAATCGTCGCCGATCGTGGTTTGCGCGGTGATATGCACATGTCCGATCAGCTTGCAGTTCGCGCCGATCACGACATTGGCGCCGATGATGCAATAAGGTCCGATCTCGGTGCCCTCGCCGATCACGGCGCCGTCCTCGACCCGTGCGGTGGGATCAATCTTGCTCATCAAGCAATCAAACTCGTCAAGAAGGGCTGGTTATGCGTTGAAGTCATTCGATTTTCCGGTGGTTAGCGCGACTATGCCCGATCTGTCTAGTGACGTATCATCTCGCCGTGTTTCAAGTGCCGGATGAGGCAACCTTCCCGGCTCATCAACAAGTTCACACGGAGCTTCAGCTGTCGTGGTCAGGGCCCTGACACTTCTGCTCGCACAGCTCGCGGCCGCACCGATCGTCTCCGAGACCGTCGAGACCGGCGAACTTCGCCCCATCGACCTCGCGACGTTCGAATGCCGCGACATCAGCCGCAGCACCGTGCTTCAGCGCGTCTGCTACGACCGGGCGCAGCAGAACCTCGTAGTCGCGGTCGACGGCAGGTATGACCGCTATTGCGCCGTCGCGGCCGAGACGGTCGACAGCCTCCTGGGCGCTCCGTCCATGGGACAGTTCTTCAACCGGAATATCAAGCGCGAGGCAGCCGGCAGCCGCTACGACTGCCGCGCATGAACCGGACCGTTCAGTCGGTCAGCATGGCGCCGACGTCGGCTTCCGCGACCACCTGGCCGTTGACCTTGGCATCGCCGTGAAACCACCACATCGCCTTGCGGCGTCCGACCGAGCGCATGTGATACTCGATGGTGTCGCCGGGCAGCACGGGCTTGCGAAACTTGCACTTATCGATGGTGAGGAAATAAACCGCCCGCGGCTTCTCGGTGCCCTTGACCGACTTGATGCCGATCACGCCCGCGGTCTGCGCCATCGCCTCGATCATCATCACGCCGGGATAGACCGGACGATCCGGGAAATGGCCCTGGAACTGCGGCTCGTTGAAGGTGACGTTCTTGATGCCGATGCCGCTGTAATCGGTGCGGATGTTGATCACGCGGTCGATCAGCAGCATGGGAAAGCGATGCGGGAGCGTTTGCAGAATCATATTGATGTCCACAAGCTCGAACCTGACCGGTGCTTCGTCCGTCACTCCCGTTCCTCCTGCTTCGGCTCGGCCTTGCCGTCGCGCGCCAAGCGCTCCACCGCCAAGATTTCCTTGAACCACTGCCTGGTCGGCTTGGCAAAAAAACCACCCCAACGTCCGTTGGGAGGAACGTCGTCCTTGACGCCACTCATGGCAGTCACCTGAGCTCCATCCCCGATCTTGACGTGATTGTTGATACCCACCTTCGCGCCCAGCGCCACGTTGTCGCCGAGGGTCAGACTGCCGGCGAGGCCGATCTGGGCTGCCAGCAGGCAGTGCCGGCCGATGGTCACATTGTGGCCGATCTGGACCTGATTGTCGATTTTGGTGCCTTCCCCGATCACGGTGTCGCGCAAGGACCCGCGATCAATGGTGGTGCCGGCGCCGACCTCCACATTGTTCTGGATCAGCACGCGGCCGGTCTGGGGCACCTTCAGATGGCCCTCGGGACCGAAGAAGATGAAGCCGTAGCCGTCCTGGCCGATCGAGCAGCCGGGGTGGATCAGCACGTCGTTGCCGATCAGGGCGCACTGGATGGCGGTGCGCGCGCCGACATTGCAGTCCCGGCCGATCTTGACGCCGGGGCCAATGACGGCCCCTACACCGACCACCGTGCCACTGCCGATTTCCACGTCCGGGCCGATCACGGCCAGGGGATCGACGATCACGCCGTCCTCGAGCCGGGCCGTGGGGTCGATGATCGCCGACGGCGCGATGCCGTCGTTGCCGGTCCAGGACTGCGGCCGGAGCGCGTCACCATGCCACTCCCGCGCGATCCTGACGAAGGCGCGGAACGGCTGCGTCGCCCGCAGCACGGCCACATGCGCGGGCACCTTGGCCTCGAAACGCGGACTCACCAGGCAAGCTCCGGCCTTGGTCGCCTTGAGCTCGTCGGCATATTTGAGATTGTCGAAGAACGTCAGGTGCATCGGGCCGGCTTCGTCGAGCGAAGCCAGACCCGTGATGATTTGGCCGCCCTTGGCGGGATCGACCAGCTCCGCCTTGGTCAGCGTGGCAATGTCAGCCAACGCTGAGGCAGGCGGTTTTGTGAAGAAGGTCGGCTGCGCCATTCCACCCCATCGCGGTCCGGCTTCGGCATGAAGCGGCAAGACCGCATCATGCCTCATCTCTTAAATCGGCACGATCCCTTTCGGAAACCGGCTCCAGTGATCCGGATCGTGCCGTGCTGATCGAATTAGAACGAGGTGCCGCCGCCGAACCGGAACTCCTGCGTACGGTCGTACTTGCCCTTGCTGAGCGGCAAGGCGTAGTCGAAGCGCAGCGGACCGAACGGCGACTGCCAGATCAGGCCGACACCGACCGACGATCGGATCACCTTGCTGTCGTCGTAGATCAGGCCGGTACAGGTACCTGGCGTCGCCGGATTGGTGGTCGAAGCCGTGCAGCCGGAGTTAAACGGCGTGGTCGTTTCGCCAGTCACTCCCCACGTCGTCGGCCCCTTATAGTCATACAGGCCGCCGGCATCGGCATAGACCGCGCCCTTCAGACCAACTTCCTTCGGCAGGAACCAGAACGGCATCTGCAATTCGACCGAAGCGCCCCAATACTTGGTGCCGCCAAGGGCGTCCTGCGTGTCGTATGGGTTGATGTCGCGCGGGCCGATGCCGTTCGGGGCGAAACCGCGGACGAGGTTCGGGCCCATCTGGAAATGATCGAGCATGCGCAGGTCGTTGGAGCCGATCTTGTTCAGCATGCCGCTCTGCAAATGGACGAGGCCGACGACGTCAGACACCAGCGGAGCGTAGTACTTAGCGTCGATGACGGACTTCAGGTAGGAGACGTCGCCGCCGACGCCGGCGAAATCCTGCCGGAAATCGACGAGCAGACCGTCGGTGGGGTTCTTGTTGTTGTCCAGCGTGTTGTAGGTCAGCGTGTAACCGAGCGCCGAGGTCAGGGTCTTGCCGCCCGCAAGCTCCTTGCGCACCGGCAGCGAAGCTTCACCGTCGCTGTAGCAGCCGAGGCCGTTGGTCGAGGCAAGGCTCATGCCAATGGAGTTGGCAAAGGCCGGACTCGGATTGAAGGCAGGATTAGGAGTGCCATCAGGCAGCGTCTGCACGTTGTTACAGTTCGCGAGGTAGGACGGCAACGTGATTTCCTGCTGGTAGATCGAGTAGCGCAGCTGCAGCGACAGATCTTCACGCAAGGCGAAACCGAGGCGCGGCGAGAAGCCCAGCGTCTTGGTGCCGTAGGAGATGTAGCTGTTGGACAGCTGCTGGCGCTGATAGAAGTCGAGACCCAGCGCAACACGATAGTCGAGCAGATAGGGCTCGACGAACGACAGCGAGTAACCGCGGGCGTACTGGCCATAGGTCACCGACGCCTTGGCGAACAGGCCGCGGCCGAGCAAATTGCGTTCGGAAACCGAGACTTCGGCCAGCGCGCCGTCGGTGGTGGAATAACCGCCCGAGACCGAGAAGTCGCCGGTCGATTTCTCTTCCATGTCGACGAGCAGGATCACGCGGTCGCTCGACGAACCGGGCTCCGTCGTGATCTTCACGCTCTTGAAATAGTCGAGGTTCTTCAAGCGCCGCTCGGCACGGTCGACCAGCGCGCGGTTGTAGGCATCACCTTCAGAGACGTCGAACTCACGACGGATCACGTAGTCGCGCGTGCGGGTGTTGCCGCGAAGGTTGATGCGCTCGATATAGGTGCGCGGGCCCTCGTCGATGTTGAACACGACCGACACGGTGTGCGCCTCGAAGTTGCGGTCGCCGCCGGGACGGACCACGGCGAAGGCATAACCGCGGCGTGAGGCCTCGATCTGCATCTCCTCGACCGACTTCTCGACCGATTCGACGTTGTAGAGCGAGCCGACATTGATGCGCGAATAGTTGCGCATCGAGGTGGGATCGAAGTTCGGAATGCTGGAGCGGAAGTCGATCGCGCCGACGCGGTATTGCGAGCCTTCCTCGATCTTGAAGGTGACGTTGAAGCCCTTCTTCTCCGGATCGTATTCGGTGAGCGCGGCCACGACCTGGACGTCGGCGAAGCCGTTCTTGAGATAGAAGCGGCGGATCAGGTCGCGGTCGGCTTCGACGCGATCGGGATCGTAGATGTCGCTGCTGGCGAGGAAGCTCAACAGGTTCGATTCATGCGTCTTGATGACGTCGCGCAGGCGGTAGGACGAGAACGCGCTGTTGCCGACGAATTCGATCGACTTGACGCCGGTCTTGGAGCCCTCCTCGACCGTGAAGATGAGGTCGACGCGGTTGTTGGGCTGCTCGATGATCTCAGGGGTGACGCGAACGTCGTAGCGGCCGGAGCGGCGATAGATTTCAGCGATTCGCAGCGTGTCGGACTGCACCATGGCCCGGGAAAAGGTGCCGCGGGCCTTGGACTGGACTTCGGCAGTGAGCTGCTCGTCCTTGATCTTCTTGTTGCCCTCGAAGGCAATGCGGCCAATCACCGGGTTTTCCACCACGGAGACGACGATCTGGCCACCGGCACCGCGGTTGATCCTGACGTCCTGGAACAGACCGGTCTCGATCAACGCCTTGAGGCCGTCGTCGATGGCACCTTGATCCAGGCGACCGCCGGGACCCGCCTTGAAATAGGAGCGGATCGTCTCCACCTCGACACGGCGATTTCCTTCAACGGAAATCGACTGCACGGTCTGAGCGAGCGCAGACGAAGACACAAAAGCAGCCCCAACCGGGGTAAGCACCGGCGCGCCGAACATGATCAGGGTTGCGAGCAAGCCCCCCCGGAGTCGCAGTCCAAACTTCATTGCGCAGCGCGCCCTTATCATTCCGCACCAGACCCAACCCCAACGCCGGTCTGGAGATTCCCCAAGTTCAAGCCGCTTGTAGCCAATTTAAACGACGCCGCAAACGGCCGAGCGCGCCGTAATTTCATTTTCATTCCAAGACGTTGCCCAAGAGCAACGCCCAGCAACGCCACAAAAAAGCCCTATCAGGATGCGGCCATCCGCAGGATGTCGTTGTAGGTGGCAAACACCATCAGCATCAGCACCAAACCCAGCCCGATTCGGAATCCCATCTCCTGAGTCCGCTCGGACAGGGGCCGCCCACGGGCCACCTCCGCCGCATAGAACATGAGGTGACCGCCATCGAGCAGCGGGATCGGGAACAGATTCAACAGGCCGATCGACACCGACAGCACCGCGCACAGGTTGATCACGAACTGGAACCCGGCGCTGGCCGCCTGCCCCGACATCTTCGCAATGCCGAGCACACCGCTGACCTCGTTCGGATTGCCGTTTCCGACGAACAGCGCGCCCAGGAACTTGAAGGTGCTGGTGATGATGAACCAGACCTGCTCAACCCCGATCTTGAGCGCTTCGCCGACGCCGACCGGCGAGGTCGAGGCTTCGCCCGCCTGAGACTTGTGCTCGATGCCGAGCACGCCCAGGCGATGGCTGTTGCCGAAGGGATCCTTGCGCTCCAGCAGTGCCGGGGTCGCGGTCAGCGACACGATGCTGCCGTCCCGCTTGACCTCGAAGGCAAGCGCCGAACCGGCGTTCATCGCAACGATTCGCTGCATGTCGGCAAAGCTCTCGATCGGCTTGCCGTCGATCTGGACGACGACGTCGCCGATCTTGAAGCCGGCTGTCGCCGCAGCGCCGTCGGCGACGACACCGTCGACACGCGCGATCGTGCTCGGCTTGCCGTAATACAACGCCATGCCGGCGAAGATCAGCGCGCCCAGAATGAAATTGGCGATCGGTCCGGCGGCAACGATGGCGGAGCGCGGGCCGACCTTCTTGTGATGGAAGCTGCCGGCGCGCTCCTCGGCCGTCATGGCCGCTAGCTTCTCGGATGACGGCGTCGAAGCCTCGCTCTCGTCCCCGAAGAACTTGACATAGCCGCCGAGCGGGATCGCCGAGATCTTCCAGCGGGTGCCGTGACGGTCGTTGAAACCGACCAGCTCAGGTCCGAAGCCGAGCGAAAAAGTTAACACGCGAACGCCCGCCCAGCGCGCGACCAGAAAATGGCCGAGTTCATGGAAGAACACGACGATGGTCAGGACGAACAGGAAGGGAACCGCATAGCCAAGGAGTCCATGGCTCAACGTATTGAAACTATGGACGAAAAAGTCGATCATCGAATTCCCTCATCCAGCGCCGCAAGGCCCCGGCCGCGAACCATCTAGGATGCCTTTAAGGCAATTTGAGGCAATAGGGCGGCAGCTCTATTTCGCGCAACATGGTCAACAGAGATTGCATCGTCGGCTGACGTCAGCGGGGCCTGGTTCCCGCTCCGGATCCAGTCGTCCAGCGTCGCTTCCACCAGCCTGGCAATCGCGCCGAACCGGATCTTACCGGCGATGAAGGCGGCGACCGCGACCTCGTTGGCGGCGTTGTAGACGGTGGTGGCGCCCTTCCCGGTCCGAAGCGAATCGAAGGCCAGGCGCAGCCCGGGGAAGCGCTCGAAATCCGGCGCCTCGAAGGTCAGCTGGCCGATCTTGGCCAGATCGAGCTTGGCAGCTGGCCCCTTGATGCGGTCGGGCCAGCCGAGACAATGCGCGATCGGCGTGCGCATATCGGGTGCACCGAGCTGGGCCACGACCGAGCGATCGGAAAACTCGACCATGCCGTGGATGATCGACTGCGGATGCACGAGGACGTCGATCTCGTCCGGACTCAGCGCGAACAGATAGGAGGCCTCGATCACCTCGAGCCCCTTGTTCATCATCGAGGCGGAATCGATCGTGATCTTCTGGCCCATGCTCCAGTTCGGATGCTTCAGGGCTTGCTCGAGGGTTGCCTGCTCGATGTCGGCCGGCTTCCAGGTCCGGAACGGGCCGCCGGAGGCCGTGATGATGACACGGACGAGCTCGTCGCGATTACCTGAGCCGAGCGCCTGGAACAGCGCGTTATGCTCGGAATCGGCCGGCAGGATGCAGGCGCCCGCTTTCGCCGCGCGCTGCATGAAGAAATCGCCGGCGCAGACGAGACATTCCTTGTTGGCGAGCGCGACATGCGCGCCGCGATCGACCGCCGCCAGTGCCGGCTTCAATCCGGCGGCGCCGCTCACGGCGGCCATCACCCAATCGGCCGGACGCGCGCCGGCCTCGATCACAGCGCTTTCGCCGGCGCCGCATTCGGTGCCGGTGCCCGCGAGCGCATCCTTGAGCTCGGCAAACTTCGAGGTGTCGGCGATCGCGACGAAGCGCGCGGAAAACTCCTTCGCGAGTTTTGCCAGCGCTGCGACATTGCTGTTCGCCGTCAGCGCCTCGACCCGGTAGCGCTCGGGAGAGGCGCGCAGCAGATCCATCGTGCTGTCGCCGATCGAACCGGTGGCGCCGAGAACCGTGACGCTGCGGACGGTCGATGCCGCAGCCTTGTTGTTACGCAATGGAACCGCGCTCATGTCCTCACCAAACCATAAGACCGCTTCCGGCGCTATGCACACCATGGCGGAGGAAACCAATAATCCATGCCACCAGGATGGCAGCGACAAAACCGTCCAGACGGTCCAATAGCCCGCCATGGCCGGGAATTAAGTGACTGGAATCCTTGACATCGAAGCGCCGCTTCACCGCGGATTCGAAGAGGTCCCCAGAGGCCGACACGACCGACAGGATGGCGCTGACGAGCAGTAATGGAACCATCTTTCCGACCCCGCAAGCGGCAAAGCCGGCCGCAACCAGAAGGCTCGCGGCAAAGCCGCCGAGCGCCCCTGACCAGGTCTTCTTCGGGCTCACCCGCGGCCACAGCTTCGGTCCGCCGATGCTTCGGCCGGCGAAATAGCCGCCGATATCGGTCGCCCACACCACCAGCAGCACGAACATCAGCGCGGCGAAGCCGTTCACGAGATCCTGCCGCAGCAGGATCGAGGCCAGCAGCGCCGCCGATGCATAGGCGAATCCGGAGGCCGCCCAGACGAACTTGCCCCGCGCGATCGCCGTGACGATCGCACCGCCAATGAGGCCGGTGATGATTGCGGTCTTCAGCGCGCCGAAGGCGACGCAGGATCCCATCAAGGCGATGACGATGGTCCCTGCGGCGGTCAACGCGACCGATCCCGCGCCCACCACCATCAGCCATTCCGCGAACAGTCCGATCGATACCAGGGTGACGAGAAGCGCCCACAGCCAACCGCCGGCATAAGCGAGTGCAATGGCGAGCGGCGCCAGCACCAGTGCTGCGAGGACTCGCATCACGAGATTGCTCTGGGCAGGCTGAGAGCCGGCCGGGGCGGCGTCGGGTTCGCTCACGAGGCGGTTTTCGCGACCAGGCCGCCGAAACGGCGTTCGCGCCTGGCAAATTCGGCGATGGCGCCTTCCAGCGTCGCCTTGTCGAAATCGGGCCAGTGAATCGGCACGAAGACAAGCTCGCTATAGGCGGCCTGCCACATCAGGAAGTTGGACAGCCGCTGCTCGCCGCTGGTGCGGATGATGAGATCGGGATCGGGAATGTCGGGCGCGTCGAGATGCGCCCCCAGGGTCTCGGCATCGATCGTGTCGGGATCGCGCCGCCCCTCTGCGACTTCGCGCGCGAGCTTCTGTGCCGCCTTCGCGATCTCCTGCCGCGAGCCGTAGTTGAAGGCGACGACGAGCGTGAGGCGCGTGTTGTCGCGCGTCAGTTCCTCGGCCTCGTTGAGGAGTGCGCATATGTCGCCCTCCAGCCCGTCCCGCTCGCCGATGATGCGGACCTTGACGCCGTCGCGATGCAGGCTCGCCAGATCGTTGCGGATGAAGCGGCGCAACAAGCCGAAGAGATCGCCGATCTCGCTCGCCGGACGGGACCAGTTTTCCGAGCTGAAGGAGAAGATGGTGAGATAGCGGATGCCGAGCTCATGCGACGCGCGAACCACGCGGCGCAGGGCCTCCACGCCGCGGCGATGGCCTTCCGCCCTCGGCAAGCCGCGCGCGGCCGCCCAACGCCCGTTGCCATCCATGATGATGGCGACATGCGCAGGCGCCTCGGACCGATCGGGTCCTTCCGTTGCTGGCGCGGCGGCGTTGGACATGAGGATGCCTTAAAGCATGATCCGGAAAAGTGCGAAGCGGTTTTCCGAAAAGATCATGCGCGAACAATAACCTAAAGCGCGATCCATCGCGCTTTAGACGGTGAGGATTTCTTTTTCCTTGGCAGCCAGCAACTGGTCGATCTCGGAGATCGTGCCGTCGGTCGCCTTCTGCACCTCGTCGGAGTGACGCTTCTGATCGTCCTCGGACATCTCGTGATTCTTTTCGAGCTTCTTGAGAACGTCGAGCCCGTCGCGGCGGACATGGCGGGCGGCGACCTTGGCGGCTTCCGCGTATTTGTGCGCGACCTTGACGAGCTCCTTGCGGCGCTCCTCGTTAAGCTCGGGAATGCGCAGGCGCAGCACCTGGCCTTCGGTCGCGGGCGACAGGCCGAGATTGGAATCGACAATCGCCTTCTCTACCGCCTTGACCATCGACTTGTCCCAGACCTGCACCGAGATCAGGCGCGGCTCCGGCACGCTGACGGTGGCGAGCTGGTTCAGCGGCATGTGGGTGCCATAGGCGTCGACCTGCACCGGGTCGAGCATCGAGGCGGAGGCGCGGCCGGTGCGCAGGCCGCCAAGTTCGTGCTTGAGCGACTGGACGGCACCCTGCATGCGGCGCTTCACTTCGTTGAGGTCGAAATTATCCGTGGCCATCACGTTTCTCCTTCAAAATCCCGGCGACCTCTCCGCACCCTTCTCTCAGGGCGCAACGACGAGCCGTCAGCCGGCGACAATGGTTCCGTGGCCGCCGCCACGCAGTATAGCGCCGATCGAACCCGGCTCCGCGATCGAGAACACAATGATAGGCAGCGACGTCTCGCGGGCAAGCGCGAAGGCGGTCGCATCCATCACCTTGTAGCCGCCCTCGATCGCCTGCGAATGCGTCAGACGGTCGAATCGCGTCGCCGTCGGATCCTTCTTCGGGTCGGCCGAGTAGACGCCGTCGACATTGGTTGCCTTCAGCACCGCCTCGGCGCCGATTTCGGCGGCGCGCAGCACTGCGGTCGTGTCGGTGGTGAAGAACGGATTGCCGGTTCCGCCGCCGAGCAGCACGATCCGGCCCTCGGCGAGGTATTTGTGCGCCACGGTGCGGGTGAAAAGCTCGGAAATCTCGGGCATGACGAAGGCCGACAGCGTGCGCGCCGGCGTTCCCTTGCGCTCGATCGTCGCCTCCAGCGCGAGGCAGTTCATCATGGTGGCGAGCATGCCCATGGTGTCGCCTGTCGGGCGCGACACGCCGCGCGAGGACACCTCGACGCCGCGAAAGATGTTGCCGCCGCCGATCACGACCGCAACCTCGGTGCCCAGTTGGCGGGCGGCGATCAGATCGTCCGCGACCCGGTCGATGGTCGGCTGGTCGATGCCAAAACCCTGCTGTCCCGCGAGATACTCGCCGGACAGCTTGATCACGACGCGACGATAGACCGGATCAGTCATGAGCACTTTCCTTGTCCGGGCGCCGCTTCCGGCGGCACGCCGGAAGGAACGTTCCGGCGCTTACTTCTTGCCGCTGACCGCGGCGACCTCGGCCGCGAAGTCGCTTTCCTGCTTCTCGATTCCCTCACCGAGAGCATAGCGCACAAAGCCCGCGATCTTCACCGCGCCACCGACCTTGCCTTCGGCTTCCTTCAGCGCCTGCGCCACCGACTTGCCGGTGTCGTGGATGAAGGCCTGCTCGAGCAGGCAGACTTCCTTGTAGTAGGTCTTGAGACCGGACTCGACGATCTTCTCGATCACGTTCTCGGGCTTGCCCTGCTGGCGATATTTGTCGGCGAGTACGTCCTTCTCGCGCTTGACGACCGCCGGATCGAGACCGGACGGTTCGAGCGCCAGCGGATTGGCGGCCGCGACATGCATCGCGATCTGGCGACCGAGCGTTGCGAGCTCATCGGCCTTGCCCGGCGATTCCAGCGCCACGATCACGCCCATCTTGCCGGCGCCCTCGACGACCGCGCCGTGGACGTAGCTCGACACCACGCCCTGGCTCACTTCGAGCGAAGCTGCGCGGCGCAGCGTCATGTTCTCGCCGATGGTGGCAATCGCGTCATTGATCGCGGCTTCGATCGTGACGTCGCCGACCTTGGCGGCCTTGATCTTCTCGACATCGGCGCCGACGTCGAATGCGACCTGGGCGATCATCTTGACGAGGCCCTGGAACTGGCCGTTGCGCGCGACGAAGTCGGTCTCGGAGTTGACCTCGACCACGACGCCCTTGGTGCCCTTGGTGAGCGCGCCGATCAGCCCCTCGGCGGCGACGCGGCCCGACTTCTTGGCGGCCTTCGACAGACCCTTCTTGCGCAGCCAATCCTGCGCCGCTTCCATGTTGCCGTCGTTTTCGGTCAGCGCGGCCTTGCAGTCCATCATGCCCGCGCCGGTCGACTCGCGCAGCTCCTTGACCATCGCAGCTGTGATCGTTGCCATCGTTGAGAATCCTTTTTGCCTGCCGGTTCGCCGCGGCGTGGCATTCAATTGCCCCGCCGCGGTCCATCTCAGGAATTCGCGTCAACTGAAATGGTGGCCGGAGCTTATCCGGCCAACCCATCGCTCTTTTGACTATTCCGCTTCCGCGGTCAGCGCCTTGGCCTTGGCCACCCAGGCATCGGCCCGGCTCGGCAGACCGACTTCTTCGCCGATCTTGTGCGCGGTGTCGTGATCGAGCTCGGCGAGCTGCCAGAAATGGAAGATGCCGAGGTCGTTGAACTTCTTCTCGATCGCACCCGACACGCCCGGGAGCTTCTTGAGGTCGTCGGAGGTGCCGCGCGGACCGGCGAGGCCCTGGAAGCCGCTCGTGACCGGCAGCTCTTCGGCGGCCGGCCGAACCGAAGCGCCGACGTCGACGCCGGAATCGCCCTGGGCACGCGAGATGCCGTCAATCGCCGCACGCGCGATCAGATCGCAATAAAGCGCGATGGCGCGGCCGGCGTCGTCATTGCCCGGCACCACATAGGTGATGCCCTTCGGGTCCGAATTGGTATCGACAATCGCGGCGACCGGGATGTTGAGCCGCTGGGCTTCCTGGATCGCGATGTCTTCCTTGTTGGTGTCGATCACAAAGATCAGGTCGGGCAGACCGCCCATGTCCTTGATGCCGCCGAGCGAACGGTCGAGCTTGTCGCGCTCGCGCTGAAGCGTCAGGCGCTCCTTCTTGGTGTAGGAGGAGGCATCGCCACCGGCGAGCACGTCGTCGAGATGACGCAGGCGCTTGATCGAGCCCGAGATCGTCTTCCAGTTGGTCAGCGTGCCGCCGAGCCAGCGCGAATTGACGAAGTACTGCGCGCAGCGCTTGGCAGCGTCGGCGACGCCGTCCTGCGCCTGGCGCTTGGTGCCGACGAACAGGATGCGGCCGCCCTTGGCGACAGTGTCGCTGACCGCCTGCAAGGCGTTGTGCAGCAACGGCACGGTCTGCGCGAGGTCGACGATGTGGATGTTGTTGCGAGCGCCGAAAATGAAAGGGGCCATTTTCGGATTCCAGCGGTGAGACTGGTGACCAAAGTGCACGCCGGCTTCGAGGAGCTGACGCATAGTGAAATCGGGTAGTGCCATGGTTCTAATTCTCCGGTTGGTTCCTCCGGAAGCGTGTGAGCAAAACGGAGCGTTGTCGCCCCGGCTGCCACCGGACGGCCTTGTGAGCCATGCTTCCGTGTGAGATGGCGCGCTGTATAGCGCGATTCCGGCCAGAAGCAAGGAAATAAGGGCCATTCTGCGGCGGTTTTCGCCCGCGAGAGGCCCTCTTCCGGAAAGACCCTGCTGCGCCCTGGCCCGCGACTAGCATCTGGGCTGGTTCGGCGGGCATTTCTTTGCCGCCGGCGGCGGGGCCGCGGGACGCGGCGGAGGTGCTGCCGGGCGCGGCGGTGGCGCGACGGCCATCCGGGGCGGCGGCGGTGGCGCCGGCCGGGCTACCGGCGGCGGCGGCGCGGGTCGGGCCATTGGCGGCGGCGCTGGCCGAGCGGCCGCGACGGGGGGAGCCACCCGGGCCGGCGGCGGCGATGCAACACGCGGCGGAGGCGGCGGGGCCGGACGCGCCACGGCTGGCGGAGGCGTCGGCCTCGCCACGGCCTGAGGCCGCGGTGGTGATGCCGACGGCCGGGCGGCCTGCGCGGGAGTAGCCGACGGCTGATTCTGAGGCCTGATCGGCTCGCGCGCGGCAGAGGGCGGCGGGGTGACCGGTCGTCCAGCTGCGCCGGGAGGCGTGCGGGCAGCAGGCGGCGTGCCAGCCGGGTTGCGGGTCGCGGACTTGCCATGCTCCCCGGGCCCGGTCCCGGGCTGGGCCACCGGCGGCTTCGGCGATTGGCCGGCCGCAGCGGCCGGATTTGCAGTGATGGGCTTAGCCGTCGGCGGCGCCGCGGCGGTTGGCGCACCGGGATGAGCCGGCAGAGCGGTACCGGGACCAGCAGTCGTCGGCGCCCCCGGATGCGTCGGCAGCGGCGCGCCGGGTGCAGTCGCCGTCGGAGGTACAGGTCTGCCGCCCGGCAGAGGCCCTGCCCCCGCTGGTGGCGTCGGCGGCCCGCCATGGCTCCCTGGAACCGGCAGTGTATTGGCCTGGGGCAGCTTGGCCGATGGAGCAGCGGTTGGCGCTCCGATCGGTGCCGCGGTCGGCGCGACATTGGCCGGCGTCGCCGGAGCTAGCCCTCGCCTTGCTGTCGGCTGCATCGTCGCGCTCGGCGGCATCGGCGCCTTGCCCTGCTGAATCAGGGCGGCGCGCTGCGCGACCGCCTGCGGCACGGCGGGACCGGCCGGGCTGGCCCGGCCGGCAACGGCTGGTGCGAGATTGCCCGGTCCGGGCCCCGGCCCCGCACCCGCCGGCAATGCCTGCGGCCGGTTGATGACGGTGTTGATGACCGTGGTGTTGTGAATGTTCTGGTAGATGATGTTGTTCGGCGGCGGCGCGACATAGATCGGCGGTCTGACGAACACCGGGATCGGCACGAAAACCGGCTGCGGCAGCACGAACAGGCCGAGCACCGGCATTGGCGGCGACAGCACGACGAAATCCGGCGGCGGCGGCGGCAGATAGTAGATCGGCGGCGGCGGCGGCGGCGCGAAGCCAAAATCGGGATCGCTGAAATACAGCACCGGACGGTCGACATAGACGATCTCCTCCGGCGGCGGAGGCGGTACGTCATAGTCGATCATCGCAAAGCTCGGCGGCGGCTCGACCGGCGCGGTCAGGATCGCCAGGCGACGGCGCGCGTCGGCCGCATGCGGCCCTCGCGAATAGCGACGCAGATACGACCAATAGGCTTCCGGCGTATCGGTCCGATAGGTCCGCCGCCAGGTGATCGCCTCGCGGCGCGCCGCGACGATCGCCATCACGCGCTTGGACATCGGATCATTCGGATAGGCGCCGAGAAACTCCTCATAGGCCGGCAGTGTGTCGCGCGCGAGCGCGGCGGCGTAGGCATCCTGGACGCCGAGGTCGCGGATCGGCTTGTTACGCATCGCGGCGACCTGGTCGGGCGCGGCCTCCTGCGGCGGTGCGTCGGGGCCGCGCTCGAAGAACGAGAACTGCGCCGATATCTTCTGCTCGTTCCAGGGTACCTGCGCGCCCTTGCTGGCCTCGTTGACGCGCAGGCGAACGCGATCGAACACATCAGGCAGTGGCAGGCCGCCGGTGCGGATCATCTCCGCCAGCGATTGCGCGTAGATGCCGTATGGCCCCGGCTCCTCCGGCGCCACCGTGCCGGGCGCGGCATTGAAGGCGATCAGCATGTTCGGATCGGGCTCGACCAACGCAAGCCCGCTCGCGATCGGCTGGCCGCCCTCGACGAAGGGCTGCGCCCGCGCTGCATCGAGCACGACGATGTTGGCCTTGAGCGGAACGGAAGCGAGCTGCCGCGCATAGTCGCTGATGCGCAGGCCTTCGGTCGGAATGTCGGTGTCACGGGTGATGTTGGAATCGACCGGGATGAAATAGTTCTCACCCGCAAGCTGCACGCCGTAGCCGGCGAGATAGATCATCGCGACGGTGCCGGGGCCGGAGGCCTGCGCCTTCTGGATGAAGTCGCGAAAACTCTTGCGCAGCGTGTCGCCGTCGAGATCGCGGGCGCCGACAACGTCGAAGCCCGCCGCTTGCAGCGTCTGCGCGATCAGGCCGGCATCGTTCGCGGTCGTCGCCAGCGGCGACTTGGCATAGGCGCCGTTGCCGACCACGAGCGCGATGCGCTTTTCCTGCTGCTGAGCGCGCGCCGGATCCGGCGCGCCCGCGGCAAAAACCGCGATCGGCAGGAGAAGGCAGATGAAGGCTCTGAGCGTCCCATGCATCGCTTGCTTGCCCGCTTTTTGTTGTTGAGGTGCCGCCACGCATCAAACGCGTGGCCAGCTGAATGGCACTTGAACGAAAGGCCCAAATAACGAAGGGCTTGGATTGAGGCGGAGGCATGGCGCCCGTTGCCGGCGCCAAGCTCCTGCGTCAGACTCGCATCAGCCTCGCGACGGTGGACCGGCGCGAGGCGATCGGCGCGTCAGCCCTGCGCGATCAGTTCGACCGTTCCCGTCGTGAGCCGGTAGATGCCGCCCACGACCTTGAGCTTGCCCTGCTCCACGGCCGCATTGAGGATCGGCGCCGCCGATTTCAGCTTCGCAACGTTGTCGATCACGTTCTGCCGGATCGCATTGTCGAGGACGTTCCCGCCTTGCTGCATCGCAACCTTGGCGGCAGGCGCGATCGCATCGACCAGCGAGGGGATGTGGCCCGGCGGCGGCTTGTTGTCCTTGATCGCCTTCAGCGTCGCATCGACGGCGCCGCAAGCGTCATGGCCGAGAACGAGGATCAGCGGCGCGTTGAGCACGGCGACCGCATATTCCATGCTGGCGATGGTCTCGGTGCCGGCAAAATTTCCGGCGACGCGGCAGACGAACAGATCGCCGCGGCCGGTGTCGAAGGCATATTCCGGCGCGATGCGCGAATCGGCACAGCTCAGCACGGCCGCGAACGGGTTCTGCCCGCCGGCCAGCGCCTCGCGCTCGTGCTTGAAATCATGACGCCGCGCCACGCCGTCGACATAGCGCGCATTGCCTTCCATCAAGCGTTTCAATGATGCGTCGGGCGACAGCACGTTCTGCGGCTTGGGCGGCGTTTTCGTCTCCTTGGCGAAGGTCCTGCCGGTCAAGGCGAGGCCGAGGGCCGAGGCACCAAACAACATCGCGGACCGCCGCGATGGTACGATCTTCTCCTGTAGGGATTCATTGCATTTGTCGCACATGTTACGTTTCCTCCCGGCGCGATGGACCAACGGCATCGGTGCAATCATAGCCGCAACGATGTGACGAAACCACAAATGACGGTGCGGGCCGGCGCCCGAGTTTCGCGCGGGCCTATTCCGCCAAGCGAAGCTCTGCGATTGTCGTCATGGCGGCCGGTTCATCCAGGGGCAGGAAATCCAGCGGTCCCTGATTTTTATAGCCGGACGTCATCGCAAGTGTGAGACCCCAGCCCAGCAGCCCAGTGCTCGCGTTCGCGATCATGGCGCTCTTGCGCTGACTGAAGCGCGCAACGAAGAACACGGTCTGGCCGGACTGAGCCGAGAAGTCCACGCGCGTCACGCCGAGCGCCGCCTCCTCTGCTACGAACTGGTGTTGGCCCGCCGGGCGATCGACATAGACATATGTCCCGGTCTTCAGGCCCTTGATCGGCGTACCGTCGAGGGAAAATGCCCAGTCCGGATCGCCGATGCCGCCGAAGCCCTTCTCGCGAAACACGACGACGCGTGCCTGCCCGGCTTTCGGCGGACCCAGCTTTCGTACCGCCTCCGAATACCCGAGCCCACTTCTCGCCGTCTCACAGCCGCACAGCAATGCCGCAGCCACAAGCAACACCAGCCCACGCAATAGCATCACTCCCCCAGATTTTCCCCCGGGGCATGCTAACCGGAATCAGCGACAGGTTGCAACGGGACCACAGCATCACCCGCGCAAAACATGCAACCGGCTGCAACTTCGTGCGTGTTGCTAAAGCTGCTGCACGTCCACGACACCCGCCACCGCCTTGATGGCGCCGGCGATCTGCGGCGAGACCTTGAAACGGCCGGGCAGCTTCATCTCGACCTCGGTCTCGAGGTCGAGCATCATCACCAGCGAGACCTCGCCGTCGCCGTTGGAGCGCGGCGCGGTGCCGGGACTGCCGACTTTCGGTGCCGCGACGCTCGACGCCGCCATGTCGGGTCCGGCGAGACGCTTGGCGATCGAGTCCAGCGGCTTGGTGTCGCGCACGAAAATGCGCAGGCCCTTCTGGGTCTTGGCCGCGGCGTCGTCCAGCGGCTCGGCATGCAGCACGCGGGCGCGCACGTCCTCGCCCTGGAGCTCGGCACCGAGCTGGAGCAGCACGGCAGCGCCCGGCTCCAGCACGTCGCGATATTGCGCGAGGCCTTCCGAGAACAGCACCGCCTCGAAATGTCCGGTCGGATCGGACAGGCCCATAATGCCCATCTTGTTGCCGGTCTTGGTGCGCCGCTCCATGCGCGACACCACGGTGGCCGCGACCTTGCCGGCGGTGGCGCCGGTCTTCACCGCGCGCGAGAACTCGGCCCAGGACTGTACGCGCAGCCGCTTCAGCACGGTGGCGTAATCGTCGAGCGGATGTCCCGACAGGAAGAAGCCGATCGCGTCATATTCGCGGCGCAGCCGCTCGGCCGGCAACCATGGCTCGATCTGCGGCAGCATGACGGTCGGCGCATCGGCCGAGCTGCCGAACATGTCGTTCTGGCCGATCGTCTCGGCCTGATGCGCGCGCTGGCAGGCGGCGAGGATCGCGTCCGCACCGGCGAAGACGCGCGCCCGGCCCGGCTCCAGCATGTCGAAGGCGCCGGCCGCGGCAAGACTTTCGATGACGCGCTTGTTGATCGCGCGCGGATTGACCCGCGCGGCGAAATCGGCGAGCGAGGTGAACAGTCCCTTCTTCGTCCGCTCCTCGATGATCTGCTCGACAGCGGCAATGCCGACGCCCTTCAGCGCAGCGAGCGCGTAGTAGATCGTCTTGTCGCCGACCTCGAAGGTCGCGCCTGAGCGATTGATGTTCGGCGGCTCGACCTTGATGCCGAGGCGCTGCGCCTCCGAGCGGAATTCGGAAAGCTTGTCGGTGTTGTTGAGATCGAGCGTCATCGACGCCGCGATGAACTCCACCGGGTAATGCGCCTTCATGTAGGCGGTGTGGTAGGACACCAGCGCATAGGCCGCCGCGTGGCTCTTGTTGAAGCCGTAGTCGGCGAATTTCGCCAGGAGCTCGAAGATGGTGTCGGCCTGCGCCTTCGGCACGCCGTTCTTCACCGCACCGGCGACGAAGATCTCGCGCTGCTTCTCCATTTCGGCGCGGATCTTCTTGCCCATGGCGCGGCGCAGCAGGTCGGCGTCGCCGAGCGAATAGCCCGACATCACCTGCGCGATCTGCATCACCTGTTCCTGGTAGATGATGACGCCGAACGTCTCTTTGAGAATCGGCTCCAGCACGGGGTGCAGATATTCCGGCTCCTCGTCGCCGTGCTTGCGCAAACAATAGGTCGGGATGTTCGCCATCGGACCCGGGCGGTAGAGCGCGACCAGCGCGATGATGTCCTCGAACCGGTCGGGGCGCATGTCGACCAGCGCGCGCCGCATGCCCTGGCTTTCAACCTGGAACACGCCGACCACCTCGCCGCGCGCCAGCATCTGGTAGCTTTCGGCATCGTCGATCGGCAGCGTGGCGAGATCGACATGGATGTCGCGCGGCTTGAGCAGCTTGATCGCGACGTCGAGCACGGTCAGCGTCTTCAGGCCGAGGAAGTCGAACTTCACGAGGCCCGCGGGCTCGACCCATTTCATGTTGAACTGGGTGACCGGCATGTCCGACTTGGGGTCGCGGTACATCGGCACCAGCTCGCTCAACGGGCGATCGCCGATCACGATGCCGGCGGCATGCGTCGAGGCGTGGCGGGTCAGGCCTTCGAGACGCTGGGCGATGTCGAAGGCGCGCGCCACCACCGGGTCTTCGTCGCGGAACGCCTGGAGTTTTGGTTCGCTCTCGATGGCGGCAGCCAGCGTGACGGGCGCGGCCGGATTCTGCGGCACGAGTTTTGTGAGTTTGTCGACCTGACCGTAAGGCATCTGCAGAACGCGGCCGACGTCGCGCAGCACGCCGCGCGCCTGCAGCGTTCCGAAGGTGATGATCTGCGCGACCTGGTCGCGACCATAGCGCTCCTGGACGTACTTGATCACCTCGCCGCGGCGGTCCTGGCAGAAGTCGATGTCGAAATCCGGCATCGAGACGCGTTCGGGATTGAGGAAGCGCTCGAACAGCAGGCCGAACTTGATCGGGTCGAGGTCGGTGATGGTCAGCGCCCAGGCGACCAGCGAGCCTGCGCCGGAGCCGCGGCCCGGCCCGACCGGAATGCCCTGGCCCTTTGCCCATTTGATAAAGTCGGCCACGATCAGGAAGTAGCCCGCGTATTTCATGCGCATGATGACGTCGAGCTCGAACGCCAGGCGCTTTTTGTAGTCCTCGTCAGTGGTGCCCGGCGACAGGCCGTGCACTTGCAAACGGTTGCCGAGCCCCTCCTCGGCCTGCCGCTTCAATTCGGCCGCCTCGACCGCGGCGGCATCGGAGCTTGCGGCAGCGCCGACCGTGAAGAACGGCAGGATCGGCTTGCGCGTCATCGGGCGGAACGAGCAGCGCTCGGCGATCTCCACCGTCGAGGCCAGCGCCTCCGGAATATCGGCGAACAGCACCGCCATCTCGGCGCGGGTCTTGAAGCGGTGGTCGGGCGTGAGCTGCTCGCGCTCGGTCTCTGCGATCAGCCGCCCGCCGGCGATGCAGAGCAGCGCGTCATGCGCTTCGTAATCGTCGGTCGCGGCGAAATACGGCTCGTTGGTCGCAACCAGCGGCAGGCCCTTGGCGTAAGCGATGTCGATCAGGCTGCTTTCGACTCTCCGCTCCTTCTCGGTGTTGTGGCGCTGCAGCTCGACGTAGAGGCGGTCGCCAAACAGGCTGGCCAGACGCTCGCAGCGCGAGGCGGCAATTTCGGCCTGCCCCGCGGCAAGCGCCAGCGAGATCGGCCCGTCCGGACCGCCCGTCAGCACAATCAGGCCTTCGGTCTCGCCCTCCAGCCAGTCAAACTTGATGTGGGAGGCGTGGGTGTCGGGCGTCTCCAGGAACGCGCGCGAGTTCAGCCGCATCAGGCTGCGGTAGCCGCGCTCCTGCGCGGCCAGCAGTACCACGCGCGAGGGCAGAAGCGCGTTGCGCGCACTGGGATCCTGGTCGCCGAAATCGATCGCGATCTCGCAGCCGACGATCGGCTGGATGCCGGAGCCCGCCATCTTGTCGGAGAACTCCAGCGCACCGAACATGTTGTCGGTATCGGTCAGCGCCAAGGCCGGCTGATGGTCTTTCTTCGCAAGCTCGGCGAGCTTGGCGATCTTGATCGAGCCCTTGAGCAGCGAATAGGCCGAGTGAACGTGAAGGTGGACAAATCCGGCGCTCGGCATGGTCGCGTGACGGCCTCTTGCAGATGGATGGAGCGGTCGCCGGCACCGGAGGCATCATGCATTCGCCAAGCCGACTCGCCTCACAATGGTGGGGTCTCACCGCTTCAGAGTCCACGCCGGAGCGGCCGATCGGTCGCGTCGTCCCGCTTTTCCCCAAGGGGCACCCGTGAGCCGAGCACCGGTTTACAAAACCGCGGGTCTAGAGCTGCGGAATCACCTGCGCCCAGATTGCGATCATCCCGACGAACAGCGCGATCGAGGCGAGTGCGGCGGCTTCTTCGACGAAAATCCTGAACATGGCTTGCTCCATCACCAGAACGTATGAAGAACATTGTTCTCATTTTGTTCCTAGGAGTCAAGCCGTCTGCGCCATCTTGAAAAGCGATGGTTAACTCGCTGAATTCAAACAATAAAAAAGCCCCGGCACAAGGCCGGGGCTTTCATCAACCGCTCGATGGAGCGATCAAGCTCAGTAACGGCCGAGCATCTGGCCGGGGCCGAACTTGTAGTTCAGGCGGACGAGGCCCATGTCGACGTCCTGCTTGACGTGGACCGGCAGAACACCGATGCCGCCGGTCAGGTTCTGATCGTTGCCACCCAGGAAGATGTGGTTGTATTCGGCGCCAACCGACCAGTTCGGAGCGAACCCGAACTCGAGGCCCGCGCCGACCGTGCCGCCCCAACGAGTGTCGTTGGCCGATGCAAGCGACACGCCGCCGAAAGAGGCGTCGTACTTGGTGCCAACCACCGCCGCACCACCCTTTACGTAGAGCAGCACGTTGTTCCAAGCGTAGCCGACCTGACCGGTGATCAGACCGAACGAGTCGATCTTTGCGTTGTTGGTGAAGCCGGAGATCGCTCCAACGTGGCTGCCGGAGAAGTCAGCCCAGTTGCCCTGGCCTTCCACGCCGAACACCCACTGGCCCGACTGCATGCGGTAGCCGATCTGGCCACCAACCGTGCCCCCGGTCGCGTCATGCGAACCATCGCGGCCGAAGCCCACCAGATCCCACGTCGCGTGCGAGGAACCGCCGCCGCCGTTGACGCCGATGTAGAAGCCGCTCCAGTCGTAGATCGCGGCAACCATCGCGGGCGCCTTGGTGTAAGGCCGCGCAGCGAGGTCAGCAGCCACCGCCGGCGCAGCCGCGCCGAGCGCGATAAGGCTCACAGCAGCAAGCAACAGATTCTTGTTCATTTGATTCCCGTTCCAGTTTTGTCGTGAGGCCCCCGGGCCGTGTCGTCGTTCATACCAGCGCTCGACGGAATTGCTGTAACCTCGACGCCACAGTCCGCCCCAAAGGGCTGCGCTTCATTAATGAAGATTTATCAGGGCGCGCTGGAAACCCTTTGAAACAAGAGTTTTCACGAGTTCCAATGTCGGTTACACGACATATACGGCATGCACGCGTAACAATATCGCGCGCACATTCGCGTGATTGGAGAATTGAAATGCGCAGACGAATTGCTTTCCCCATTTCTGCCATATTTTCGCTCGCGCTCGCCACATTTGCGTTTGCGCCCGGCGGAAGCACGCCGGCGCATGCGTTCGGAACTCACCATGCCTTCTGTCTCACCGGCGATGAATGGCCGGGGCTCAGCAATTGCACGTTCGACAGTTACGCGCAGTGCCAGGCGAGTTCGTCGGGCCGCGCCCTCAGCTGTATCGCGAACCCGTATTTCGCAGGCCAGAGCGATGATCCCTACGCCTACCAGAACAGGCCGCGCGCGCAGACGCCAGGTTATCCGTCGGGCTATTTCCTGCGCTAAGATGCGTCGCGCTCGCTTCGCGCTCCTTGATTGCCGCTACGCCCCGCTCGAGCAGTGCAGGTATTTGGCCGTGGGTCGGTCGGCGACGCGCATTGCGAACCCGTATTTTGCGCAGAAGATGCCCCCTCGCCGCGCAAGGCGCCTCAATTAAATCGGGACGCTGATATGCGGCCTGCCCAGCATTGAGCTTCCAGTGTTGACGCCGACTGATCCGGGTTTAAGTACGACAGAGAAATCTTGCAGGGGTGGCGACGTTCGCTGGGCTGGTTCCCATTGACGCCACCATTGCAGGACACATGACGACATCGCACCGAGCGACCTCGCCCCGCGCGACCGCGGCCTCAGCACCCCCTCATCTCGCCATCGTCCTGTTCTCGCTCGCGATGGGCGGCTTTGCGATCGGAACCAACGAATTCGCATCGATGAGCCTGCTGCCGTTTTTCGCCGCCGACCTCGGGATCGACGAGCCGACCGCGGGACACGCAATCAGCGCCTACGCACTCGGCGTCGTGCTCGGCGCGCCACTGATCGCCGTGCTCGGCGCGCGATTGGCGCGGCGCGCGCAGCTATTGGTCCTGATGGCCGTGTTCGCGCTCGGCAATGCCCTCACCGCGCTGGCGCCAGGCTTTGGCTGGATGATCGCAGCGCGTTTCCTCTCGGGATTGCCCCACGGGGCCTATTTCGGCATCGGCTCGCTGGTCGCGGCCTCCCTCGTTCCGCAACATCGCCGCTCGCAGGCGATCGGCCAGGTGATGCTCGGCCTGACCACTGCCACCATCATCGGCGTGCCGCTGGCCAATCTGATTGGGCAGGCCGTCGGCTGGCGCGCGAGCTTCGGTCTCGTGTCGGTGCTGGCGTTGCTCACGGTCCTGCTGTGCGCCCTGTTCGCGCCACGCGACCAGGCAGGCCGGTCCGATCCGCTGCGAGAGCTGGGAGCGCTGCGAAGCGGCCGCGTCTGGATCACGCTGGCAATCGGCGCCATAGGCTTCGGCGGCATGTTCGCCGTCTACACTTACCTGGCGACCACGCTGATCGAGGTGACCAAGGTCAGCCCCGCGGTCATTCCGCTTTTTCTGGCCGTGTTCGGCATCGGCGCCACGCTCGGCAATCTGTTCGTGCCGCGCTTTGCCGACCGCGCGCTGATGCCGACCGCGGGCGTCATCCTGTTATTCTCGGCAGTTGCGCTGCTGGTGTTTCCGCTTGCCGCCGGCAATCCCTGGCTGCTGGCGGCAGACGTCTTCGCGATCGGCGCCAGCGTCTCGCTCGGCGCCATTCTCCAGACGCGGCTGATGGACGTCGCCGGAGACGCGCAGGCGCTTGCGGCCGCCCTCAACCATTCGGCATTCAACACCGCCAATGCGCTCGGCCCGTTCCTCGGCGGCATCGCCATTCGCGAGGGGCTGGGCTGGACCTCCACCGGCCCAGTCGGCGCCGCGCTGGCGGTTCTGGGTTTCCTGATCTGGATCGTCGCCTATCGCGACGCCAGATCTGCTGAAGCCGAATCTGCTCCGGTCGATGTCAGCTCGGGAAGCAACGCGGCCGCACCGGAGAATCCTCCGGCGAAACTGGCGCCACCGTTGGCGCCGGATGATCGAAGCCGTTCGGATGCCGCCAGTGATCCGGTGGCTTGAGGACGCCTCCTCAACCAGCCATCGTAACGATCAAAGGTCCGCTTCGGGTGGCGATCACGGTGTGCTCGTATTGAACAGTCGCCGCTTCGGGGCTGCTGTAGAGCGTCCACGGATCATCGCCATCCTGTGCCCACTCGGCGCCCAGGGACAGGAATGGCTCGACCGTGAACACCAGGCCGTCGCTCATGATACGGCGTTCGGAGCGGTCGGGCCATGTCGCGATCTCCGTCGGCTCCTCGTGGAGCGACAGGCCGACACCGTGGCTAGCAAGGTTCCTGACCAGGCTATAACCGTTCTTCCGCGCGAAGGTCCCGATGGCCTGACCGATGCCGGCAATCGGTTTGCCGGCCCCAACCTGCCGCAGGCCCGTCCACATCGCGCGCCTTCCATCCCTGCAAAGACGTTCGACCACGCGGGTTACGGGCGGAACGGCGAATGACGCTCCCGTATCCGCAAAGAAGCCGTTCTTCGCGGCAGACACGTCGATGTTCACAAGGTCGCCGCGCGCGATCCGTCGCTCACCCGGAATGCCGTGAGCGATCTCCTCGTTCACGCTGATGCAGGTCGCCCCGGGAAAGTCGTAGGCCAGCTCCGGAGCCGAACGTGCGCCGGCAGCCTCCAGCAGTGTTCGTCCGATCTGGTCGAGCTCGGAGGTGGTCATGCCCGGCTCGAGCGCCTTGCCCATCGCCTCGAGAGTGTTGGCGACGATGCGTCCGATCTCTTTCAGGCTGGTGAGGTCGTTGTCATCCGAGATTGTCATATCAGGCTCTTCCGAAAGCCGGGGCATAGCGCTTGTGAAGCCGGCTTGCAAACGGAAGGACCCATGCCAAATCGCGTCGGCGCAAATGCTTCTTGCCGGACGGCCCGGTCTTTCGAAAACGCACGACGTGACGCACCGGACCTCGCAATCGCCGTTCATATGACATTTCAGCGATGCTATCCCCCTGTCGCTCTCGACAACACAGACGAGAGAACTGGAGAATGTTCATGTCTGTCACGAACAACGGAATCGGCCGGCGAGACTTCGTTGCATCGTCGCTGGTCGGTACCATTGGCCTTACCTTTCCGCTCACTTCGATCGCGTCATCCGCTCAGGCCGCAGAAAGCACCGCAAGCCCCGCCGGCGACGCCAGCATCCGCAAATTCAATATCAACATCCCCGACTCGACGCTCGATGACCTGCGCCGGCGCATCGGAGCAACGCGCTGGCCCGACCGGGAGACGGTGCCCGACATCTCGCAAGGCGTGCAACTCGCGCGGCTGCAATCTCTTTGCGGCTACTGGGCCAAGTCCTATGACTGGCGCAAGATCGAAAAGCAGCTCAACGCGCTGCCGCAGTTCATCACCGAGATCGATGGCCTCGACATCCATTTCATCCATGTCCGGTCACGCAATCCCGACGCGCTGCCCATCATCATCACGCACGGCTGGCCGGGTTCGATCCTCGAAATGCTCAAGACCATCGGACCGCTGACCGATCCCGTAGCGCACGGTGGGCGCGCCGAGGACGCCTTCCACGTCGTCATCCCCTCGATTCCCGGTTACGGCTTCTCGGCGAAACCACGCGAACTCGGATGGGGCCCGGACCGCGTAGCGCGCGCCTGGGACGTGCTCATGAAGCGGCTGGGATATGTCAGATACGTCTCCCAAGGCGGCGACCATGGATCGGTGATCTCCGACGCGCTCGCCCGTCAGAAACCTGCTGGCCTTCTGGGTATCCACGTCAACATGCCGCCGACTGTGCCTGCCGAATACGTCAGGGGCATCAATGCCGGCGATCCGCCGCCTGCAGGCCTTCCTGAGCCGGAACGCGTGGCCTTCGAGACCCTGAGCAAGTTCTTCGCGCGAAGCGCGGCCTACGGCGCGATGATGGTGACGCGCCCGCAGACGATCGGTTACGGGCTTTGCGACTCGCCCGCGACACTCGCTGCCTTCATGTACGAGAAGATTGCCGAGTGGACGGACAGCGGCGGCGAGCCCGAGCGCGTGCTGACCAAGGACGAAATCCTGGATGCCATCTCGCTCTATTGGCTCACCGATACCGGCGCGTCGGCCAGCCGGTTCTACTGGGAAAACAACAACAACAACTTCAGCTCCGCCGCGCAGAAGACCACGGAGATCACGGTGCCGGTCGCGGTGACCGTATTCCCTGCCGAGATCTATCGCGCGCCGAAGACATGGACCCAGCGCGCCTATCCGACGCTCCATTATTTCAACGAGGTCGACAAGGGCGGCCACTTCGCGGCGTGGGAGCAGCCGCAGCTCTTCGCCGCCGAGATGCGGGCAGCGTTCAGATCGCTGCGCTAGGCAGTTCAATCCATGAACCGGGACATGAACCGGGGCGGCGGCACGTTGACAATGCTCTCGATGCGCCCGGTCGAGCGATGGCCAACGGTCTCGGATCGATCGCCAAAAGTTGCTCCAGGCGCTGCGCGACGGGCAAGGTGGCGCGGCTTTGACCGGAAAAGGCAGGTGGGTCCAACCGCACCTGCTCAATTGACAAGAGCATCGTACGCGCGACACACGCGAAATTGTAGGCATGTTAGCTGCGCGTAAGCAAAGCGGAGGAGACCGCAGGGTTTCCGCTGCAGGCCGGCAAGTACGGGGTCTGGCGCGGCCGCATCGCCCCTGACATGGTTATGGCGATGCTGGCGCCCCGCTCCGTGCATGTCCGCGAAATCACACCGATGCCGGACGGAAAGCCAGACACAACAAGGTTCGGCATCGACATGGCGGGCTTAGTTCGTCTTGACGAACTTGTACGTCCCCTTCTTGTGGCCAATGACCTGACTGATGCCATCGAAGTTGCTCTTGAGAGGGTCGATGGTGACGACGAGCGCGGCTTGAAGACCTTCGAATTTGCCGGTCCCCCCGGTTATGTTGCAATTGTTGGGCGATGCGGGCATCCAGTCGCATTGCTCGAACACTTGATCGCCGTCCTTGTCGACGTAAGTACAGAACCCATGAATTTCGGCGGTCTTCGCCGATGGATCCGTTAGGCGGCTGAGCTGACAACGTCCACCCATGTTGTTGAGTACAGGATTTCCCGCCTCGTTTGAGGCTGCCATGGCTTGGTTCATGAGAACAAACTCTCTGCCGCCGCCGATCGGCATCGGCTTGGGAGCAGGAATCGGCGTGGCGGTAAATATGACCGAGACGGCGCCTTCCGGCGGCATACTCTGAGCCTGGACACCCGTAGTTATCAGAACGACCGCGACTGAAAGCAATGCGACGTTTGCGTGTAAAATGACCATCGTTAGCTCCCTTTAAGTTAAGGTGGTGCAGAGAACTATTGCGAGCAAAGCAGGCTATGTCTTGAGTTACTTTGCTGCCTGCTGCGGCTGGGGCGGCGGCGGCTTGGGAATCGACGTGAGCATGCGAATCTTCCATTGCCCGTCCTCACGAACATCGAGAGCGGTCCAAATAACGGTGAAGTCTATGGGAGCACCTGTCTCGCTCTTGCCAGTAACGCGAGATTCGCCGGTTACCAGAGCCGTGCTTTCTGACAATGACTCAACCTCGGTCATCTTTACCTCGAGACGACTAACTCCCGCTCTGAACGCGTTCTCATAGTACTTGGTATTATCCACGACTCCGTCTTCAGTAACACGCATATAGCTCTTCGTATAAAGTGAAGTAATCCCGGCGGCGTCCTTGTTGTTGAAGTACTGCTCGTAGGCAGAACCTATCTTTCCAATTTCTTCTTTGAGATTTTGATCTGACGCAGTCGCAGGAATTGCTGATAGTAACAGCGAGATAAATACAGATCCAAATCTGCGCATGATGCTACTCCCTACTGTTGATGCCTCTCTAGACGCGAGGCAGTTGCGGACACCCGTTGTTTGCTCGAATTTTGTTGGTTCGTCCTCATGGTGGCAGGAGAGCGGCCGCTGTATCGAGCCCGCCGCTGAGTTCGGGCGACCGCATGAAAAGAAAACGAGAGGTCGCCGGTATTTCAGCGTCGTCCTTGCCGTCCTGGCCGATCAGGATCAATCCGGCTCCGCCATTTGCCACGTTAAGAACCACCGGCTCTCCACTCCACGTCTTGATTGGCTGCATTCCCACGATGAGAAATTCGCCCATTGGCTGATCAAAATATTGAAGGCGCAATTGCGGACCGATCTCCGCTGCCGCAAGTTCAAAGCCAAGTTGCCGGGCCCGCGCGTAAATGACGGCCAGCGGCACGCTATCGGTTTTGAAGCCAAGCTCGATCGCAGACACCACTACAAGCTCCACGCCTGTCTTGTTGGAACTGACGGTGAAGGCCGGCCGAGCGAGAACTTCCGCGGCCAACCCGCCAATACTGCAACCTACGGAATCCAATGCATTGCGCAACGCAATGGAATTGGCAAAGGTGCCGACCGCTATCGTCTTCCATGTCGGAACATCGCGGGCGGCCCCGATGAGTTTTTGCGGCAGATCAACTGCACGAACTTTGCCGAGCTTCAGTTGATTCTGTAAGACGTCGCGCGCCGAGCATTGTCCCCATGCCTGCAGCGTGGACTGAAACAAGGGAGCGGCACAGAGAAATGCAACAATCAGGCAATGCCTGCTCCGCCCCGCGTTCGGATGATGATCTAGTGCGGCGCGATCCGCGTGGCTTATCGGAATGCACATGTCGAAGATCGACTTTGTTACAAAGTTCGACTGAAAGAACCCGCCTCCGAGTCAATGGGAAGAACGGAGGCCAATGAAAAAACATTGTCCGACCGCACTCAAAAGGGGGGCCGGAGGCGGGGCGCTATTGGCTCAAGTATTCCAATTTCAAATGAACGGGCGGCAGTCCGTAAGCCCGATAGCCCGTCGCATCAAACCGAAAACGGAATGACGTGGCTGAAACGTAGCACCACGGGTCCGACGGTTCAATCTGCAACTCCGCCCACCAGCGTGCATAACGCGCTTCGCCGCGATCGCGACGTTCGAACAGCCCCTCTGGCACTCGAAGGCGTTACGTCGATTAAACTCGGCAATTCTCAGGTTCGCCGCGAACACCACTCCGCGCGAAAAATTGCCTGCCAGTGACGATCCGAGTCCATCCACCGAGAAAGGGCAGAGTTGCTTCCGCTTACGAGGCCTGAACCAGAATCAAGCCGCTGAAGACGAACCTTTATCGAGATTGAACTGGAGGTTCACTCCTCACACGTTGCTCGATACATGCCTCTTGGAAATTTTACACAACTATGGAGGTAGCCCCATGCCGATCGTTCAATTTACTCGCTTCAAGACCGACAAGGCCGAGGAAATGGTCCAGATTATCAGGCGGGCGAAGAAAATCTTTGAAAAACATGGTGCCGAATTTCTTCGGCTCTCCCGTTTCCACACTGGTGCCTGGACAGGAGAGTTGCTGGTTGCGACGCGCTACTCCAGTTGGGAGGTTTACGGCAAAGTGCAGGAGGCCGTGGCAAAGGACCCGGAGTTTGCGCAGGTGCAAGCTGACGGAATGAAGATTGCCGAACTACAGAGCCGTAACATTGCCGTTAGCATCGATCTCTAGTCGGGGCGCCGCCCCGCAAACTACATTAAGCGCGGAGGCCGCTGGACATATGCCGGCGGCCTCCCCAATCTGCTGCCCGGTGGCGCAGGCCGGCTGATTCAGGCTCTCGATCATCCGCCGAATGGACGGCGGTACGATCTCGGGTGTGAACGCGCGCCTGTCGCCGCCGCGCGCCAGTGCCTTCAGATGCCTATGCTGGGTCTTGCTGAGACGCAGCGCGCGAGCCTGCGCGTCGAAGGTCTTGGCCTTTGCGTTCTACGCCCTGGAGCATGATCCGGAAAAGTGTGCAGCGGTTTTCCGGAAAGATCATGTTCAAACAATAACCTAAAGCGCGATGACGATTCATCCCAATCTCATCGCGCTTTGGACTGGCGTGTAGATCACCAGCTTCAGCGCGGGATCATCGTTGGCCTGAAAGCTCGTGTGTTCGAACTGGAGCACGCCCCTGGTCGGGTGGTTCATGGTCTTGAGGCCCGCGGCGGTGCTGCGGATGTCGTGCGCTTCCCACCATTTGACGAATTCCGGACTGCCCTCGCGCAGCCGCGTGAGCAACTCCGTGAAGGCGGGATCGCCCGCCCAGACGTCGTGGGTGGCGCGAAACATCGCGACCATGCTCTTGGCGACGTCGTTCCAGCGGGCACCATAGAACTTTCGCGTCTGCTTGTTCGTCATCACCAGCAGCAGCGTGTTGCGGTCCTGCTCGGGCAATTGTCCGAACCCGAAGACCTCCTCGGCCGCCTCGTTCCAGGCCAGCACGTCCCAGCGCCGTCCCGTGACATAGGCGGGCTGCGTCAGGCTCTCGATCATCCGCCGAACGGGCGCCGGCACGATCTCGCGCGTGAACGCGCGCTTGTCACCGTCGCGCGCCAGCGCCTTGAGATGGGCATGCTCGGTCTTGCTGAGGCGCAGCGCGCGGGCAAGCGCGTCGACGGTGGTCACCGACGGACTGACGGTGCGGCCCTGCTCGAGGCGGATGTACCAGTCGACGCCGATGCCGGCGAGCTGCGCGACCTCTTCGCGACGGAGCCCTGCGGTGCGGCGCCGCCGGCCAGCGGGAAGCCCGACGGTCTTCGGCGACAGCTTTTCGCGGCGGGACCTGAGGAAGTCGCCGAATTCGACGCGGCGTGGATCGGCCATGATGACATGCCTCGATGGAGGGCCTGGACAATACTAGGATAATACCAGGCCTTCCTGCGCCTGGAAAGGCGGCGCATATCGGCTTCACCCTGCTTTGAGGTGAGATCATGAAAGCTGCCGTACTGAAATCCTTTGGATCCCCGCTTGCGATCGAGAAAGCCCCGGACCCTGTGCTCGGGACCGGCGAGGTGATCGTCGACGTCGTCGCCACGCGCGTGCTGTCCTACATGAACGAGGTCTTCAGCGGGATGCGCAACTATGCGCTCGACCTGCCGATCATCCCGGGTCCTGGCGGCATCGGACGGGTGCGTGCGATCGGCCCGGACGCGACGAAGCTCAGCGTTGGGGACTGGGTCTTCTGCGACCCGACGGTGCGCTCGCGCGACGAAATCGTTGCACCCGACATCGCCCTGCAGGGACTGACTGCCGCAGGTCCCGGCGGCATGCTCCTGCAAAAGCACTTTCGCCACGGCTCGTTTGCCGAGCAGATGCGCGTGCCGACGGAGAACGTGAAGCGCCTTGGCCAAATCACGTCCGACGAAGCCACGCAATGGTGCGCGCTGGGGACGCTGCTGGTGCCCTATGGCGGCTTCCTTGCCGCCAACCTTCAGCCCGGCGAGACCGTGCTGGTGAGCGGGGCCACAGGAAATTTCGGCAGCGCAGCGGTCTCGGTCGCGCTCGCGATGGGCGCGGACTGCGTGGTCGCCCCCGGCCGCAACGACAAGATTTTGGCCGATCTCGTCGGGCGCTTTGGCGACCGCGTGAGGCCGGTCAAACTCACCGGCAACGAGGACGACGACTGCGAGAACATGAAGCGTGCGGCTCCCGGGCCGATCGATTGCGTGTTCGACATCATGCCGCCCTCGGTGAGCACGACCGTCGTGCGCGCGGCGATCATGACGGTGCGCGCTTACGGCCGCGTCGTGCTGATGGGCGGCGTCGGCATGGCGGGCGGCGCGGGCCTCGAGCTGCCCTACCCCTGGATCATGCGCAACTGCATCAGCATCCACGGCGTCTGGATGTACCCGCCGGATGCAGCAAGCCGCCTGATCGCGCTGGTGCGCGCCGGACTGCTGCGGCTCGACGAATACGAGACCACGGCCTTCGATCTCGACCATGCCAACGAGGCGGTCGAACACGCCGCAGCCAATGGCGGTCCGTTCAAATTAACAGTGATCCGGCCGTAAATCGCCTTCCGCGGCGGCGATGCGCCGCCGCGGCTGATATGCCCGACATGTCAAATGGCTGGAGGAAGTCACCTCTGACGTAGCTGGCCACGCCCGGCTACTGTGCATGGGGTTGTTTTCGCCTTTTTCGTTCGAGCTCGATGACGTTACTCGAGCTCGATGACCTGGCCGTTCGACAGCGACACGCGCCGGTCCATGCGGCCGGCCAGCTCCATGTTGTGGGTCGCGATCAGCATGGAAACCTTGGTCGCCTTGACGAGCTGCATCAGGGCCTGGAAGACGTGGTCCGCGGTGTGCGGATCGAGATTGCCGGTCGGCTCGTCCGCGAACAGCACCCGCGGCGCGTTGGCCACCGCGCGCGCGATCGCAACGCGCTGCTGCTCGCCGCCCGACAGCTCGGAGGGACGGTGCGTGATGCGCTCGCCGAGGCCGAGATAGCCAAGAATCTCCTTGGCGCGCTTGACGCTCTCGGACTTCTTCAGGCCGCGGATCATCTGCGGCATCATGACGTTCTCTAGCGCGGAAAACTCCGGCAGCAGCCGGTGGGACTGGTAGACGAAGCCGATATCGGTGCGGCGGAGCTGGGTGCGCTCGATGTCGGGCAGTTGTGAGGTCGGCGCGCCATTGACATAGACCTCGCCGGAATCGGGAGCTTCCAACAGCCCCGCAATGTGCAGCAACGTCGACTTGCCCGAGCCCGACGGCGCCACCAGCGCGACGGATTGACCCGCCCACAGCGCGAGCTTGGCGCCGTCCAGGATCGTCAGCGGCACCTCGCCCTGCAAGTACTGCCGCTTTATCTCGTGGAGATAAATGACCGGTACATCTTCCGCCCCCTGCTGCTCCATCAGCCCCTCACTCGTACCGCAGCGCTTCGACGGGATCGAGGCGTGCGGCCCGCCAGGACGGATACAGCGTCGCCAGGAACGACAGCGTCAGCGCCATGATGACGACGGCCGAGGTCTCGCCGATGTCGATCTCGGCGGGCAGCTTCGACAGGAAATAGAGCTCTGGCGAAAACAGCTCGGTGCTGGTCAGCCAGGACAGGAATTGCCTGATCGACTCGATGTTGAGGCAGATCACCAGCCCGACGAAGAAGCCGACCATCGTACCGACCACGCCGATCGAGGCGCCCGTGATCAGGAAGATGCGCATGATCGAGCCTTGCGAGGCTCCCATCGTGCGCAGGATCGCGATGTCGCTGCCCTTGTCCTTCACCAGCATGATCAGGCCGGAGACGATGTTGAGCGCCGCGACCAGCACGATCATGGTAAGGATCAGGAACATCACGTTGCGCTCGACCTGGAGCGCGTTGAAGAAGGTCGAGTTGCGCTGGCGCCAGTCGACCAGGAACACCGGCCGGCCCGCCGCCTCCGTCACGGCCTGGCGAAACGCTACGATCTGATCTGGATTGGTGGTGAAGACCTCGATCGAGGTGACGTCGTTGCTGCGGTTGAAATAGGCCTGCGCCTCCGCGAGCGGCATGAACACGAAGCCGAGATCATACTCGGACATGCCGATCTCGAACACCGCGGCGATCTTGTACGGTTTTATGCGCGGTGTCGTGCCCATCGGGGTGACCGCGCCCTTCGGCGCCACCAGCGTGATGCTGTCGCCGGCGTGCAGCGACAACTGGTCAGCGAGGCGCCGGCCGATCGCGACCCCCTGCCCGTCGTCAAAACCCTCGAGCGAGCCCTGCTTGATGTTCTTGGCGATCGAGGTGAGGTTGTTGAGGTCGTCGGAGCGGATGCCGCGCACCAGGACGCCCGAGGCGTTCCACGGCGATGACGCCAGCGCCTGGCCGTCCACCACGGGCGCGGCGAGCCGGATGCCCTGGACCTGGCTGAGACGGTCGGCGACGTCCTTCCAGTCGGTCAGCGGCGATTCCAGCGGCTGGACCAGGATGTGGCCGTTGAGCCCCAGGATCTTGTCGAGCAGTTCCTTGCGGAAGCCGTTCATGACGGCCATGACGATGATCAGCGTCGCCACCCCCAGCATGATGCCGAGAAAGGAGAACCCGGCAATGACCGAGATGAATCCCTCCTTGCGGCGCGCCCGCAAATAGCGCGCCGACAGCATCCACTCGAATGGCGCAAAAGGCGCGGTCTGTACAGTCTTGGTCATGGGTTCATCCATCGGTTGATAATCCCATGATTCGGGGTCAATTGTGGCCGGATTGCCGGCCCATTACCGCGCGGTGAACACTATTCAGCCGGCCAGGCGCGCAACCACGTCCGCAGGCGACATATTCTCGCGCGAGCCGTCGGCACGCCGCTTCAACTCGATCTTGCCGTCGGCGAGCCCCTTCGGCCCGATCATGATCTGCCAGGGGATCCCGATCAGGTCGGCGGCGGCGAATTTGGCCCCGGCGCGCTGGTCGGTGTCGTCGTAGAGCACGTCGACGCCTTTGGCGGAAAGCTCCGCATAGAGCTTCTCGCAGGCTGCATCGACCGCGGCGTCGCCCTGCTTGAGGTTGAGAATCGACACCCGGAACGGGGCCACGGCCTCGGGCCATTTGATGCCGGCATCGTCATGGCAGGCCTCGATGATGGCGCCGAGCAGGCGCGAGACGCCGACGCCGTAGGAGCCGCCGTGGATCGGCACGTCGACACCATCGGGGCCCGCAACCAGCGCCTTCATCGCGTCGGAATACTTTGTACCGAAATAGAATATCTGCCCGACCTCGATACCGCGGGTGTTCACCCGCTTGTCCGCGGGCACTTCCTGCTCGAAGCGCGCGGCGTCGTGAACGTCTTCCGTGGCCGCATAGACCGAGGTCCATTGCTTGATGATCGGCGTCAAATCGCTCTCATAGTCGACGTCCTCGCCCGGCACCGGCAGGTCAAGCACGTCGCGATTGATGAAAACGCCGGATTCGCCGGTCTCGGCCAGCACGATGAACTCGTGGCTGAGATCGCCGCCGATCGGGCCGGTCTCGGCGCGCATCGGGATTGCCTTCAGCCCCATCCGCGCGAAGGTGCGCAGATACGCCACGAACATCTTGTTGTAGGAGACCCGCGCCGCGGCCTCGTTAAGGTCGAACGAATAAGCGTCCTTCATCAGGAACTCGCGGCCGCGCATCACGCCGAAGCGTGGGCGCTGCTCGTCGCGGAATTTCCATTGGATATGGTAGAGATTGAGCGGCAGGCTCTTATAGGACTTCACATAGGCACGGAAGATCTCGGTGATCATTTCCTCGTTGGTCGGCCCGTACAGCAGCTCACGCTTGTGGCGGTCGGCGATGCGCAGCATCTCCGGACCGTAAGCATCGTAGCGGCCGCTCTCGCGCCAGAGGTCGGCGAGCTGGAGCGTCGGCATCAACAGTTCCAGCGCACCGGAGCGGTCCTGCTCCTCGCGCACGATCTGCTCGATCTTCTTCAGCACACGAAAGCCGAGCGGCAGCCAGGCATAGATGCCGGCGGCCTCCTGTCGGATCATGCCGGCGCGCAGCATCAGCCGATGCGAGACAATTTCCGCCTCTTTCGGATTTTCCTTCAGGATCGGCAGAAAGAACCGCGACAACCGCATGGCAATACTCGAGGAATCAGTGACGGCTTGCAGTGAAACCGGATTGAGAGCCAAAACACAAGACCATGAATGAGGAAAAGCCGCTAAGGCAACGGAATTCCTGTCATTTTTCCGTCGACTTGAGGTTCAGCCTGAGCTGCCGAAGAGCCGGATTCAGGGCGCCCCCACCTCGAGTTCGTCCTCCAGCGTGATCATCTCGAAATCGGTCACCAGCGCGTCGATCCGCATATGCCAGCGGCCGGCAAAGGGAAGCTCGACTTTGCGCACGTGCCAGTAGCCATCGGGTCCTAGCGAAGCGTTCCGCTCCATCGGCTCGATGCCCCGTTCAGGCAGGCTCAGGGTCAGCGTCGCTTCCTTGGCGGTCAGCGGCGTCGCGTCGCCGGTCATGAGCTGGAGCACGAAATCGTCGAGCCCGGCCTTACCCGGCGAGACCAGGACTTGGAACATCGCCTTGTCGGTGTGAATGTGGATGGCGAGCGGCGTCTCCGGAACGATCGTCCGCGGCGGCGGCGTGAAGCGCCAGCCCGCGACGACGGCAAAGATGCCGAGCGTGATGGCGCATTCGAACAGGATCGAGCGCTTGAGGGCTGGCGCGGCCTTGTGATCCCCGGGGAGCGCCGGGGTCAGGCGAAAGCGGTTGAGCGCGGCAAGCGCCAGCAGCACCACGACCAGCGCCAGCTTGATCGAGAGGATCAGGCCGTAGCGGGTCTCGACCAATGCAGACAGCTTTTCAAGCTGGACGAAGGCGAGCGCGAGGCCGGTCAATGCGAGAACGCCAACGACCGGGACGGCGATGTGGGAAAAGCGGTTCACGACAGGCAATGCCGCGGCTGGCGACTTCGACACAAGTGCAGCGAGCGGGACCAGCGCGCCAATCCAAAAGGCAACGGCGAGGCCATGCAGGAAGATAGCAGGCCGCGTGAGCGCCTCGGGCGGTGCCGTAGCAGCGTGCCCGGTCATGGCGAGCGACAGACCGACGCCGACGAAGGCGATGAGAGCAAGAGCGCGTGCATACCCCGTACCGCGCAGCGCCATTAACGCGAACAGCATCGCAGCGATGGCAACAAGCAGCGCGGGGCCGGCGCTAGTCTCAAATGCGACTTTCCAGGGAGCAATCGTCGCGAGAGCCGCCAGCGGCAGCCCAAGAAGATCGAGACCCAGCGCACCAAGGGACGCAACCGCGCTCGGAAGGCCGATCGCGAGCGCTATGCGCGGCACGGCCATGCCGGTCATCGACCACGCAACGCAGCGCGCAAAGAACACGCCGCCGGCGCCGACGAACAGGCCAAGATAGAGACCGACCCGCGTCAGCCAGATCAGCACGTTCAATCCGCTATCCGCGTTTGCCGGAGGTTGCGTCCCCGTCGGCCGGCCGATCGAGAAGATCACCGATCCCGCGACGGGATGGCCATCCTGCGAGATCACGCGATAGCTGACGACCGCCGTGCCCTGCGGCAGGTCCGCCGGCATCGCAATCGAGATCGTCTCGCCCGATGCGCTGACGCGCACATCACCCCGCGCCCTGCCCGCGCCGTCGATCAGTTGGATCGCGCCCGGCGTCACCGCCTCGTTGAAGCGCAGCTCCACCGTCTTCGGCGCGCTCGCGAGCATGCTGCCGCTCGGCGGCTCGACCGCGACGAGGGCCGCGTGCGCCGAGGCGCCGGTCGCGAAGCCGACAAAGAGGAGCAGCGCGGCGAGCAGGCGCATCAGGGTTTTGGCAGGAGTTTTACGCCCGGCGCCGGTGACTTGCCCTCGCGCGAATGCCCCGCTCCCTCCGCTGGAATCTCGATCCAGCGGCTGACGCCGGTCTCGCATTCCTGGACGACGGGGAAGTACAGAATCGTGTTCGGCTTGAGCATGTCGGTCAGGGCCGTGTGCATGACGAACTCGTCATAGTTCTTGTCCGGCAGCTTGCCGCCGGACCAAGTCACCTCCTTGACGCCGGAGGAGAGCTTGGTGCCGTGATAGTCGTATTCGCCGGCATATTTGCCCTCGACGACATCGACGTTCCAGCCGGCCTTCGGCATCGGCTTCACCGCGATCACGCCCTCGGGGATCTGCACCCGGATCTTCACCGTCGGCGAGCCCGCGCAACCGTGCGGCACGGCGAAGACGGCTTTGTACGATCCCCCCACAGTCGCCTGCTTGGCTTCGAGGAAGACGTGCGCGGTCGCCGGCGTTGCCGCAAATGCACTCAGAAAAATCAGCCAGATTCGCGTCGACATGTTCGGTCTCCCGAAGGTTCGGATCATGCTCGTCACATCTTCATTCCCGAATGATCAGGCATTTTCTTCATCATCTGCCCGCTATCGCCGGGCGCCTGGGCGCCGACGCCCTGGACGTCGAGGGAGACGGCAACTTTGCCGGCCTTCTCGAACTGAAGCGTCACCGGCACCTTGTCGCCCTGCTTGAAGGGGCCCTTCAGCTCCTGAAGCATGAGGTGGTAGCCGCCGGGGGCGAACTTCACCGTCTTGCCGGGATCAATCACGAGGCCCTTGTCGAGCAGGCGCATCTTCATCACGCCGTTATCCATCGCCATTTCATGAACCTCAGCCTTCCCCGCGATATCGGCGGAAATGCTGACCAGCTTGTCGGCGGTCATGCCCTTGTTCTCGATGGTCAGATAACCGCCGGCGACCTTGGCGCCGCCCGGTGTCGCCCGGCTCCACGCCTGCGAGATGACGAGATCGCCCGCCTTGACGTCGTCGGCCAGCGCTGGCGCCGCGCAGAGCGCGAGAGCGAACGCCGAGAACAGCACATCTTTCAACATGGTCTTCATATCGGTCTTCCCGTTTGCAGATTGACTTTCAGTGTGTGGAGAGTTGTTGCGCCGACCATTTTTCGAGGTCGGCTATCTCGGCCGAGCCTTCGACCGTCGTAATGGCTCCATCGCGAGATATGAGCATTGTCCGGGGAATGTCGCCCTGCCAGCCGGGGTCGATCTCGAACCGCAAACGTTCGACAAAGCCGTCGTTGAAGATGAAATTTTCGGTCGAGGACAGCCCCGCTCTGTCGAGCATCGATTGCGTCGCCGCCGGCAAGTTCGGCACGAGATCCGCGCTGATCGTGACGACGTCGATCCCAGGATGATCCTTCGCAAACTGCCCGAGCAGCGGCAGCTCGACCTTGCAGGGCCCGCAGGTTACGCCCCAGAAATGCACGAGCGCAGGGCGGCCCGCATGCCCCTTAAGCACGCTTTGCCACGTGCCGCGCTCGAACGGTTTCAGAGCGGATGCCGCCTCTAGCGCAGACGCTGAGGCGATCAGGAGACCCAGGCCCAGCAGGCCGGCAAATCGACGTCTCATGGCTGGTCCTCGATTGCTGCAATCCGATAGCCATCCGCCTTCGTCATCCATGACAGGTAGGTCTGCCGGCCGTTGGAAACGAGCAAGGGGTGGTCGGAGGTGTCGGTGGTGCTCGATATCGTTTTCGGTGCCGACCACGTCTCGCCATCGTCGTGCGAGATCGTCATCTGCACCGAGGTCTTCTCGCCATCGAACTCTTTCCAGACCATCACCGTTCCCGCCGGGCCCGCAAGCACGAACGGGCGCGTCGGACTGCGATCCGGCCGTCCCAGCGCCATGGGCGCAGAGAAACTGCGGCCTTCGTCGCGCGAGTGGGCATAGAACAATCCCTTCCGCGCCTTCCCGTTCGTGTACCAGGCGACGTGATAGGTCCCGTTCGGCGCAACGGTGAGGCTCGGCCCGTGATGCGGACAGGCGTTGATCTGCCAATCGTCGTTGCTGACCCGATGGATTTCACCTGGCGTCGAGACGTCGGTGAAGGTCATGACCGCGTGGTCGCGCACGCCACCCTCGAAGATGTTCCTGAAGATCACGGCCGGCCGCCCCGGCGTTGCGAACGTCAACCCCAATCGGCAGCATTCGCAGGTGTTGTCACGGGCGAGACTGGCCTCGGCGTAGGTGACACCGCCATCGCGCGACGAGGCAAAGAACAGCCCTGCTCCCTCGTACTTCCGTCCCGTCTCCTTCGCCGGGACGCGATTGCGCTTGTCGAGCCAGGCCGCGAAGACAGTGCCATCCTGATCGAGCGCCAGCGCCTCAAAACGCTGGCTCTCGTTGTTTGCGGTGATCGGCTTCAGCTCCGCAAAGCTCTTCCCGCCATCGGCCGAACGCGTGTAGAGCACCTGGCCGTTGAATGCTTCATCCCTGAAGATCGAGAACGCCAGCGCGATGCCGCCCTTGCGATCGACCACGATCTTCGGCCGGGCATCCGGCCCCCAATCAAGGTTCAACCGCTTCGTCGTGACCTGGATAGGGGGCGAGAAACTGCGTCCCGCATCCTGCGAACTCGCAACAGAGACCTGCCCTCCCGCCATCCAGACGAGCCACAGCGTTCCATCCGGACCGAATGCAGGCGTCGCCTTGGTCGCACAACGCAGCGCGGGCTCCTCACAGGCCGCTTCGGATGCATGCTGAGCGTGCATTTGTCCGAGTGCCGTATTCTGCAAGAATGCAAGAGCGACTATCCCGAAGAAGCCACTTCGGATCATGCCCCTACTCCCTTCGAGGGCCCGGATCATTTAAACGCCACCTTCATACCCGCAACGAACGTGCGCGGCGAGCCCGCATAGATCGATCCCGTTGTGTTTGCGAGCACGCTCGCAGGATTTTGAAGGCCGGCCGTCGTCACCGTATTGGTGATGTTGTTTGCCGAGGCCACATAGGTACGGTCGAGTACGTTTCGGACTTCGAGAAACAGGTTGAGAGATCTGAAGGTGTCGGACACAAGATCGGTCTTGTAGTGAACGTTCACATTGACCAGTTCATAGCCCGGCGCCTTGAGCAGATTTGCATTGTCCATATAGAACGAATCCTTCCACTGGACTTCGACGAAGCCCCCGAGACCTGCCAGCGGCCCGGCGAACTCATCGTAGCCAACCCGTGCCGTCAGTTCGTTGGGCGAGATGCCGGGGATCTTGTTGCCGGCCCGGTTGAAGCTGAATATGGCGACATTGGTGATGTTCTCGACATACTCGGTGTAGACCTCGTCGAGATAGGTGTACGCCGCCACGAACCGCCAGCCCGGATAGAACTTCCAGTCGGCCGCAAGCTCGATGCCCCGATGCTCCGATCGCGGTGCGTTGAACATGTAGGTCGCGTTGCTCGCACTGGGATTGCTGACGGCCTGACTTACCAATTCATTTCGGAAAAATTCGTAAAATGCCGTCGCACTCAGCTTGACCGCATTGCCCGGCGTCCAGTCGAAGCCAAGATCGTAGCCGACATTGGTTTGCGTCTGGAGCTGCGTGTTGTTGCCAAAATCACCGTTCGGAAGAACGAACAGATTCGACACCTGCGGCGTCCCGTATCCGGTGGCCACTCGCCCGCGAAACTGCCATTCCTGATTGAGCCTGTATAGCAACGCCAACTCAGGAGCTGTGTTCTCGATCTTGCGATCAGCACGGGTTGCCGGAGGAATCGTCGCGACTGGAACATTGAACGTGTTGTATTTGTATACGGTATTGATGCCTTTCAGGACCGTGGTTTCCCAGCCAATTCCGGCTATCGCGGTCAAATCAGGAGTGAGCTTCAACTCCTCCCTCGCCCGTACCCCATAGTTGGACGTATCGCTGAAAGTATTCGCCTGGAGCAGCCCCAACGTGGCGTTTCCGCCCGGCATGACGTTGCGCGTGTCGCTTGAGGCTACGAGTGTATTGTACCACGCGCCGACAAGTGTGGTGGAATCCATGCCCAGGATTTCGCCGCGCTTTGTAATGTCGCTCATGTAGTTGTACGACGGGAAATCGCCGATGGCGGTGGTCGTGCCGGTCGGCTGGCTAATATTCCTGTCATCGAAGACGAACTGGTTTCGCCAAGTCGTCGAGTTATCGAAGTCGTGCTCCCATCGTCCACCGACAATGGTTCGCCGATCGTTTCGTCCGAGCCCCGCTTGCGTTGCCGTCTCGGTGTCCTTGTCGTCTACGACGCCGATTCTTGCGTTGAAGCCGTTTTTGAAAAGAGACACAGCGGGACATCCGGCGGCTGCCGCTGCGCCCGTCGTACAGCCCTGCTGGAAGGGATTGGTGTAGAACTGGTTCAGCGACTGTCGGATTGGCAGCCGCGCGCTGAGGTCGTTGTTGATGATCTTGACCGTGAAGCGATCATCCGGCGTCGCCTTCAGCGTTCCGAGGAAATTGACGGTCTGCGTGTTGAACCAGCTATTGCCGATGTAGCCGTCGCCCCGCGTGTCGCTTGCAAACAGCGAGCCCTCGAAATTCCCGACCTTCTTGCCGGCTGCCAGGTAGTTGTTGAGATAGCCGTAGCTGCCGCCGTCGACACCATACTCGACGCCGTCGATCGTGCCGCCCGGCCGGGTTCGGAAATTGAGCGCGCCGCCGGTCGCGTAATTGCCGTAGAGCGCCGACGAAGGGCCGCGGATCACGTCGATCGCAGCATAGGCATGGGGATCGATGAGGTCGCTCCGCGACAGGCCGTCCGGCTGCGTCACCGGAAAACCGTCGTCGAAGATCACGAGATTGCGGATGCCAAAGCCGTTCCGGGCGTTGGAGCCGCGAATCGAGATGCCGAAATCGCGGGGGCCATTCCCCTGCTTGATCGAGATGCCCGGACTATCCCGCAAGACGTCGCTGACCGAAAACGACGGGCGATTGTCGAACTGGCTGCGATCGATGGTCGTCGCGGTCTGTCCGGCAGGCGACTGATTGAGACCATCTCGGGCTGCACGGGCAGTCACTGTCCTGCCTTGGGTCGGTGCGCTGACGTTCGCGTTTGGCGTAACACGCCTCACGGCGCGGCCCGCCGAAGCGGAGCGTAGTCGCGATGGCCGGGTTACCGCTGGTTTGGGCCGGGCGGCCTGCGGCGCCTCAACGGTCACCGCGGGAAGCACGGTATTGCTGTTTTGAGCAAAGACTCCACTCGACGACGCAAGCAGCGCGGCCTGAACGGCAACGAGGCTCACGCCACGGCGGGCATGATAACGTAACATGGGGCATTCCTGACGCCGGCAGCTATCGCCGGCCAATGACAACATCAATCGCCAGCGGACGGGCCGCGGCGTTACCTTGGGTCGTCAGGAAAACTGAGGCGGCGCGCGTGCCTGGGCGTTTGAGTCCCTATAGACGGCGACGGCGGATACATCCGCCACGTGCCACACCACGCGCTCGGCGTGGCGGAAGGGAATGGAGAGCGCGGCGTGCGGCGGCGAATCGGATGACGCGCCCACCTGCGCCAGACAACACAGCGCGCAGGCGCCACCATGCGCGGCCGGTGCACCGTTCTGGTCGCTCAGGCCGCCCTGCTCGCTCGGGCTGTGGCAGATGACGGCTGCAGAAAGCGGATTGGCCATGGCCTGGCCGGCCGCCAAACAGGCGGCGATCGGCGCCAGCACCTGCATCGCCAAAGCGAGCAAGACCAGGGGTAAGAATTTTTGCAACCGTGCGCGCATCCGCCGAACCATTCGTTCGTCTACCAACTAAACACCGCGCGGAGAGCCGAGTCGAGGCCGGTTCCGCGGCCTTCCTGGTCCAGCGCAAATTTCTGGAGAACTGTGGTCGGGCCACCCCACGAGAGAGGATCTGCGGCATTCGAGGCAGTCCCGCAACCCTGTCCCTCCGCAGATTTCTTATATTTGTCATAAGCTTACAAGACCGGAAGCCCGATCATTTCGTCAATTGCTCGAATTTTGAACATTCGTTGCCGAAAATGATGACAAGTGAGAAAAGTTGATCTAGCATCCCTCTTGCTCAGGCTGGCCGTGAGGTCGAAGTCTGGTGGTCCAAGTCTCGGGAGGAGCCCCTGACGCGCAAAACGCAGCGTCGCCCCGCCAATCAAGATCAAATCTTAGAATCGGGGATAATAGGGTCGACACAATTTTCGAGCGGGGCTAGGGCCCCGCTCTTTTTTTGTCTGCATGGCCACAGGCGGTGAATAATTCTCCCAATCCGATCGAACGGGGCTTTGAACTCGCGGCCTTGCGCTGCGCGGATCTCACGCCGCTCGTCTATCAACGTCTGTTCGAAGAGCATCCCGAAACGCGGGCGATGTTCCGCACGCAAGGCAGCGAGCTCGTGATGGGATCGATGCTCGCGCTGACGATCGAGGCGATTCTCGACTTCGCCGGTGATCGTCGCGGGCATTTCCGGCTGATCGCGTGCGAGGTCGCCTCGCACGATGGCTACGGCACGCCGCGCGAGCTGTTCATCGCCTTCTTTGCCGTGATCAGGGATACGCTGCGCGGGTTGCTCGGCGATGAATGGTCGCCGGATATCGCGCAGGCCTGGGACCGACTGCTCATCGAGATCGACGCATTTGCCGCCGTTCAGGCCTGACGCTTGCGCTGCACCAACACCGGTTGCGGCGATCTCGCGTGATTGCAGATTGAGTGGCATCAACTCTTGTGAGACACTTTCCGTATCGGTCGCGCAATCAATGACGCGCCGACGATAAATATATGGGAGCGAGCGATGTCCGGGACGAAAGATTTCTCGACGACGAGGCGCGATCTTCTTCAAGCGGCGGCAACCGCCGGCGCCGGGGCCGCCATCCTCGGCGGCATGGGCATAAACCCCGCCCTTGCAGCCGAAGTCGGACGAAGCGAGAAGCCGCTGAAGGCGGCGTTCTCCAATGCGGGCCTCCAGGCGACCTGGTGCGCGCAGGGCAAGCAGGCCGCGGAGTTCTGGGGCAAGCTGTTCAATGTCGAGGTCACCTGGTTCGACGGCCAGCTCGATGCGGTGAAGCAGCGCGCGGCAATCGACAACATGGCCTCGCAGAAATGGGATTTCGTCGCCATCCAGGCTTTTGGCATCGGCACCCTCACCCAGCCCGTGCAGAAGATGATCGACGCCGGCACGCCCGTGATCGACATGGACACGCTGATTGCCCCTCTCGACCAGATCAACGTCCACTCTTTCCTCGCCCCCGACAACGAGTTCATGGGCGCGTCCGTGACGCAGGCGCTGTGCAACGCCATGGGCGGCAAGGGCAAGATCATCATGACCCAGGGCGCGCTCGGCCATACCGGCGCGCAGGGCCGTGCCAAAGGCTTCAACAATGTCGTGAAGCAATTCCCTGGCATCGAGGTGCTCGACACCCAGCCGGCCGACTGGGATGTGTCGAAGACCGCACGTCTCTGGGAAACCTATTTGACCAAGTACCCGCAGATCGACGCAGCGTTCTTCCACAATGACGACATGGCGCTCGCCGCCGCCAACATCATGAAAGCGCGGGGCCGCACCAACATCCTGATCGGCGGCGTGGATGCGATGCCGCCGGCGATCCAGGCGGTCAGCGAAGGCCGCATGTTCGCCACCGTGCGCAATCCGTCCTGCCGCATCCATGGCGGCGCGATCGTCGCGGGCGTCTCCGCCGTGGTCGGCGGGGAGAAGAGCGGACAGGGCATTCCCAAGAACGTCGTCACCGACGGTCCGGTCGTGACCAAGGCCAACGCACCCGGTATGCAGTGGATGGAGGATCACTTCCTGATCTGACCCTCCATGCCTGAGGGACGTCAGCCCATCCTGGAATTGCAGGGCATCACGAAGAGCTTCGGCGGCGTCGAAGCGCTTCGTGGTGTCGATTTTGCGCTCTCACCCGGCGAGATCCACGGTCTCGTCGGCGAGAACGGCGCGGGAAAAAGCACGCTGATGAAGATCATCGCCGGCGTGCACACTGAATTCTCCGGCCGCTTCCTGATCGACGGACGGGAGACGCATTTCCGCTCGGCCCGCGATGCGCACTCCGCCGGCATCGCCATGGTGCACCAGGAGCTATCTGTCGCCCCCGACCTCACGGTCGCCGAGAACGTGTTTTTGGGCAACCAGCCGACCAACCGGCTCGGCCTCGTACAATGGCGGCGCATGGCGCGCGAGGCCGGCGAGCAGCTCGCCCGCTTCGGCATCGACGTCGATCCGATGAGCAGGCTCGGCGACCTCCCGATCGGGCTTCAGCAATTGATCGAGATCGCGCGCGTGCTGTTTTCCGGCGCGCGCATCGTCATCCTGGACGAGCCGACCTCCGCTCTTTCCCCGCCCGAGGTCGAACGGCTGTTCGCAACGCTGCGGCGCCTGCGCGCGGAAGGCACGGCAATCGTCTTCATCTCGCATTTCATCGAGGACATCTTGCGCGTGTCAGACACGGTGACCGTGTTCCGCAACGGGCGAAAGGTCGCGGAGACGGCAAGCGCTGTGACCAGCAAGGGCGCGCTGATCGAGGCCATGATCGGCCGCGGCGGCGAAGCACTCGAGCACAGCTATAGCGACGATCTGATGCTGCCGCGGCCGAGCGACAGCTCGGTGGTCCTGAAGGTCGATCAGCTGTCGCTGGCCCGCAGCTTGAAGGACATCTCCTTCGAGGCGCGTGCCGGCGAAGTGCTCGGCATCTACGGCTTCATGGGCTGCGGCCAGCAGGAGCTGTCGCGCATATTGTTCGGCAAGCTGAAGCCGGATGCCGGCACGCTCGCCGTCGAGGGCAAGCCAAAAACCTTCGCCAGCACGGCAGCGGCGCGGCGCGCGGGCGTGGCGCTGGTGCCGGAGAGCCGGCGCGCGATGCTGTTCCATCAGGAGCCGGTCTACAAGAACATCTCGATCAGCATTCTCGATCGCATCTCGGCGCTGCTGCTCAAGCCGGCGCAGGAGCGCGATATCGCCCAGCGTCAGGTCGAGCAACTGCAGATCAGGCCGCCGGTGGTCGGCCTCGATCTCGGCATGCTCTCCGGCGGCAACCAGCAGAAGGTCGCGCTGGCGAAATGGCTGACCTATCCGCCAAAACTGCTGGTGCTGTGCGAGCCGACCCGCGGCATGGATGTCGGCGCCAAGAACGACGTCATCAACATCGTCCGCGACCTCCGCGCCAAAGGGCTCGCGATCATCGTGCTGTCGACCGAGCCGGAAACGGTGCTGTCGCTGGCCGACCGCATCCTCGTGCTCAAGCGCGGCGCACTGGTGCGGGAATTCAGGAACGAGCCGGTCAGCAAGGACCGCCTGCTGGAAGCGGCGTGACGGAGAAACACCATGGCGAGCAGTGAGACGGCACCGGCGGCGGGGCGAAGAACGCGCGGGTTAGCGCCCTTCCTGCGCTCGCAGATGCGCAACATCGCACCGTTCCTGACGCTGATTTTCCTGTCCGGGTTCTTCGCCCTCGCCAGCCCCTCCTTCGCGACGCTGGACAATCTCGGCAACATCCTGACGCAGGTGTCGGTCACGGGCGTCATCGCCGTCGGCCTCACCTTCGTGATCCTCTGCGCGGAGATCGACCTCTCGATCGCCAGCATCGCCAACGTCACTGGCATCGCGGTCGCCTACTTCACGCTCCAGGAATCCTACGTCAACATTCCCAACATTCCCCTCCCCGGCATCGCGGCGATCCTGCTGGCGATTCTGCTCTGCGCGGCTCTCGGCCTCGTCAATGCGCTGGGCCTGACCGTGATCGGCATCCCCTCCTTCATCATGACTTTGGCGATGATGCAGATCGCGGCCGGCATCTCCGCGCTGCTGGTGCGCGGCCAGATCGCCTACAAGGTGCCTGACGTGATCACCACGCTCGGCTCCGGATCGATCGGCGGCATTCCCTGGATCGTCATCGTCGCCGCGATCATGCTGCTCGGCGGCCATCTGGTGCTGACCTACACGCGCTTCGGCCGCTACGTCTACATGGTCGGCGGCAACCGCGAGGCGGCCGAATATTCCGGCCTCAACGTCAAGCTCATCCTCGGCGCCGTCATGGTGATCTCGGCGGTCTGCTCCGGCATCGGCGGCATGCTCGGTGTCGCCCATTTCGGCAGCGCGCAGCAGAACGAGTTCGACACTTACCTGCTCGACTCGATCGCCGCCGTCGTCGTCGGCGGCACGAGCCTGTTCGGCGGCCGCGGCGGCATCGGCAACACCATCGTCGGGCTGTTCGTGCTTGGCGTGCTCAACAACGGCCTCGACCACGTCAACATCGACAGCTTTTTGAAGATCCTGATCCGCGGCCTGATCCTGCTCTTGGCCCTGATCATCAACGTCTACGCGCAGCGGCTGAGGGAAAAGGTGGCGGAGTAGAAGCGCCCAAAACAAAAAACCGCGAAAACAACCCCATGCACAGTAGAAACTGTGAGGAAGTTCAGCCGCTTACAAAATTCGCAATTGCGTGATTGCGACCGCGCCGACGTTCGACTCGTCGGGCAAAACAGCCGCACGATGTCATTGTGGCGCTTGGCTTCGGTGGGCTCAGAGTCACGCCCAAGTTCCGTCATTGCGAGCGCAGCGAAGCAATCCAGACTGCCGCCACGGAAAGATTCTGGATTGCTTCGCTACGCTCGCAATGACGATGTGACAGCAGGGCAATCCAGCCTCCCCTCGATCGCAGAGCATGAGAGGCGGCTTAACTGTCCGACTTCTCTTCCAACGCGAGCCGCGAGAATCGGAAATTGCAGTGGCTCGCACCGCCCGCTAACGTCTGTGTCCTTTCCAGCCGGATGCCTCGCGCTGCGTAGGCGACGAAATCGAGGCCGCAGATGTTCGGCAGAATGTCCTTGTCGCCATGGCGCGCCGCGAATTTGCAGAAGCCGCAGGTCTTGTAGTTGATCCCGAACTCGAAATTGTCTTCCGGACCCGGCTCGACGAAATCGTAGGCGAAATCTTCCGGAAACTCGTTCTGATGGCTGTCAATCATGCTTGTGGCCGCCTGCTCGCGCAGCAAAGCCTGGTGCTCCGGCGACATGAATTGACGTCCCGAGGCGAGACGCTCCGCTTCAGGCGCGGTCAGCAATTGCGCCTGGTAGGTTTCCCGCTCGATCTCGCCGATCACAGGCAGCGGCACGCCGTGCCGCCGCAGTACCCGACTGATGGCCATGAAGCCCATAAGGCGCATGAAGAAATCGCTCATGCGACTGGCCGCGCCGCCGACATAGGGCATCTGTGTGAGCACGATCTCGAATTCGTCCATCACCTCCTGCCTGATCCCGTCGATCTCGGTGAGATGCGCGCGCTCGCGCAACATCGCATCGGCAAGGTCGAGCCGCTGGCGCATGGCCGCTTCCATAGCGCTCCGATACGCCTCGTAGTAGGGATGCATGTTTTCAGCCATTGGACACCCGACATGATTGGCTCGTTCGCGAAGTCGGTTTCATTCCGCGGCGATCGCCTCGATCTCCAGCAGCCATTTGCTGTCGACGGTATCGACGATCACGACCGTCAACGCGGGCTGGTGTTCCCCGAGCATCGCGCAACGAATGGTGCGGTTGGTCACGAGATGATTGCGGTCAGTCAGGAACGTGGTCACCTTCACCAGATGCTCAACGCCAAGGCCTGCGGCGGCGAGCACCTCCATCACGTTGCGCCAGGCCTGCTCGCATTGCGCCTCGAAACCATCGGGCACGGTGCCGTCGGTTCTCTCGGGCACCTGGCCGCTGACGAACAACAGGCGGCGATGCTGCGTCAATTCAAGTCCCAAGCTGTAACCACCGGCGGGAGCATGGACCGTTGCGGGATTGTGGCTGACGACGTGAATTGGCGGCATAGAGTTTCTCCGGATTGCGGGCCGACCCTATGCGGCGACATCGCCGCCGCGCAAAGCATTGTTGCTGCGGTTCAACGCAAGAAAATCTATTGCAAAGCCGCGGCCCATCAGTGTCAAAGTGGAGCACGATGACCTACATCCTACCACCCCTCAACGCGCTCCGCGCCTTCGAAGCCGCTGCCCGCCATCTCAGCTTCAAGCTGGCCGCGCACGAGCTGCACGTGACGCCCGCCGCCGTGGGGCAGCAGGTGAAAGCCCTGGAGGCGCGCCTCGGCGTGCAGCTATTCGAGCGGCTGCATAAGCAGCTCATCCTCACCGCGGCCGGTCAGGCCTATCTGCCCGGGGTCTCTGAAGGCTTTCGCCACATCGCGGAGGCGACCTCGCAATTGAAACCGGCGGGTGCGGTACTGCTGCAGTTGGGCGTTCATGGCAGCTTCGACCTGCGCCGCCTCGAATTGGCGGAGTTTCGCGGCGCGCATGCGGAGATCGGTTTGCGGGTGCTCCAGCCCGCCGGCCTGCACGAATTGGTCGAGGGCAAGGTCGACCTGCTGATCGCCCGGGGTCTCAGCCGCCATCCGGGCTATCGCTGCGACCGGGTCGATGCGGGATCCGGCTTGGGCGATTGGCTGATTGCGCCTGAAGGCACTGCGGATTGCCCCGAGATCGTCAGTTTTCGCGCGTGGCTGCGCGGCCTGCCGGCCGAGAATCCGCTCGCAAACCGCCGCCCTCGTCTGGTCGGCATCAGACGATAGGCTCGACTGGCAATCCATAGTCTCGCCGCGACGACGTTGGACAGGTCGGGCAAAACAGGATCAGAACATCATCACGCGGCGATCGCATGTCTGGCGAGCGCTAAGCTCAAGCCCAGCTCGGTCGTTCGAGCCGCACTCGCCTCCTCATCGGGAGCTTGAATGACGGCTCGGCGGTCAGGATCAACCCAGCCTGCTACCGAGCGGATTGGTGGCAATTTGCCCGAAAGCAGACCTATGGTGCTCAGTTCGAGCTTTGTCGTTCATGACCCAAAGCAGAAGTCATGTGCTTGACTAGACGCCGCCGATTGCGGCGGCACTAGGCGGGCAGTCGCGCGCGCCGGATTGCTCGAGATAGCGTGTCGGAGCCCTGCGCTCGCTAACGGTCCCTCGTCGAAACGGTGTTTGCTGGCTTCATCGGTCGCGCATTAACGCCTCACGCTTATGTGTTCGGTGACGCGGCATTGCCGCGAGAATGGCCATTGAAGTACGATCGTAATGTTATATTATGATCGTAATGGCATCCATCTGCGCCTCCCTCGGCGGGAGTGAGATGCTGCTTCTCAGCTCCTCGCGAGGATTTCATGGACGACACCGTTGCCACTTCACGCCACATCGCATCGCAAGCAACCCCAGATCTCACCTTTCTTGGGCTCGCAGCCGCCGCAGCAGCGGTTCGTAACGGCGAGATCACGTCGGAGGCCTATACCGCGGCGCTTCTGCAGCGCGCCCAGTTGCTTGCCGATCTCAACGCCTTCATCACCATCGACCAGGCCGCCGTGCTGGCGGCCGCGAGGGATGCGGACAAAGCGCGTGCGGCCGGATCGGCGGCCTCGCTGCTTGGCGTGCCGCTCGGGGTGAAGGATAGCTATTTGACGAAAGGGCTGCCTACTAGCCTAGGTCTCGATAGCCTCGCTCACTTCGTACCGCGCGAAGATGCGGACGCTGTACGAGCCATTAAGGGTGCGGGCGCCTTGATCTTCGGCAAGAATAACCTCGTCGAAATGTCTTACGGTTTGACCGGTCACAACGCACGTTACGGCCAGGTGAATAATCCGCACGCACGAGATCGCGTGTCCGGCGGCTCCTCGAGCGGCTCTGCCGCATCGGTGGCCGCCGGCCTCGTTCCCGCGTCCTTGGGCGGTGACACCGTTGGGTCAATTCGGGTGCCCGCATCGTTCTGTGGCGTCGTGGGATTCAAGCCAACCACCGGGCGTTGGCCGCGCTACGGCGTTGCGCCGATCTCCCATACGCTCGACACGACGGGGGTATTCACCCGAAGCGTTGAGGACTGCATTCTGGTGGATCAGGTCGTGACTGGTGACGAGTCCTCCGACGGCGGCTATGGCCTGAAGGGAGTCCGGCTGGCCTTCGCGCCGCGACAGTTCCTGGATCTGGTGGATTCGGAAGTCGAGACCCGCTTCCGCGAGGTGGTTCGGCAACTGCAGGACGCCGGCGCCGAGGTCATTGAAGTAGACCTTGGCGACGATTTCAACTCCCTCGTCCAAACCACGACATGGGGCATCTTCGCTCATGAGACGATGGGCGCAATTTCGCAGTTTCTTCGCCGCCATGACATTCCGACCACGTTCGAGGCCATTTACGACGGCCTTAAGCCCCAACTTCGGCAGGCGTGGGGGCACATCGTACTGCCGGGTGGTGCAGGTTCTACCTCGGCAGAGGCCTATCGGACGGCGCTCGACGTGAGCCGGCCGGAAATCCAGCGCCGCCTCAACACGGCGTTCGTCTCTCACGGGGCGCTGGTCATTTTGCAACCGACCACGCCCTGCACGGCGCCTTTGATCGAGGAGCAGTCGACCGTCCATATCGCGGGGCAGGAAGTCAGCTACCTCGCTTTGGCGAACCACACCGTGTCGGCGAGCAGCGTGGGGCTACCGGGTATCAGCCTTCCCGTCGGCTTGTCTCGCGCTGGGCTACCGATTGGTCTTGAACTGGACGCTCCCTTGGGGAGCGACCGGGCGCTTCTGAACCTTGCCCGCGGCATCGAAGGCGTCTTGGGCGCCAAGTCGACTGCGATCTGACGCCGTGGCCTTGGCCCCTCGCTTGGCGAAGCTGCTGCCTAACGGTTGCGGGATATAGTGGAGTGGAGAGAAGATGCGTTTCGAGAAAGGTCATAAGGCAGCGACGCGACGGCACATCGTCGATGTGGCGTCGAAGTGTGTGCGCCGAGACGGCATCTCCGCCGCCGGGATCGCCGGGATCATGGGCGAAGCCGCCCTGACCAAAGGGGCATTCTCTCCTCACTTCGAATCCAAAGACGCGCTCGTTCGCGAGGCGCTGGGGAGCGCGCTCGCCGACCAGCAACATCGCCTCGATGAGGATCAGCGGAATGGCCTGGACCTTGAGGGCGCGATCCGGAGGTACCTGAACCGCGCTCACCTCGATGACCCGGCGGGTGGGTGCCCCTCAGCGGCGTTGCTCCCCGAAATCTCCCGCCAGCCCCTGTCCACGCGGCGAGACTACGAGAAAGGACTGCGAAGCTACGTTTCGACTCTCGCGGCACTGCTTCCTGACGCCGGTTCTGCAGCGAGTGGCCGCCGCGCGACGGCCATCTTCGGCCTCATGGTCGGCACCCTCCAGTTCGCGCGGGCCGTGCCCGATGGTGCCCGGGCGGAGCAGATCCTGGAAGGCGGCGTTGAGGCCGCGTTGCACTTGGCACGAACTCCGTCTTCATAAATTAGAAGGCCGGAACGGCTTAGCTTTTCCATTGTTATCCCTCAAATCCCCGAGGTCCGCTCCTGACCCAACTGAGACATTGGCGCGAGGCTTCTGTCCCGCGTTTTGTGTTTAGGACCATGGCGGCTCTTCGCTCTTCCCGACCGCCTCGTGGTGGGTCGTGACACCCGCCGAGCGCAAGCCGGTCAGCAATACGGTTCTCACAGAGGCCGGATCGAATCCAATATCCTTGGCGTTTGGTGGATGTGCTTCGCTGCCCTTCAATCGGAACGCCAAGTGCAATTGCTCGCAAAGGTGCTGAACGACGAGATTGACCTGATCATCAGTCATGATCTGCCTTTCCTGCTACATTTTGCTATCCAATCTGGTAGCACACATGAAAATAGGGCGATATGCGATTGGACCGCCCCAAGAATCAACCCCACGCGATTGCCCATGGGCGGGCCCCAAATCGTCAGGCTGTCAGGACAGACCGGAAGTAACTAGCGGGCCACTAGAGCGACGCTTTTGAGCACGACGGACGCGCCTTTCATCCTTAGGGATGCCCGCCCTCGGTCGAAGCCAATTGCGTCTGACCAACAATCTCGTCAGCACGCCAGCACCGGACCTCATGCCCGTCGGCTCGCGTTTCCAGCACCGGACCGGGCTCGCTCCGACATACGTCCTCGGCGTAGCGACAACGCGGACTAAACGCGCATCCGTTCGGCGGATTGAGGGGATTGGGAAGGTCGCCGCCTGTCGTCGCGAGCGGTGCATGGTGCAGGGGATCGGGGATGGCGGCGATCAGGGCTTGCGTATAGGGGTGCGCGGGCCGTTCGAAGATTTCGCGCCAGTCGCCGTTCTCGACGATGCGGCCGAGATACATCACGGCGACCCTGTCGCTCATGTGTTCGACCACGCCGAGGTCGTGGCTGATCATGATGAACGACAAGCCGAGCGTTTCCTTCAGTTCCAGCAGCAGATTGATGATCTGCGCACGGATCGAGACATCCAGCGCCGACACGGGCTCGTCGCAGATGACGATTTTGGGATTGAGGATCAGGGCGCGCGCGATGCCGATGCGCTGGCGCTGGCCGCCGGAGAATTCATGCGGGTAGCGGTCGGCCTGTTCGGGCCGCAGGCCCACATGCCGCAGCATGATCGCAACGCGGTCCCCGATCTCGCTTGCGGCGGTCACGCCATGCACGCGCAGGGGATCTTCCAGCGTGCGACGAACGGTCTGGCGTGGATTGAGCGAGGCGTAGGGGTCCTGAAACACCATTTGCACGATGCGGGCCAGCGCCTTTCGATCGCCGGATGGCCGGCCCGTCACGATCTGCCCGTCCACCACGATGCGGCCGCGCGTCGGGGTCTGGAGACCAAGGATCGACAATGCGACCGTCGACTTGCCGGAGCCGGACTCGCCGACGAGGCCGAGGCATTCGCCCCGCTTCAGCCTGAGATCGACACCGTCGACGGCGCGGAGCAGCCGACGGCCGCGCCCCAGCAGGCCGCCTCCGAGCGGAAAATGGACCGCAAGATCCTCGACGCTGAGAATGACATCGTCGTCTGGCCTTCCCTGCGGCTCATGCATGGTGATGACACCTGACCAGACCGCCGGCCTCCAGCAAATCCGTTCCCGGCACGGTGGTCCGGCAAATATCGGTCGCATGCGCGCAGCGCGGATTGAACCGGCAGCCATCCGGGAAATTCGTGATGGCCGGCACGACGCCCGCGATCTCCTTCAGCCTGGTGCGGCCAAGCGCGGCGCGGCTGCCGAGCCGCGGCAGCGAGGCCACCAGGCCTCGCGTATAGGGATGCGAGGGCGCCCGGAAGATATCGGCCGAGCCGCGCTCCTCGACGATGCGGCCGGCATACATTACGGCCACGCGGCGACAGACATTGGCGACCAGGCCGAGATCGTGGCTGATCATCAGGATTGCCGTTCCTCTCTCGGCGCATAAATTCCGCATCAGCTCGATGATCTCGGCTTGCACGGTCACGTCGAGTGCCGTTGTCGGCTCGTCGGCGATCAGGAGATCCGGACCGCATGCGAGCGCAATGGCGATCATCACGCGCTGACGCATGCCGCCTGACAGCTGGTGCGGGTAATCCTTCACGCGTCGCTCCGGCGCGGGGACGCGGACGCTCGCCAGCGCCTCGACTGCCAGCTGGTTGGCTTCCCGCCAGCTCTTGCCCTTGTGCAGCACGAACATCTCGGCGATCTGCCGGCCCACGGGCGACACCGGGTTCAACGCCGTCATCGGCTCCTGGAAGATCATGGCGATGCGATTGCCGCGCAGCTCCCGTTGCCTGCCGGCTGAAAGTTGCTGGATCTCCCTGCCCTCGAACCGGATGGCGCCGCCGCCGATCGACAACGGCTGCCGCAACAGGCCGATCAAAGCGAGCGCCGTGATGCTCTTGCCGCAGCCGGATTCGCCGACAAGGCCGAATGTCTCGCCGCGATCGATGCGGAATGAAATGCCCTCGGCCGCCGCAACGCGCCTCGATCCATCGTTGAGATCGATACGCAAATCCTCGACCTCGATCAGCGGCGGCCCGGTCATGTGCGCCGGCTCCGCGATTGTGGATCGAGAATGTCGCGCAGGCCGTCGCCGAGCAGGTTGAGGCCGAGCACCGTCAGGAAGATGGCAAGACCGGGAAAGACCGAGAGCCACGGCGCCGTCGTGATCTGATCGCGGGCATCCGACAACATGCTGCCCCAGCTCGGAAACGGCGGGCGCACGCCGAGGCCGAGGAACGACAATGCGGCTTCGGACAGCACCGCGCTACCCATGCCGAGTGTGCCGATGACGACGATCGGCCCTAACATGTTCGGCAGCAGCTGCGTGATCATGATGCGCAGATCGCCGTAGCCGAGCACGGTCGCGGCCTGCACATAGCCCTGGCTCCTGAGCGACAGCGCCGAGGCCCGTGCGATCCGGCACGTGAAAGACCAGTTGGTCAAGCCGAGTGCGATCAGCAGGCTGGTCAGGCCGGGACCAAGCACCGCCATGATGGCCAGCGCGAAGATCAGCGATGGGATCGCGAGCATGACGTTGGTCAGGCCGTTGACGACATCGTCCCACCAGCCGCCCCAATAGCCGGCGCTCAGGCCCAGCGCGACGCCGATGACGCTGTTGATGAGCTGCGAGACGATGCCGACCGTCAGCGAGACGCGCGCGCCGTAGACGACGCGGGAATAAATGTCGCGGCCCTGGTCGTCGGTGCCGAACCACCAGGTCCAGCTCGGGGGCTCTTCCGCATTCAACAAATTGGCGTCCATGACGGGATCGGTATGGGCCAGCCAGGGCGCGAGCAGGCCGACCAGGATGGCGAGCGCGAACAGCGCGCCGCCGATGATGAGATTGGCGCGCAGCTTCATGCGTATCTGATCCTGGGATCGATCACGCCGTAGAGCAGGTCGATCAGCAGATTGATCGCGAGAAAGGCCAGCACCACCACGAGAATGGATCCTTGGACGGCCGGAATGTCGCGCTGCAGGACACTGTCGACCAGCAGGGAGCCGATGCCGGGCCAGGAGTACAATTTCTCGACGACCACCGCCTGCCCCATCAACGCGCCGAACTGCAGGCCGACGGTGGTGAGAATGATGACAAGCGCATTGCGCATCACGTGCCACTTCACGACCCGTGTCTCGCTCATGCCCTTCGAGCGCGCAGTGCGCACGAAATCTGCGGTCATGATCTCGAGGACCGCAGCGCGTGTCGTCCGTGCGAACAGCGCCATCGGCGAGACGCCGAGCGTCACGGCCGGAAGGATCAGATATTTCAGTCCGCCATCACCATAGCCGAAACTCGGCAGCCAGCCGAGCTTCAACGCAAAGAAGTACATCAGCACCAGTCCAAGCCAGAATTTGGCGATCGAAAGGCCCGAGACCGCCACGACCATTGCGAGCGTGTCGACGATGCCGCCAGGCTTCAGCGCTGCGACGAAGCCCAGCGGCACGCCGATCACGACGGCAAGTGCCATGGCGGCGAAGATGAGTTGCAGCGTCGGCCACATCCGTTTGGCGATCATGGTCGTGACAGGTTCGCGGGTCCGGAACGATGTTCCGAAATCACCTGTTACGAGCTTGGCGATGTAGGCGCCGAACCGCACATAGACGGGATCGTCGAGGCCGAGCTGCTTCTTCATGCGCAGCTCGACCTGCGGATCGCTGTCGTCGCTCATGGACGAGACGATGCTGCCGGGAACGACGCTGAACAGCACGAAGACCAGCAGCACGACGGCGAGCACGGTCGGAATGGTTTGCAGGAGACGACGGAACAGGAAGGGGAGCATCGGCACTTTTCCTCTCTCCCTCCATCGTTCGTTGCGATGGAGGGAGCCCGAGAGCGCGTGTCACTTCGCGGGCGAGGCCTCGTCGACCCAGAGGTCTTCGACGTTCTGATGGGTCAACTCCGTCGCGTTCAGCTGAATGCCCTTGAGCCACGGCTGCACCGCCATGACCGCCTTGTTGTAGTTGAAGAACCAGACCGGCGCCTCTTCGTAGAGCAGGGCGTTGGCCTTTTGCAGCAGCTGGGCGCGCTTGGCGGGATCGTCGGCCTGTCCGGCCTCATCGACCATCTTGTCGAAGTCGGCATTTTTGAAGTTCATGTAGTTGCAGGCTGGTTGCGGCGTCGCCGAGTGGAAGCATTTGAGGGCGGCCTGCGGATCCGGGCCGCTCGCCTGGGAATAGATGAAGGCCTGGTAATCGCCGCTGCGAACCACCTCCGCCAGTACCGCGGTCTCGACCTGCTTGACTTTCACCTTGATGCCGACCTTGTCCAGCATCGGGATGACGGCCGAGACGATCGGCAGACCCCAGCTTTCATTCTGGCTGGTGGTCCATTCGAATTCGAAGCCCGAGGGATAGCCGGCGTCAGCGAGCAGCTGCTTGGCCTTGGCGGGATCGAAGGCGTAGGGCTTCATGGCCTTGTCGTAGGCGGGCGAGGTCAGCGGCAGCCAGCTGGTGGCGCGATAGGCCTTGCCCTTGACCAGCTTGTTGATGATCAGGTCGGTGTCGATCGCATAGTTGATCGCCTGCCGGACCCGCTTGTCGGCGAACGGCTTGAACGCGGGGTTCATCCCCATGTAGCGGGTGAAGACCTCGGCGACCTCGACGACGGTGCCCTTGAGGTCGGCGTCGTTCTGATAGGCGACATATTGCGTCGGTCCCAGCACCGAGGTGTCGATCTCCTTGTTGCGGAAGGCGACATCGCGTGCCGCGGCCTCGCCCATGACAGACACGATGATCTTGTCAGCGTAAGGCTTGCCGGGCTTGTAGAAGCGGTCCCACCGCTCCAGAACGATGCGCGATCCCGGCACGTGCTCGACGAATTTGAAGGGCCCAAGACCGATCGGCTTCTGGAGAAAGCTCTCCTTGGCGGCTTCGTCGGCGGGATAGATCGAAGTTATTGCGTTCCAGAAGTAGAAGCCTGGATCGACTTTCTCGGTCAGCTTCATCTCAAGTGTGAAGTCGTCGATTTTCTTCAGGCCGGAGATCTCCTTGGCCTGGCCCTTCTCGACCGCGGCCGCGCCCTCGATCACGCGGACATAGCGCGCGCCGGGATAGGCCTTGGTGCCGTCCATGATGCGGTTGTAGGTCCAGATGATGTCGTCGGCCGTCATCTTGCGGCCATTGTGGAAATAGGCCTCGTCGCGCAGCTTGAAGGTGTGAACGAGACCTCCGCCCGAGACGACGTCCTCCTTGGCAAGCTCCAGAACCGGCTTGCCTTCCGTGGAATTCCAGATGTAGAGCGACCGATGCAGAGCCTTGGCGTAGATTTCGTCCTGGGCGCGCTGCGTCGTATGAATGTCCAGGCTTGTGAAGCTCGAACCATAAGGCGCGGTCATGCGGATGGTTCCGCCCTTGCGCGGAGTCTGGGCCTCCGCCGAGGCGACGAGCGCCAGTCCAAAACCAGCGACGATTGCCACTATCCTGAAGATCATGTGTCCCCCAACAACGCAGGCGTGCTCCGGTTCGAGAGTTGACCATCCGCGGCACGTCGAGCGCAAGCGCCTTGAAGGGGTTGACGTATGCGAGCGTAGCGCTCGGGCCCCGCCGATTTGTGAGTACGGGCCCTAGCCAGTCGCGAGCTCCGGCTGCCAGTCGCGCAATTTTCGCGCTGCAGCAGTGACGTCCGCAATGGTCGGAAATGCCCCCGCCTCCAGCATCATCGTCCTTGCCAGCCTCACGGCGCGTGCTTCGCTGATCGCGCGCCGGCGCGGATCCTCGATCAGCTCGAAATCGATATTGTGGGCGAGACCGAAGATGCGGCGGATGGTTTTTGCCGCGGCGAAGCCGACCGTGTCGGCGAACAGCCGCTGCATGTAGGCCTGCCGCTCGGCCTCAAGCCGCGCGGCGCCCTTCTCTCCTGCGAAGAGCGAGGCCGGGTAGGCATCTCCAGCCGCGCCAGCGCGCCAGAGGTCGAGGAATTTGCGGGCGAACTCGTTCCAGACCTCCTCGACGGTCTCGAGCACCCAGCCTTCAAAGGCGCGGCGGTCCCCCGGCGAGCGCTCGTGGCCTGATGACGCGAAATAGGCCATCAGCAGGTTTGCCAGCACAGCGCCGACATCAAACCCGATCGGACCATAGAACGCGAACTCGGGATCGATCACCCGCGTTTGGCCCTCCGTCACCATGACCGAGCCGGTGTGAAGGTCCCCATGGATCAGCGCCTCGGGGCTCGCCATGAATTTCAGCTTCAGCCGGGAGATCGCGACATGCAATTCCAAATCTGCACGCAGGCTCGCGGCTAGTGTGTTGAGGTAGGGCACGGTCCAGTGGTTCTGTACGGCCACGCGGTACGGGTCGGTGAAGATCAAATCCTCGGTGATCTTGCACAGCGCATGGTTGCCGGCGAAGTCCGCGATGGCCTCCTTTTTGTCGGCCGCCGACAGCGCGAGGTCGGAGGTGAAGAACAAGGTCCGGGCCATGAAGGTGGTGATGTCATTGGCGAAGCCCGGATATTGCGTTCCCGCGACCATCCCCTTGCGCATGATGATGTGGGGCTCGAGCAGCTCCATTACCGTCAGCGCCAGCGCCTCGTCGTGATGCAGCAATGCCGGCACGAGGCCGGGCGCGAGTTGGGCCTGCCGGGACAGAGCGAGATATTCGTAGTGGGCCCGGGACAGCGGCAGCGGCCAGCTCTCGCCGACGAGGCGGACATAGGGCAGCGCCTGCTTCACGGCGACACCGCTGCGGCCGCCCTTCACGATGAAGACGAGATTGAGGTTGCCGTCGCCGACTTCGGTGATCGACCAGGAGGCAGCCTCGCCGCCGAGAAGCGCCTTGAGGTCCGGAACGCCTGCGAGATAATCCCGCAAGTCAGCCTCATGCAGAATCCGGTACCCCTCCGCCTGCGCCATGACGATCCCATCCCATGCTTGTCATGGCCGGATCGCTACTCCCGCTCCAGGAAGCTTGAGCCGATCTCGGCCTTTCTTTTGACCGGATCGTAATCGCAATAGACGTTGTCCGCCACCAGCGTGTAGCTGGCGCTGACATTGTATTTGTCGAGCTTGACCGAGTTCAGGCCGATGACCGAGGTGCTCTTGCCCCCGTTCCATTTGAACGGCGTCGAGCTCTTTGCCTGCTCGCAGGCCATCACCGCGTCGTTGAAGACGTAGCCCTCGACAAACGCCTTCAGGGTGCGCACCTGCGCGGCCATCTTCCACTCGAAATAGCCGATCGCACCGAGACCGGCGACGATCAGCACCAACAGCGCGATGACGATTCTCTGAAAAATCATTCGTCCCCCCAAACCCACGCAACCGGAAAATTCTAAAACGGCATTCCCATCAATTTCGACAGACGTTCGATCGAGAGATACCCGGCGTGATAGGCCGCTATGCCGATCCCGTAGATGATGGCCGAGATGATCGTGGTCCAGATCAGCTTGCGCCGCATGCCGGTCAGGATCGGTGCGCCGGGATCGGTGCCTGGCGTGCCCACGCCGTCCTCGTGCTGGCTGCGTACGCCGAACGGCAGCGTCAGAAACAGTGCAATCCACCAGATGACGAAGTAGATCGCGAGCGCGGTTGAGAGCTGGATCGCCATGGCTTCGGCCTTACGCCTGCTCGATTTCGACCAGCGCGCCGGAAAAATCCTTCGGATGCAGGAACAGCACCGGCTTGCCGTGGGCGCCGATCTTCGGCACGCCGTCGCCAAGCACGCGTGCGCCCTCTTTCACCAGCGTGTCGCGCGAGGTGATGATGTCCACCACCTCGTAGCAGACATGGTGGATGCCGCCGTCGGCGTTGCGGTCCAGGAATTTTGCGATCGGCGAGGCCTCGCCGAGCGGCTCGATGAACTCGATCTTGGTGTTGGGCAGGGTCGCGAACACGGTGGTGACGCCATGCTCGGGCAGCGCGACGGCCTCCGAGATCTGGGCCCCGAATGCGGCGCCATAGATTTTGGCGGCCTTGACGGCGTCCTTGGTCGCGATCGCGACATGGTTGAGCCGGCCCAGCATGTTTCTTCTCCCTCAGAGCATGATCCGGAAAAGTGTGAAGCGGTTTTCCGATGAGATCATGCTCAAACTTTATACTGCCAGCACATGTACCAGACAGGGGGGCTTTTTGCCCCAATGTTCGTTGATCACGGAGCGGACAGCGCGTCGCACCGACTCCGCCAGCGCATCCGCGTCGCGACGGCGCGCCTTCGGCAGGCCTTCGATGGTGGAGACCACGGCATCGAAGACGATGTCGTCGAAGGGCTCGCCCGCCCTGTTCTTCTCGGGGATGCCGATCAGATCGACCTCGGGATCGTCGACGAGCTCGCCTTGCTGCGTCATGGCGATAGCCACAAAGGCGCAGCCGGAGAAGGCCAAGCGGCGCCGCTCGACCACCGCGCGGGACTTGGAGTCCTCCAGAATCGTGCCGTCCTTGTAGAGACGGCCCGCGGGCACTTGCCCGATAATGCCGGGATCGCCGGGGCCGAGCTTGACGAGATCGCCGTTGCGGCAGACCAGCACGCGCGGCACGCCGGCGGCACGCGCGAGCTTGGCGTGCTCGTTCAGGTGCAGGGCCTCGCCATGGACGGGGATCAGGAGCTGCGGCCGGGTCCAGGCGATCATGTCGCGCAATTCGTCGCGGCGGGGATGACCGGAGACATGGACCAGCTGGTCGCGGTCGGTGATGACCTCCACACCCTGCAAAACCAGGCCGTTGATGATGGCGCCGACCGCCTTCTCGTTGCCGGGAATGGTGCGCGAGGAGAAGATCACGCTATCGCCGCGGTTGAGCGTGATCTCGGGATGGTCGTCATTGGCGATGCGCGCCAGCGCGGCACGGGGCTCGCCCTGGCTGCCGGTGCAGAGCGCCAGCACCTTGTCTTGCGGCAGATGACCGTAGACCTCGGGGGAGCGGAAACTCTGCACGCCGTCGAGATAGCCGGTCTCGCGCGCGACCTGCACCACGCGCTCCATGGCGCGGCCGACCACGACGACCTCACGGTCGGCGGCCTTCGCAGCGATGGCAACCGCCTTGAGGCGCGCGACATTGGAAGCAAAGGTCGTGACTGCGACGCGGCCCTTGGCGGCCTTGACGAGCTCGGTGATGGATCTCGCAACCTCGGCTTCCGAGGGTGAGCGGCCGTCGCGCACGGCGTTGGTGGAATCGCCGATCAAGGCGAGCAGGCCCTGATCGCCCAGCTCGCGCAGCCGCTTTTCGTCGGTCGGGCGGCCGATGATCGGGGTCGGATCGATCTTCCAGTCGCCGGTGTGCAGCACCGTGCCAACTTCGGTGTGAATCGCCAGCGCATGCGACTCCGGAATCGAATGCGCGACGGGGATGAACTCGACGTTGAACGGACCGATATCGACGCGCCCGCCGGACGGCACCACCGTCACCGGGATCTTCGGCGCATTGCGCTCGGCGGCGCATTTGGCTTCGAACAGCGCGGCGCTGAACTGCGTCGCATAGATCGGGCATTTCAGCCTCGGCCACAGGTCGATGATGGCGCCGAAATGGTCCTCATGGGCGTGGGTCAGCACCAGGCCCATCAGGTTCTTGCGTTCCTTCTCCAGGAAGCTGATGTCGGGCATGATCAGGTCGATGCCCGGCAGATGCTCCTCGTCGCCGAAGGAGACGCCGAGATCGATCGCCAGCCAGGCGCGCTGCTGGCGGTTGCCGAGGCCGTAGATCGACAAATTCATGCCGATCTCGCCGACACCGCCGAGCGGTGCAAATACCAGTTCTTCAGGCTTCGCCATCACGCAGCTCCCACGGAGGCGGCCGAGCCAAAGAACACCTCGCCCGCGGCCACCGGCACGCGCCGGCCCTCCGCGGTGCAGACGATCAGGCAGCCGGCGTCGTCGATCGTGTCAAAAATGCCTTCCAGCGTCATCACTCCCGTGTGGATCGCAACCCGCTCGCCGAGGCCGGCGGCGCGCTCCAACCATAGTTTGCGGATCTCGGCAAAGCCGCGACCATTGTCCCAGATGCCGCGGAACTCCACCCAGGCGTCAGAGAGTGCCGAGAACAGCTCCTCCGCGCTGATCTGGACGCCGAGCGCGGCGAGCGACACCGCGGGCGTGGGCGTCCCCTCGGGCGCGGCGACGACGTTGGTGCCGATGCCGACGACGATGGCAAGGCGTTCGCCGACGGCTTCGGCCTCAAGGCCGATACCGACCAGCTTCTTGCCGCCGGCAAGCACGTCGTTAGGCCATTTCAGGGTGTAGCGGGGACGACCCTCGCCGAGGCGCAGTGCAGCCTCCAGGCTCACCTTTTCCAGGGCGGCCTCCTCGGCCAGCCCGGCCGCAAAGCCGATCGTCGCGGCGACAGACGGGGCAATGTCCAGGACTTCGAGGACGCTGGCGGCGAGGTTGCCCTTTGGCGCGATCCAGGCACGCTGACGTCGGCCACGGCCCGCGGTCTGCTCCGACGTGACGAACCACATCGGGCCGCGTTCGCCGCCCCTCGCGTGCTCGATCGCCTCGGTATTGGTCGAGCCGGTCCGTTCGAAAGCCGCGAGCTTGTAGCCCGCCGACAGAGCGCTGGGACCGAGCGCGAATGCCATCCTAGAACAGCGACTTTGCCGCGGCGGAGGCGACGCTCACCACCGGGCCCGCGAACAGGGCGAACAGGATATTGAACAGGCCCGCGACCGCCAGCACCGTCCGCACCTCGACCCTGACAGGATCGACCTGCCCCGCCGGCTCGTCGAAATACATCGTCTTGACGATGCTGAGATAATAATAGGCGCCCACCACGCTGGTCAGCACGCCGACGACAGCGAGCGTGAACAAATTCGCCTTGATGGCGGCGACGAAGACGTACCATTTGGCAAAGAAGCCGGCGAGCGGCGGGATGCCGGCGAGCGAGAACAGCAGCATCGCGAACATGAAGGCGAGCAGCGGATTGGTCCGCGACAAACCGGCGAAATCGCTGATTTGCTCGACGGGCTGGCCGTTGCGCTTCATGGCGAGGATGACCGAGAACGAACCGAGCGTCATCGCGACATAGATCACGATGTACATCAGCACGCCCTGCGCGCCCTCGACCGTGCCTGCGGCAAGACCGACCAGGGCAAAGCCCATGTGGCCGATCGAGGAATAGGCCATCAGGCGCTTGATGTTGCTCTGGCCGATCGCGGCGAACGAGCCCAGCGCCATCGAGGCGATTGCCACGAACACCAGGATCTGCTGCCACTGCGAGACGATGCCCGGGAATGCGGTCAGCGTGACGCGGGTGAAGACCGCGAGCGCGGCGACCTTCGGCGCCGAGGCGAAGAAGGCGGTGACCGGGGTCGGTGCGCCCTCGTAGACGTCAGGCGTCCACATGTGGAACGGGACCGCCGAGACCTTGAAGCAGAGGCCGGCGAGCAGGAACACCAGGCCGAACACCAGGCCGACATTCGAGACGGTCGCGGCCGCCGCGATGCCGGTGAAGGTCACAGTACCGGTGAAGCCATAGATCAGAGAGGAACCGTACAGCAGCATGCCCGAGGATAGCGCGCCGAGCACGAAGTACTTCAGACCGGCTTCGGTCGACTTGGCGTTGTCGCGGTTCGAGGTCGCCACGACGTAGAGCGCGAGCGACATCAATTCGAGGCCGAGATAGAGCGAGATCAGATCGCCGGCCGAGATCAGCACCATCATGCCGAGAGTCGAGAGCAGCACCAGGATCGCGTATTCGAAGATGCGGCGCGACGGGTCGGACAGGAACTCGGTCGACAGCACCAGCGTCACCGCCGAGCCGATCAGGGCCAGTATCTTCATGAAGCGGGCAAAATCATCGACGATGAAGCTGCCGCCGAAGGTCACCTGCTTGCCCGCGGGCAGCATGTATTCGAGCACGCCGACCACGATCAGGAGCAGCACCGAAAGCGAGGTGACCGTCCTGGTGGTCTCCTGCCCGCGATAGGCGCCGAGCATCAGCAGCGCCATGGCGCCGATTGCGAGCACGAGCTCGGGCAGCACCGGCGCCAGTTGATAACCTGCAGTCTCAAAGCTCATGGCGATATCCTGACCTGCCCGCTCACTGGAGCAGTGCGGCGGCCTTCACGGCCGTCACAGCGGTGTTGTAATTGTTGACGAGTTGCTGGACCGAGGCCGCCGACATGTCGAGCACCGGCTTCGGGTAGATGCCGAACAGGATCGTCAGCGCGATCAGCGGGAACAGCGTCAGGCACTCCCGGAAGGTGAGATCCTTCATGCTCATCAGCGACGGCTTGACCAGCGCTCCGAACACCACCTTGCGGTAAAGCCAGAGCGCGTAGCAGGCCGACAGGATCACGCCGAAGGTGGCGAAGAACGCGGTCGGGATCGAGACCTTGAAGGTGCCGAGCAGCGTCATGAACTCGCCGACGAAGCCGGAGGTGCCGGGCAGACCGACATTGGCCATGGTGAAGACCATGAAAGTCAGTGCGTAGAGCGGCATCCGGTTGACGAGGCCGCCATAGGCCGCGATGTCGCGGGTATGCATGCGGTCGTAGACGATGCCGACGCAGAGGAACAGCGCGCCGGAGACGATGCCGTGCGAGATCATCTGGAACACGCCACCGGCGACGCCCTGCATCGTGCCGGCAAAGATGCCCATGGTAACGAAGCCCATATGCGCCACTGAGGAGTACGCAATCAGCTTCTTCATGTCCTCCTGCATCAGCGCCACCAGCGAGGTGTAGATGATGGCGATGGCGGAGAGCGTGAACACAAACGGCGCGAAATCATGCGACGCCAAGGGGAACATCGGCAGCGAGAAGCGCAGGAAGCCGTAGCCGCCCATCTTCAGCAGGATCGCGGCGAGGACCACGGAGCCTGCGGTCGGCGCCTCGACGTGCGCGTCGGGGAGCCAGGTGTGTACCGGCCACATCGGCATCTTCACCGCGAAGGAGGCGAAGAAGGCCAGCCAGGCCCAAGTCTGCAACGAGCGCGGCACGGCCGTGTGCATCAGGGTCGGGATGTCGGTGGTGCCGCCGTTCCAGTACAGCGCCATGATGGCGAGCAGCATCAGGACCGAGCCGAGCAGCGTGTAGAGGAAGAACTTGAAGGACGCGTAGACCCGGCGCGGACCGCCCCAGACCCCGATGATCAGGAACATCGGGATCAGGCCGCCTTCGAAGAACAGGTAGAACAGCACGAGATCGAGCGCCGAGAAGGTGCCGATCATCAGCGTTTCCAGGATCAGGAACGCCATCATGTATTCGCGGACGCGGTTGGTGATCGCCTTCCAGCTCGCGATGATGCAGAACGGCATGATGGCGGTGGTCAGGATCACCAGCGGCAGCGAAATGCCGTCCACGCCCATGTGATAGGTGATGCCGGTGGCGAGCCAGTTCGCCTTCTCGACGAACTGGAAGTCGGCGTTCGACGCGTCGAACCGCATGACCAGGATCACCGATACCGCGAAGGTGATCAGCGTGGTCCAGAGCGCGATCCAGCGCGAGTTGCGCCGGGCCGCCTCGTCATCGCCGCGGCTGAGATAGACGATCAGCGCGCCGACCAGCGGCAGGAACGTCGTGACGGATAGAATTGGCCAGGTCGTCATTTACTGGCCTCCAAAGCCGAACATGAACCAGGTGATCAGGCCGGCGGCACCGATCAGCATGGCGAACGCGTAGTGGTAGAGATAGCCGGTCTGGATCTTCACGACGTTGCGGGTGACATCCAGCACGCGGGCCGAGATGCCGTCGGGGCCGAGGCCGTCGATGATGAAGCCGTCGCCCTTCTTCCAGAGCTGATAGCCGATCCACTTCGCCGGACGGACAAAGATGAGATCGTAGAGCTCGTCGAAGTACCATTTGTTGAGCAGGAACTTGTACAGCATCGGCTGCGTGTTCGCGAGCTCGACCGGCAGATAGGGCCGGCGGATGTAGAACAGGTACGACACCAGGAAGCCCAGCACCATCATCACCGTCGGCAGGAAGGCGATGGTCTCGGGGATGTGGTGCATCCCCTCGATGATGTGCGGATTCATCTTCACGGACTCGCGGAAGAACTCCTCGATGCCGTGACCGGCAAACAGCTCCTTGAACGGGAAGCCGGCTAAGATAGAGCCGACCGCGAGCACGCCGATCGGGATCAGCATCCAGATCGGCGCTTCATGCGCAGCCTCATAGTGATGCTCGTCGTGGGGCTCGCCGTGGAAGGTCTTGAAGATCAGGCGCCACGAATAGAACGAGGTCAGGCCGGCCGCGACGACCGTCATCAAGAAGCCGTACATCGCGAACGGATTGTGCGAGGCGTAGGCGGACTCGATGATCGCGTCCTTGGAGAAATAGCCGGCGGTCAGCGGGAAGCCGGTGAGCGCGAGCGTGCCGACCACCATCACCGCGTAGGTGTAGGGGATCTTGCGCCAGAGGCCGCCCATGTTGCGGATGTCCTGCTCGTGATGCATCGCGTAGATCACCGAGCCGGAGCCCAAGAACAAGAGCGCCTTGAAGAAGGCGTGCGTGAACAAATGGAACATGCCGACCGAATAGGCCCCTGCTCCCATCGCCACGAACATGTAGCCGAGCTGCGAACAGGTCGAGTAGGCGACGATGCGCTTGATGTCGTTCTGGACGAGGCCGATGGTCGCCGCGAAGAACGCCGTGGTGGCGCCGAAGAACATCACGACGGCCTGCGCGTTCGGCGCGAGCTCGAACAGCGGCGACAGGCGCGCCACCATGAACACACCGGCGGTGACCATGGTCGCCGCGTGGATCAGCGCCGACACCGGGGTCGGGCCCTCCATCGCGTCCGGCAACCAGGTGTGCAGAAGGAACTGCGCCGATTTGCCCATCGCGCCCATGAACAGCAGCAGGCAGGTCAGGGTCAGCGCATCGGCGTGCCAGCCGAGGAAGTCGATGGTCTTGCCGGTCAGGCTCGGAGCTGCATGGAAGATGGTCTCGAAATCGGTCGAGCCGACCAGCAGGAAGATCGCGAAAATGCCGAGCGCGAAGCCGAAATCGCCGACGCGGTTGACCACGAAGGCCTTGATGGCGGCCGCGTTCGCCGACGGCTTCTGGTACCAGAAGCCGATCAGGAGATAGCTCGCCAGACCCACGCCTTCCCAGCCGAAGAACAGCTGCACGAGGTTGTCCGCGGTCACCAGCATCAGCATGGCGAAGGTGAACAGGCTGAGATAGCCGAAGAAGCGCGGCCGGTTCGGGTCCTCGTCCATGTAGCCGATGGAATAGAGGTGCACGAGCGAGGACACGGTGGTGACCACCACCAGCATCACCGCGGTGAGCGTGTCGACCCGCAGCGTCCAGTAGACCTGGAGATCGCCGGAGAGAATCCACGGCAACAGCGGAATGCGCATGTCGTGGTGCATGAAGCCGACGTTGACCAGCGTCATCCAGGACAGCGCCGCCGACACGAACAGGAATGCCGTGGTGATCAGCTCGGCGCCGCGCGAGCCCGCCGCGGGCGGCTCGGAGACGTGATGGTCGTCGTGACCGTCGCCGGGCTCGTGATGGGACTCCTGGATGACCGACGCATCCTCGTTGATCGTATCGGACGCATGCGCCTGTGCGCCGTGTCCGTGATCATCGTGGTGCTCGACCGTGTCGCCCGAGGGGTTGCGGGCATGCGCGCCGAACAGCGCGATCAGGCCAGCCAGAATGGCCCCCAGCAGAGGCAGAAAGACGATAGCCTGGACCATGACTTATTTCTCTTTGCGCATGATCTGACCGGAAAACCGGTATCCACTTTTCCGGATCATGCGCGTTAGCCCTTCATCAGATTGACGTCCTCAACCGCGATCGAGCCGCGGTTGCGGAAATAGACCACCAGGATGGCGAGACCGATCGCGGCTTCGGCGGCCGCGACGGTGAGCACAAGAAGCGCGAAGACCTGCCCGACGATATCGCCGAGGAAGGTCGAGAACGCCACGAGGTTGATGTTGACCGCGAGCAGGATCAGCTCGATCGACATCAGGATGACGATGATGTTCTTGCGGTTCAGGAAGATGCCGAGGATCCCGAGCGTGAACAGGATCGCGCCGACCGCAAGATAGTGTCCGAGCCCGATCGTCATTTCACCCACTCCGCCGCGTCAGAGTCCTGGAGCCCCTGCCCCGGCGCCACCTTGCGTATCGCCATCGCAATTTCGGGCGTGCGGGCGTTCTGAACGTTGATGTCCTGCCGCTTGACGCTCGCCTTGTGCCGCAGCGTCAGCACGATGGCACCGATCATGGCAACCAGCAGCACCATGCCCGAGAGCTGGAAGTAGTGGATGTACTTCGTATAAAGCACCAGGCCGAGCGCCTCGGTGTTCGAGACATTGGTCGGGATCGCCGCCGTGATCGTCTTGGCAACGCCGGGGTTGATGACCCAGAAGCCGACCGTGAGCAGCAGCTCGAACAGGAAGATGCCGCCGATCACGAGGCCGACCGGCAGGTACTCGATGAAGCCCTCGCGCAGCTCGAGGAAATCGACGTCGAGCATCATGATCACGAACAGGAACAGCACGGCGACGGCGCCGACGTAGACGACGATCAAGATCATCGCCAGGAATTCGGCGCCCATCAGTACGAACAGGCCGGAGGCGTTGACGAAGGCCAGGATCAGGTACAGCACGGAGTGCACGGGATTGCGCGAGACAATCACCATCACCGCCGAGGCGACACAGACGCCGGCGAAGAGATAGAAGAACAGCGCGGGAAGGATCATGCTCTCATCTCACCGGTACGGCGCGTCGAGCTCGATCGCTTTTGCGATCTCGCGTTCCCAGCGGTCGCCGTTGGCGAGCAGCTTGGCCTTGTCATAGAATAGTTCCTCGCGGGTCTCGGTCGCGAACTCGAAATTCGGGCCTTCGACGATCGCATCGACCGGACAGGACTCCTGGCAGAGGCCGCAATAGATGCACTTCACCATGTCGATGTCGTAGCGCACGGTACGGCGGGTGCCGTCGTTGCGGCGCGGGCCGGCCTCGATGGTGATGGCCTGTGCCGGGCACACCGCTTCGCAGAGCTTGCAGGCGATGCAGCGCTCTTCACCATTCGGATAGCGGCGCAGCACGTGCTCGCCGCGGAAGCGCGGCGAGATCGGGCCCTTCTCGAACGGATAGTTCAGTGTCGGCTTCGGCTGGAAAAAATAGCGCATGGCGAGGAAGAACGCCGAGACGAATTCCGACAGCAGAAGCGACCGTGCAGTGGCGTTGATGTTGATACCCATGACGGCCCTCACTTCGGCGCGATGCCGGCGAAATGCAGCACTCCGGCCACCACGATCACCATCGCCAGCGACAGCGGCAGGAACACTTTCCAGCCGAGGCGCATCAGTTGATCGTAGCGGTAGCGCGGCACGATCGCCTTGGCCATCGCGAACAGGAAGAACATGAAAAACAGTTTTAGCGAGAACCAGATGATCCCCGGCACCCAGTTGAAGGGCGGGAGGTCCACCGGCGGCAGCCAGCCTCCGAGGAACAGGATCGTCGCCATCGCGCACATCGTGGCAATCGCGACATACTCGCCGAGCATGAACAGCAGATACGGCGTCGAGCCGTATTCGACCATGAAGCCGGCCACGAGCTCGGATTCCGCTTCGACCAGGTCGAACGGCGGGCGGTTGGTTTCCGCCAGCGCCGAGACGTAGAAGATCACGAACATCGGGAACAGCGGCCAGACATACCAGTTCAGGATGGTGAGCTGCGGCAACCCGATCAGGCTGGCGAGGCCGCGGACATGCTGGGCCTCGACCACGGCCGAGAGGTTCAGCGTGCCGGCGCAGAGCAGCACCGTGATGATGACGAAGCCGATCGAGACTTCATACGACACCATCTGCGCCGCCGAGCGCAGCGCCGCCAGGAACGGGTACTTCGAGTTCGACGACCAGCCCGCCATGATGATGCCGTAGATCGACAGCGACGAGATCGCGAAGATGAAGAGGACGCCGACATTGATGTCGGAAATCACCCAGCCGAGATTAGTCGGGATCACCGCCCACGCGGCGAGCGCGAGCACGCACGACACCAAGGGAGCAAGAAGGAACACGCCCTTGTTGGCGCCGGACGGAATGATCGGCTCCTTCAGCACGAACTTCAGGAGATCGGCGAAGGACTGCAGCAGCCCCCAGGGACCGACAACGTTCGGGCCGCGGCGTATCTGCACCGCCGCCCAGATCTTGCGGTCGGCGAGCAGGATGTAGGCGATCGCCACCAGCAGGACGACCAGCACCAGGACGCTCTCCGCGATCATGATGATCAGCGGCCAGAGGAACCCGGTCCAGAATGCGCTTTCGAAGAATTCCATCAGCTCACTCCGCTGCGGTCAGCATCTGCCCGGAGGCAAGCCGCGAACACTCCGCCATCACGGCGGACGCACGCGCGATTGGGTTGGTCAAATAGAAGTCCTCGACCAGCGGCTTGAACGGCGCCTTCTCCATCGTGCCGCCCTTGCCCGCGAGTTTCTTGATCTGGTCGGCGGAGCCGGCCTCGATCTGGTCGAGACGGATTAGATGCGGCACGACCTTGAAGATCGCCTGGCGCAGGGCCGAAAGCGAGTCGTAGCCGAGCTTCTTGCCGAGCGCCTCCGACAGCGCGCGGACAATCGCCCAGTCCTCGCGGGCCTCGCCCGGCGGGAACGCGGCGCGGCCGGTCATCTGCACGCGGCCTTCGGTGTTGACGTAGATCGCGGACTTCTCGGTATAGGCGGCTGCCGGAAGGATCACGTCGGCGCGATGCGCGCCGCGGTCGCCGTGGGTGCCGATATAGACGACGAAGGTGCCGTCCGACGGCTTGATCTCGTCGGCGCCGAGCAGGAACAGCAGGTCGAGCGTCCCGAACGTCGTCATCTGCGCGGCGTTCAGCCCGCCCTGACCGGCGACAAAGCCGATATCCAGCGCACCGACGCGCGAAGCGCTCTCATGCAGTACGCCAAAGCCGTTCCAGCCGTCCTTGAGCGCGCCGACGTCGAGCGCAAGCTTGGCGGCGGCGGCGAGAATAGCAGCGCCGTCGTGGCGCGAGGCCGCGCCCGCACCGACCAGGATGATCGGGTTCTTGGCGTTCTTCAGCACGTCCATGAAGGAGTGCTTGCCGGCCGCGAGCTCACCGAGCGTCTCGGTGCCCGCGCCGAGATGGTCATAATCGTAGGTCAGGTCGTCCTTGGCGCCGATCACGCCGACCTTGAAGCCGCCGGCGCGCCAGCGCTTGCGGATGCGGGCGTTGAACACGGCCGCCTCTTTCCGCGGATTGGCGCCGATGATCAGCAGCGCGTCGGCCTGCTCGACGCCCACCAGCGTCGGATTGAAGATGTAGGAGCCGCGGCCGAGCGCGGGGTCGAAGGCGTCGCCGCCCTGCACCGCCAGATTGCCCGAGCCGTATTTGGCCAGCAGGTCCTTCAGCGCGAACATCTCCTCGATGCCGGCGAGGTCGCCCGCGATCGCGCCGATGCGCTTGCCGTCGGTGCGCGCCGCCTTCGCGGCGATCGCGGCAAAGGCTTCGGGCCAGCTTGCCGCCCGCAGCTTGCCGGCTTCGCGGATATAGGGCCGGTCAAGGCGCTGGGTGCGCAGACCGTCGACGACGTGGCGGGTCTTGTCCGAGATCCATTCTTCGTTCACGGCCTCGTTGATGCGCGGCAGGATACGCATCACTTCGCGGCCGCGGGTGTCGACTCGAATCGCGGATCCGATGCCGTCCGTCACGTCGATCGACTGGGTCTTGCCGAGCTCCCACGGGCGTGCGGCGAAAGCATAAGGCTTCGAGGTCAGCGCACCGACCGGGCAGATGTCGACGAGATTGCCCTGAAGCTCCGACGTCAGCGCGTGCTCGAGATAGGTCGTGATCTCCATGTCCTCGCCGCGGCCGGTCGCGCCCATTTCAGGGGCGCCGGCCACTTCCGCCGAGAAGCGGACGCAGCGCGTGCACTGGATGCAGCGGTTCATCGAGGTCTTGACCAGCGCGCCGAGATATTTGTCCTCGACCGCGCGCTTGTTCTCGGCGAAGCGGCTGGTGTCGACACCGTAGCCCATCGCCTGGTCCTGCAGATCGCACTCGCCACCCTGGTCGCAGATCGGGCAGTCCAGCGGATGGTTGATGAGAAGGAATTCCATCACGCCTTCGCGCGCCTTCTTCACCATCGGCGAACGCGTGGAGATTTCCGGCGGTTCGCCCTTGGGACCCGGACGGCAATCGCGCACGCCCCAGGCGCAGCTTGCGACCGGCTTCGGGCCGCCCTTCACCTCGACGAGGCACATCCGGCAATTGCCGGCGATCGACAGCCGCTCGTGATAGCAGAAGCGCGGAATCTCGGCGCCCGCCGCCTCGCACGCCTGAAGCAGCGTGTATTCGGCGGGGACATCGATCTCTTTGCCGTCGATGATGAGCTTGGTCATTCTCTCTACTCCGCCGCGACCATGTTCACGGGATCGCGGACGCCGGCATCGTCGATGTCGGCCTTATGCGAATACTGGTCGATGCGCGCTTCGATCTCATGACGGAAATGCGCGATCAGGCCCTGGATCGGCCACGCCGCCGCGTCGCCGAGCGCGCAGATGGTGTGGCCTTCGACCTGCTTGGTGACCTCCAGCAGCATGTCGATTTCGCGCTTGTGGGCGCGGCCGTCGGCCATGCGGCTCAAGACGCGCCACATCCAGCCGGTGCCCTCACGGCACGGCGTGCACTGGCCGCAGCTCTCATGCTTGTAGAAATAGGAGATGCGGGCGATGGCGCGGATCAAATCGGTCGACTTGTCCATCACGATCACGGCCGCGGTGCCGAGGCCCGAGCGCAGCTTGCTCAAGCTGTCGAAATCCATCGGCGTGTCGATGATCTGCTCGGCCGGCACCATGCGCACCGAGGAGCCGCCGGGGATCACGGCCTTGAGGTTGTCCCAGCCGCCGCGCATGCCGCCGCAATGCTTCTCGATCAGCTCACGGAACGGAATGCCCATGGCCTCTTCGACGTTGCAGGGCCGCTCGACATGGCCGGAGATGCAGAAAAGCTTCGTGCCGACATTGTTCGGACGGCCGATGCCGGCGAACCACGCCGCGCCCCGGCGCAGAATGTCGGGCGCGACCGCGATCGACTCGACGTTGTTGACGGTGGTCGGGCAGCCGTACAGGCCGACATTCGCCGGGAACGGCGGCTTCAGACGCGGCTGGCCCTTCTTGCCTTCGAGGCTCTCGAGCAGCGCGGTTTCCTCGCCGCAGATATAAGCGCCGGCGCCGTGGGCGACGTAGATGTCGAACGGCCAGCCGTTGACGTTGTCCTTGCCGACCAGCTTGGCCTCGTAGGCCTGGTCGATCGCCGCCTGGAGATGCTCGCGCTCGCGGATGAACTCGCCGCGGACATAGATGTAGCAGGCATGCGCGTTCATCGCGCAACTCGCGATCAGGCAGCCCTCGATCAGGAGATGCGGATCGTGCCGCATGATCTCGCGGTCCTTGCAGGTACCGGGTTCGGATTCGTCCGCGTTGACGACGAGATAGCTCGGCCGACCGTCGGTCGATTCCTTCGGCATGAACGACCATTTCAGGCCGGTCGGGAAGCCGGCGCCACCGCGGCCGCGCAGCCCCGACGCCTTCATCTCGTTGATGATCCAGTCACGGCCCTTGTCGATGATGTTCTTCGTACCATCCCAGGCGCCGCGGCGCCGCGCGCCCTCGAGCCCCCAATCATGGAGGCCGTAGAGGTTCTTGAAGATGCGGTCCTTGTCCTCGAGCATGTCAGTGCTTTCCGATCAACGGTTGGCTTGCTTGTAGGCAAGCCCGGCGGCGCAGACGGCGAAGGTCAACGCCCAGAGCAGACTGGATTCCAGCGGCGCGTTCAGGGCGAAGCGCTGAAGCAGGAAAATGAATGTGGCCGCCGCGGCGGAATGCATTGCGATGAAGCCCCACTTCTTCACAACACTGCTCCCTTCAACGACTGACGACGAGAGATCACGCATCAGGTGACCTCCTTAAGTGTGGTCGGCCCGCCCGTCGGCGCCGAGAACTGGCGGCCGTTCTGCGGGCCGGGCTTGGGCGGATTGCCCGAAGCAAAGCCGTCGAGCACCTTGCCGAAGCTTTCCTTGGTCAAATCCTCATAGGTGTCCTTGCCGATCAGCACCATCGGCGCGTTCACGCAGGCACCGAGGCACTCCACCTCTTCCCAGCTGAAATTGCCGTCCTTGGAGAGATGGAAGGGCTCGTGATGGATGCGGTGCTCGCAGACGTGGATCAGATCCTCGGCGCCGCGCAGGCGGCACGGCGTGGTGCCGCAGACCTGGACGTGGGCCTTCTTGCCGACGGGGGCCAGCTGGAACATCGTGTAGAAGGTCGCGACCTCGAGCACGCGGATATAGGGCATGTCGAGCATGTCGGCGACGACGCGGATCGCGGCTTCCGAGACCCAGCCATCGTGCTGCTCCTGCGCCCGCCAGAGGATGGCGATGACCGCCGAAGCCTGGCGTCCGGCCGGATATTTCGCGATCTGCTGCTTGGCGAACGCGAGGTTCTCCTCCGTCAACGCAAAGCTCGCGGGCTGGACTTCCTTCGGTGCTAATCGGCGAACGGACATATCTTCAATCTCTCACTGCATGCGGCGCGCGGTTTTGGCATTCAGGGCTTCGATCCTGTCCTGCCAGAATGCGCTTGCGGTGCCGAAAACGTTGTAGCCGACGTGGGTCGAGACCTTGATGCGATCGAGGATCGACAGCTCGGTCACGGTCTCCATCCGGTTGCTGCGCGGATCGAACACGATCAGCTTCAGCGGGGTGTGTTCGAGGATGTAGCGCGACACCGCATGCGAGCGGTCGCTGCCGTGCTCTTCGCACATGATGACGCTGTCGGCCTGGAGCAGCCGGGCGCCGCCCTTGATCGCCTCGATCTCGACGCCCTCGACGTCAAGCTTGATCAGGTACTTGCCGCTGGCGGCAACCTTGCCGTCGTCGATGAGATTGTCGAGCGCGATCACAGGCACGTCCTCGCCGCCCGCCGACGCACCGCCGGCAATGCTGAAGGCCTCGTGCTTGGTGCCGGACAGACGCGCGGTGCCGCGGGCCGCGCCGATCGCGCATTTCATGGTCTCGAAGCGATTGCCGTTGACGCGGGCGTTGTTGGCGAGCTTCGGATAGTTCTGGCCGGACGGCTCGATCGCAATCGCCATGTGCGAGCCGAATGGCTTGCTCGACACCAGCACCGACCAATAGCCGTAATTGGCGCCGCAATCGAGCAGCGTGTAATCGACGTCGATGGAGTCCGCGAACAACAGCTCCAGCTCGTCCTCGTAATTGTAGGAGCGGTTGAGCAGCTTGCTCCAATAGCCGTCGCCGTAGGGGAATTCGAACACGGCGTCGGGGTTGAGCTTGATCGCGATGTTGCGCTCGGGCAGCGTCTTCCGCAGCAGGTTCGCGCAGGCGATGTAGCCCATATGCGAGAAGTGCGACGAGATCTTCGATCCCGTCACCAGCGCCAAGGCAGCCGTCCGCTCCCACAGGTTGGCCCCTTCAAGGGCCCCCGAGGCACGGTCAAACTGGATTGGCGCCTGCGCCATCACCGATCGACCTCTCCGAACACGATGTCGAGCGAGCCGAGGATCGCCGAGACGTCGGCGAGCAGATGGCCGCGGCAGATGTGGTCCATGGCCTGGAGATGCGCAAAGCCCGGCGCGCGGATCTTGCACTTGTAAGGCTTGTTGGAGCCATCGGAGACGAGATAGACACCGAACTCGCCCTTGGGCGCCTCGACCGCGGCATAGATCTCGCCGGCCGGCACGTGGACGCCTTCGGTGTAGAGCTTGAAGTGATGGATCAGCGCTTCCATCGAGCGCTTCATCTCGCCCCGGCGCGGCGGAGCAACCTTGTTGTCTTCGACGACGACCGGGCCTTTTCCTTCGGCTGCGTTCAGCTTCTGGATGCACTGCTTCATGATGCGCACGGACTGGCGCATCTCTTCCATGCGGATCAGATAGCGGTCGTAGCAGTCGCCGTTCTTGCCGATCGGAATGTCGAAATCCATCTCGGCGTAGCACTCATAGGGCTGCGACTTGCGCAGATCCCAGGCGGCGCCCGAGCCGCGCACCATCACGCCCGAGAAGCCCCACTCCCAGGCTTCCTTCAGCGACACCACGCCGATGTCGACGTTGCGCTGCTTGAAGATGCGATTGGCGGTGAGCAGCCGATCGAGATCTTCGACCACCTTCAGGAACGGATCGCACCAGGTGTCGATGTCGTCGACCAGCTTCTGCGGCAGGTCCTGATGCACGCCGCCGACGCGGAAGTAGGCTGCGTGCATGCGGCTGCCGGAGGCGCGCTCGTAGAACACCATCAGCTTTTCGCGCTCTTCAAAGCCCCACAGCGGCGGGGTCAGCGCGCCGACGTCCATCGCCTGCGTGGTGACGTTGAGCAAATGCGACAGAATGCGGCCGATCTCGCAATAGAGCACGCGGATCAACTGAGCGCGGCGCGGCACCTCGATGCCGAGCAGCTTTTCAGCCGCCATGCAGAAGGCGTGCTCCTGGTTCATCGGCGCGACGTAGTCGAGGCGGTCGAAATAGGGGATCGCCTGGAGATAGGTCTTCTGCTCGATCAGTTTTTCGGTGCCGCGGTGAAGCAGGCCGATATGCGGGTCGACGCGGGCGACGACCTCGCCGTCAAGCTCCAGCACCAGACGCAGCACGCCATGCGCCGCCGGATGCTGCGGACCGAAGTTGATCGTAAAGTTGCGAAGGTTTTCGGGTTGCTCGTTCATGTTCAGACCTTCGGCCCTGCTTTTTCATCGCCCGGAAGGACCGGATAGTCGGCGCCCTCCCACGGAGACAAAAAGTCGAACTTGCGGAATTCCTGGTTGAGCCTGACCGGCTCGTACACCACCCGCTTCTCCTGGTCGTCGTAGCGGACCTCGACGAAACCGGTGGTCGGGAAGTCCTTGCGCAGCGGATGGCCCTCGAAGCCATAGTCGGTCAGGAGGCGGCGCATGTCGGAGTGGCCGACGAAGAACACGCCATAGAGGTCGTAGGCTTCGCGCTCGAACCAGTCGGCGCCCGGGAACACCTCGATCAGCGACGGCACCTGCGTGGTCTCGTCGGCCTGGGCCTTGAGCCGGATCCGCGCGTTCAGGGCCGGTGACAGGAAGTGATAGATCACGTCGAAGCGTTTTTCGCGCGAAGGATAGTCCACCGCCGTGATGTCGGTGAAGTTGATGAACCGGCAGTTCGGGTCGTCGCGGAGGTACTTGACCACCTCGACGATCTTGCTGGCTTCGACATCGACCGTGAGCTGGTTGAAGGCCACCGAATGACCGATGGCAGCGCCCGGAAGCGCGCTAACGATCGTCTGCCCCAGGGCGTCGAGCTTGGCGTCGTCCATGACGTAAAACCTTAGCGTTCGATGGTACCGGTGCGGCGGATCTTCTTCTGCAGCAGCAGCACCCCGTAGAGCAGCGCTTCCGCCGTCGGTGGGCAGCCCGGCACGTAGATGTCGATCGGCACGATACGGTCGCAACCGCGCACGACCGAGTAGGAATAGTGATAATAGCCGCCACCGTTGGCGCAGGAGCCCATCGAGATGACGTAGCGCGGCTCGGGCATCTGGTCGTAGACCTTACGCAGCGCAGGCGCCATCTTGTTGGTCAGGGTGCCCGCGACGATCATCACGTCGGACTGGCGCGGCGAGGCACGCGGGGCGAAGCCGAAGCGCTCGATGTCGTAGCGCGGCATCGAAACCTGCATCATCTCGACCGCGCAGCAGGCGAGACCGAAGGTCATCCACATCAGCGAGCCGGTACGCGCCCAGGTGATGAGGTCGTCGGTCGCGGCCACGAAGAAGCCCTTGTCGGACAGCTCCGAATTGACCTCGAGGAAGAACGGATCACGGGCTCCGATCGGCTTGCCGGTCGACGGATCCAGAATGCCCTTGGGGGCCGGCGCTACAACCGGACCGGAGGACGGTGCAGGATTCAATCCCATTCGAGTGCCCCTTTCTTCCATTCATAGGCGAACCCGACCGTCAGCACGCCGAGGAACACCACCATGGACCAGAAGCCGGTCGCGCCAAGCTTGCCGAACGCGACCGCCCAGGGAAACAGGAACGCCACCTCGAGGTCGAAGATGATGAAGAGGATGGCGACCAGATAGAAGCGAACGTCGAACTTCATGCGGGCGTCGTCGAAGGCGTTGAAACCGCACTCATACGCCGACAGCTTTTCCGGATCCGGCTGCTGGAACGCGACGATGAAGGGCGCGATCAGCAGCACAAGGCCAATAAGGCCCGCTACCCCTATGAATACCACGAGTGGAAGATAGTTCTGAAGAATGCCGCTCATTGACGAGCCCTTTTTCCCGCAGCCTCGGGACAGCCACGGATTCGTCCAGTTTGGAATTGTTCTGAGCCTTAGCGCAGTGCACCAATGGGCGCAAGACACGCTCTTTTTAGGCCCTTTCCCGCTCCCGGAACGATGAAATTCCGGAATCACCCCGCGCTGGTATGGAGCAGATCAGAAAACCCGGCAAGGGTTGGGCAAGAGCGCCCACGGTTTTGCAGGGCAGCGGTTCTGAGATTGCGGCGCACGGGCTGAGGCGGCTACTTGCCGCGCAACATCCGGTCAAAATGCCGGGGTTTTTGGCCGCCGCGGCGCACCCAAACCCAGGCGATGACCAGCACAGGCGCTCCCACGGTCACCCAGGCGACGTACTGGCCGACGGTCCCCCAGAGCAGCGCAGCGAGCAGACCGGTGATGGTCGCAGCCGCAAGCAGGACAGGTGCGGCAAAGACACGTATCCACCGGCGCGTACGGTCAGGGGAGGCATGCATCACGACGGGACCGGGGCTCGTCTGGCGAATGCGTTGGATTTGGCAGGCGCGCGCTTGCGCCGCCGCGCCAGCCAGAGATGGAGACCGCTGCCGATCACAACGATCGTGAGCAGGTCGAGCGCGGCCCAGATCACCTTGAGCGGCATCCCGCCATAGTCGCCGAAATGCAGCGGCTGCGAGATCAGGAGCGCCTGGAGATAGACCGGCAGCGCGCGGCTGTCGGCGACCTCCCCCGTCTCTCCGTCGAGCAGCACCGGCTTGAGCAGCCGCGCCGTCAACGCCGTGTCGCCGCGCATGAAGGCGGCGAAGTGATGCGACGAGGTGAAGGGCGTCCCTGGAAAGGCGATGAAGGCGACCTCCATGCCGGGCGCGGTGTGTCTGGCGCGTGCGACGACGTCGTCGAGCGACGCCAGATGCGACGGTGGCGGCTTGCCGGTATATGGCGCGACCATGCTGGCGAGTTCGGTCACCTTCCACTGGTTGAGCATCAGCTCGGCCCAGGTGTTGACGACGCCGGTCAGGCCCACCACCAGCGCCCAGGCCACCGTCACCACGCCGATCAAATTGTGCCAGTCGAGCCAGCGCACGCGGGTTGAGGCGCGGTCGCGAATAGTGGCAAAGCGCAAACGGCGAGTGAACGGCCAGTACAGCACCACGCCGGAGATGATGGCGATTGCGAACAGCAGACCCATCCCGCCCAGAAACAGCTTTCCGGGCTGGCCCGCGAACATATCGGTGTGCAGCTTCAGAACGATCAGCATCGGCCCGACGCCGACCGGGCCGAGCAGCTTGGTCGAGACCGCATCGAAGGCGCGCACGGTGGTATTATCGGGCAGCCCGTCGACGGCACTGTTGGTGAAAGCCGTGACGATCCCGGGCTCGTCCTTGTCCCAGGAGATATATTGCAGCACGCGGCCGGGATCGGCGGCGAGCGCGGCGTCGGCGACCGCCTGGGTCGTCGCACGCGCCGCGCTCGCATGAGCTTCGGGCTGGGGGGCATAGCCCAGGAGCTCATCGATCTCGTGATGGAAGATCAGCGGCAGGCCGGTCAGGCAGAGCAGCACCAGAAAGACGGTCGAGATCAGGCTGGTCCAGGTGTGGACCACGGACCAGAGCCTGACCGTGCGCGCCTTCACGAAGCCCTCCCCTCGCCTGCGCCTACCATTTGTAGGAAACGCTGGCGGTGACGCGCCGGCGGTCGCCGTAGAAGCACGACGTCGCCGAGGCACAGCTCGCGACATAGATCTTGTCGGTCAGATTGATCACGTTGATAGCCGTGCGCCAGTTCTGCCATTCGTAATGGACTGCGAGATCGCCGAGCACAACCGCGGGAACCTCGAGGGTGTTGGCGGCGTCGGCCCAGGAAGACCCGACATAGCGCGCACCGCCACCGAAGCCGAAGCCCTCAAGCGGGCCGTCCTTGAAGGTGTAGTCCGCCCAGCCCGATACCAGCAACTCAGGCGTGTTGGTCGGCGTCTTGCCGACCAGCGACGGGTCGAGATCCCGGCTGTTGAACAGGTGATAGGCCGTGAACGCGCCGATCAGCTTCAGCTCCTTCGTGGCATTGGCCACGGCTTCGAGCTCGATGCCGCGCGAGGTCACCTCTCCGGTCTGGTTTTGCAGCAGCACATTCAACGGATCGGTGGTAGCCACGTTCTGGCGCTTCAGGTCGAATACCGAGGCGGTGAAGTAGCCGTCGAATCCCTTCGGCGCGACCTTGACGCCGATCTCGGCCTGCCTGGCGGTCTCCGGCAGGAACAGCTGGTTCTGTGCGTTGAGGCCGATGATCGGATTGTAGCTCGTCGAATAGGAGACATAGGGCGCGATGCCGTTGTCGAAATTGTAGATCAAGCCGGCGCGGCCGCTGAATCTGCTGTCGTCGCGTTGGGCGATGTTTGCGCCAGTGTCGCGGGCGGCCTGCGTCGTCTCGACCCAGTCATTGCGGCCGCTCAGCACCAGCGTGAAGTTGCCGAACTTCATCTGGTCCTGAACGTAGGTGCCGGCCTGCTTCTGCGTGAGCAGGAAGTTGCGGAACGGCGCGCCCGCGAGCGGGATCTCGATACCATAGGCTGGATTGAAGACGTTGATCGGAGGAACCGTGCCGAAGTTGAAGGCCTGATAGTCATCGATCTGATAGCCCTTCAGATCGACACCGAACAGCATCGTGTGCCTGACCGGGCCACTGTTGAAGCGATACTCGAGCTGGTTGTCGAGATTGGCCTGATTGGCGGTGTTCTTTGCATACCAATTGTAGCGGCCCATCGTAGCCGTATTGATATTGTCCCAGCCATTACCGATGTAGCCGCGATAGGTCAGGTCGATATGTGCAAATCGCGCGTTCTGCCGGAACGTCAAATCGTCGGTGAGATTGCGCTCGAACTGGTAGCCGAGCATCTCCTGCTCGCGCGTGAACTTGTCGACGCTGGGATCGCCCACGAAGAAGCTGGTCGGGATCTTGCCGAACGGCGCGTTGGTCACCGTGCCCTGGTAGGGCAGGAAGTTGATGCCGCGGGTGTCCTGCTTCGAGGCCGAGGCCAGCACCGTGAAGGTGGTGTCGGCATCCGGCTTCCAGGTGAACGACGGCGCGATGAAGTAGTTGTTGTCGGGCGTGAAATTGACCTGGGTATTTCCGTTCTGGACCTGGCCGACGACGCGGTAGAACAGCTTGCCGTCCTGGGACTGCGTCGCGACAGGACCGCCGACATCGAAGCCGACATAGGCATTGCCGAAATTGTTGACGCCGGTCTCGATGTAACGGACCGGCTCGGTCGGCGGCATCTTGCTGATGACGTTGACGATGCCGCTCGGGCTCGATCCGCCATAGAGCACGGCCGACGGACCACGCAGCACCTCGACGCGCTCCATGTTCGGCGGCTGCAGCTTCCAGCTCGCATAGGACGTGTAGAACAGCTGCATGCCATCGAGGAACAGGCCGACGTCATCGGACTTGAAGCCGCGGATCAGCCACCAATCGTTGCGGGTGTCGGCACCGAAAGTTCCGGCGCGCACGCCGGCGGTGTAGCGCAGCACTTCGTCGAGCTTGTTCGGCTTCTGGTCGCGGATCTGCTCGGCGCCGATCACCGAGACCGACTGCGGCGTCTCCATGATCGGCGTGTTGGTCTTGGTGCCCGACGAACTGCGACCGGCGACGTAGCCATGCACCGGGCCGAGCGGGGTCTCGACGAAACCGATATTGCGCTGCGGCCGCGGCTTGCTTCGGTCAGCAGTCTGCTGGATTGATCGCGGCGCGCGACGCTGGGCGGCGGCAGCACGGCGGCGCCCTTCCGGCGCGGCGACGGTCACCGACGGAATATTCTGCGCGCCGCTCTGCGCAGAAGATTGTGCAAGCGATGCCTGCGGCACCAAAACCCAAGCGGATGCGGTCGCCAATACGGCCGACCGCAGCATTCCAAGACTGTTCACGCGCCACCCCAAACGTATCTGCATGCGTCATGCCGTCAGTCCCGTGACGGCACTGCGGTGACGCTTAAGTGAGCGCGCGCGAAATCCCTAATTGAAAAGTTCTTAGAACGATTCTTAGAAAAGAAGGATTCTTAGAAAATTTCTTTGAAGCGATCCAATATTTCCGCAGATTGCCGCGCAATCAGCGCGGAACTTTCTCGGCTTCGAGCAGCTTCTCTGCCGTCGCCGTGAGACGGTCGATCTGCGCCAACAGCGTTTCGAACTCGTCCTTGCTCAACTGTTCCAGCAATTTTCGATTGCGGTCCTGCGCGCCTTCGACGATCGCATCATGCGCGGCGAGCCCTGCCGGTGTGAGCGAGACCAGCACCTCGCGGCTGTCCTTCGGGTTCGCCGACTTCGCGATCAGCTTGCGCGAGACGAGTTCCGCGAGTGCGCGACTGATCTGCCCCTTGTCCTGCCCGACGGCTTCGGCGAGCCGCGCCACGCTCATCGGCGGCCGGCGCCCGAGCGAGGCGACGAGGCCGAACTCGACGGAGGACAATCCGGCTAGGCGCTTGTAGCGCAGCATCGCACCGCGCTTGAGCAGATTGGCCAGCACCATCAGCCGTGACGACAGCATCGCGGTGATCGGCGCCGGCGAGTGACTTTCGTCCGCATCGGACGATGTGCGCCCGTCCCTGCCTGGTGTCTGGCTCATGATCCACCTCTGCCAAGAAAGCCGCGGCGTGCCAAGGGTTGGTAGCGCTAGCTCCCCAGCCTGATCCGAATGCGACTAAGAGGCATTTGGAAATTCGTTGACATTGTCATCGATCGGCCCTTCACTGGTGTTCAAGGCGTCAAAAGCCGGGCCAGCACGGCCGACAGCGGGAGGATCAGCATGACCATCACCCAGCGGGATCGCGATCTCGGCACCGCCTATGCGATGAAGCCGGCGCTCACACGTACCGAGCTCACCTCGGTCGTGCGCGGCACACCGATGGGCGAGCTGCTCCGCCGCTACTGGCATCCGGTCGGACTTGTCAGTGATGCCACCGACACGCCGAAGAAGGTGCGTGCCCTCGGCGAAGATCTGGTGCTGTTCCGCGACAAGCACGGCCGCGTCGGCCTCCTGCACGCGCGTTGCTGCCATCGCGGCACCACGCTCTACTACGGCAAGGTCGAGGAGGACGGCATCCGCTGCTGCTATCACGGCTGGAAGTTCGACACCGAAGGTCACTGCCTGGAGCAGCCCTGCGAGCCCGACGCCGGTCAGTACAAGGACAAGGTGCGCCAGCCCTGGTATCCGGTCGAGGAGCGCTACGGGCTGATCTTCGCCTATATGGGTCCGGCCGAGAAACGCCCGGTGCTGCCGGCTTACGAATGCCTGGAGACCATGGATGACGGCGAGTTCGTCGAAGCCGACGATTCCTCGATCGGCGGCGGTGGTCCGGCGATCATCCCCTGCAACTGGCTCCAGCATTTCGAGAACGTGGTCGATCCCTACCACGTGCCCGTGCTGCACGGCTCGTTCTCGGGTCCGCAATTCACCAACATGATGGCGTCGATGCCGGAGGTGAAATTCGACAAGACGCCGCGCGGCATCGCCGTGCGCTCGATCCGCAAGCAGGATGACGGCAAGGTTTTTTACCGCGTCACCGAGGCCGCGCTGCCCACCTTGCGCGTCGTGCCGAACCCGCGCGTCGCGCAATTCGCCCGCGTCGAGTCGATCGGCTGGACGCTGCCGATCGACGACACCTCGTTCCGCATCTATGTCGCCGGCCGCGTCAAGAACTCCGGCGACATCGGCCGCATGCGCTCGAAATTCAACGGAAAGTTCTGGTGGGACATGACCGAGACCGAGCACCAGCAATTCCCCGGCGACTACGAGGCCCAGGTCGGCCAGGGCCCGCAGACCATCCATTCCGAGGAGCATTTCGGCCAGAGCGACCGCGGCATCCTCATGATCCGGCGCATGCTGAGCGACCAGCTCGAAGCGATGGAAGCAGGCCGTGATCCGATCGGAATTTCCTTCGACGCAAGCGCGCATCCCGTCGAATTCGAAGCGGGGAATTACATCCGCGAAGGCTGACTATCCGGCTCCAAATAAGAGCTGGACCGACAACGATAACAAAGACTAATTGGGGGAAGCGATGGTCGATGTGACGTCACAAATGTCGGTGCGAACGGCCGCCGCGGCAAAGCCTTCGGCGCGGCGCTATTACGTGCTGAGCCTGCTCACCATCATCTATGCGCTGAATTTCCTCGACCGCACGATCTTCAACGTCCTGATCGAGCCGATCAAGAAGGAGTTTCAGCTCAGCGACACCATGATGGGCCTGCTCGCGGGCTTCGGCTTCGCGCTGTTCTACTCCCTGCTCGGCATTCCCATCGCGCGCGTCGCCGACCGGCTCAACCGGCGCAACATCGTCGCCGCCGCCTTCGCGTTCTGGAGCGCGATGACGGCACTGTGCGGCGCGGCTTCGACTGTCACCTCGCTGGCGCTGGCGAGGATCGGCGTCGGCATCGGCGAATCCGCGGGCTCGCCCGCCTCGCAATCCATCGTCGCTGATCTCTTCGCCAAGAACGAGCGTCCGCGCGCGCTCGGCATCTACGCCGTCGGCACCTATCTCGGCGTCTTCCTCGGCTATTTCGTCGGCGGCTACGTCAACCAGCACTATGGCTGGCGGATGGCGTTCTACGTCGCGGGCGTGCCCGGCATTCTGCTCGCATTGATCCTGTGGCTGACGATCTGCGAGCCGAAGCGCGGCGCCATGCAGGAGAGCTTCGTGCCCGAGCCGCTCGGCCCGACGCTGCGCTTCCTCGCATCCCAGCGAAGCTTCATCATCGTGCTGATCGGTTTCTGTCTCACCACTTACACGAACTACGCGACCGCGGCGTGGATCCCGCCGTTCCTGGCCCGCGTGTACCATCTGTCGAGCGCCGAGATCGGCACCTATGCCGGCACCTTCAAGGGGCTCGCCGGCATGGCCGGCACCCTGCTCGGCGGCTTCGTGGTGGCCAACATCAGCCGCCGCGACGATCGCTGGAAGCTGTGGGCGCCCGCGATCACCTCTGGCCTCGCCGGCCCCGTGTTCGCGGTATGCATGCTGACGCAGGACTTTGCGATGATGGTGGCCATGCTGGCGCTGACCTCGTTCCTGGTCGGCTTCCATCTCGGGCCGATCTTCGCGATCGCACAGACGGTGGCCAAGCCGAGCATGCGGGCGCTGGCCTCCTCCCTCATCGCACTCACCGCCACCTGCTTCGGCCAGGGCGTCGGCCCGCTCGCCGTGGGCATGGTCAACGATGCCCTCAAAGGCAGCTATGGCGCGAACGCCGTGCGCTATTCCCTGCTTTCGGCTGCGGTCACGACCACGCTGGGGGCGATCCTGTTCGTCTGGGCGGCCCACACCATCCGGGACGATATCGGCCGGGCCGCAGCCTGAGGCAGGCCCTGAACACCTCCGCCCGGTGAAACCCGCCGGGTGGCCAGATGAAACCATTTTGCGGAACCCGCGAAACCATCCGGAAACAGACGGTCCCTACAAGGAGAGCCATAGACGGCGGTAAAGCCCGTCGGGAGGCTCAGATGAACCACTCCATTCACTCTGCTGATCGTGCGACCCACATGAAGATCGTGGTGGTGGCGCTGGTGGCCGGCATCACTGTGGCCGGCTTCGGGATCGCAGCCCGCACCAATGCCGATCACAGCCAGACCGCCCAGTCCACCCACGTGATCAAAGCCGGTAAACCGGTCGTGGTGACGAGCGCCGGGACGTCAGATATCCGCTGACGCGAGGCTTACGGACAGACCAGTGGCCGCCTCCGGGCGGCCTTTTTGATTCAGGCGACGGGTGAGGACGCCGACATGGATCGGGTCAATAGCTGCCGCATCTGTGCTTGAATTTCTCGCCTGAACCGCAACAGGGCGCCGCGCGAGCGCGGGAGTTTTACGCCGGTCGAAGGCCAAAAAGCACGCAGGAGTCGTGCCGCGAGCGACCGGGGATCGAAGCAAGAAGAGGATTCGGAGGTAAGGGTATGAAAGGATTGCCAAAAAATGGCGCGAGAGACGGGGCTCGAACCCGCGACCTCCGGCGTGACAGGCCGGCGCTCTAACCAACTGAGCTACTCCCGCGTGACACGCAAATGTCTGCGGAACGAGGGGGGACTTAAAGGCCGGACCTGTTGAAGTCAAGGACGTTGCATCCGCAGCCTGAACGAGCGGATTTCCGTCGAGGGTGCGCACGAACGTGACCCTCGGCCGCGAGGGCCGGCGTAGTCAGTCCGGTCCCGAATCGTCTACGCCTCCGGGAACTTGCGGGTTCCGGGGCCGTCTTCCCGACCACCGGCAGGAATCGAGGAGGCCAGACATCGAGGAGGCCAGACATGGCTAAGAAGGACTCGGCGAAGAAGGCTGCCGCTCCCACCACCATCACGCTCAAGCGCCTCGCCGCCGACATCGCGGAGAGCCAGGACCTGTCGAAAAAGCGCGCCGAGGCGGTCCTGACCGACATGGTCGACCTGATCACCAAGCACCTCAAGAAGGGCGACCGCGTCCGCATCGTCGGGCTCGGCATCCTCCAGGTCCGCAAGCGCGCCGCCCGCACCGGCCGTAATCCCGCGACTGGCGAGCCGATCCATATCAAGGCCAGCAAGAAAGTCGCCTTCCGCCCGGTCAAGGAACTGAAAGAGGCGATCTAACCACTCACGTTTCGTTAAGCCTGAGCAGCGTCGTCCCGCCGCAACGCGGCCCACTTTTCTGGTATACCGCCTCTCTCCCCTGACCCGGCGGTTTGACCAGAAATGTCCTCCCTCATCTTTTCGCATACCGTGACCGAGCGCTTCCTGCGCTACGTCCTCATCGACACCCAGTCCGATCCGGAATCCCCGGCCTCGCCGTCGACCGAGAAGCAGAAAGACCTCGGCCGTGTTCTCGCCGCCGAGCTTAGAGACATGGGCGTTGCCGATGCCCATCTCGACGATTACGGCTACGTCTACGGAACGATCCCGGCGAACACCGGCAAGAAGGTGCCCGTGATCTGCTTCTGCTCGCACATGGACACCTCGCCCGACGTTACCGGCAAGGACGTCAAGCCGCAGGTGGTCAACAACTATCGCGGCGGCGATATCACTCTATCCGGCGACACCAGCCAGGTGATCCGCTTCGCCGAGCATCCAGCGCTGAAGAACCAGATCGGCAACGACATCATCACCACCGACGGCACCACGCTGCTCGGAGCCGACAACAAGGCCGGCGTCGCCGAGATCATGGATGCCGCCCATTTCTTCATCAACAATCCGCAAGTGAAGCACGGCACCATCAAGATCCTGTTCACGCCCGACGAGGAGATCGGCCGCGGCGTCGACAATGTCGACCTGACGAAGCTCGGCGCCGAGTTCGGCTACACCATGGACGGCGAGAGCGCGGGCTGCGTCGAGGACGAGACCTTTTCCGCCGACGGCGCCGTCATCACCATTAACGGCGTCAGTGCCCATCCCGGCTATGCCAAGGGCAAGATGGAGCACGCGATCAAGATCGCGGCGGCCATCGTCGAGCGGCTCCCGAAGGAAGGCTGCTCGCCCGAGACGACCTCAGGCAAGCAGGGCTTTCTGCATCCGATCGGCATCGAGGGCGCACTGGAGCAGGCAACGCTCTCCTTCATCGTGCGCGACTTCACCGAGGAAGGGCTCAAGGAGAAGGAAGTCCTGCTCGAGAACATCGTCAAGGACGTGATGAAGGACTATCCGCGCTCGACCTACAGGTTCGAGGTGCGAGAGCAGTACCGCAACATGAAGCAGGTGATCGATCGTCATCCGCACATCCTCGAATACGCCATCGAAGCGATCCGCCGCGCCGGCCTGCGCCCGATGCGCACCGCGATCCGCGGCGGCACCGACGGCTCCCGGCTCTCCTTCATGGGCCTTCCCTGCCCCAACATCTTTGCCGGCGAGCACGCGTTTCACTCGCGCCTCGAATGGGTCAGCCGGCAGGACATGGAGAAAGCCGTGCAGACCATCGTGCATCTCGCGATGATCTGGGAGGAGAAAGCGTAGATACGCGCAGACGCCGTGGCCGGGCTTGCTCCCGGCCACAAGCGCAGGCCGCAGCCTTTACGGCACCGGCTTCGCGCGAGGAGTGCGATGGAAGCGGTTGGAGCTCACGATCCAGTTCGGCAGTGGCTCTCCATCGCGATGCCGTCCGCCGGCAACAGCAGCAGCCCAGGCTACCACGGCCCCGATCAGAGTTGCGGCTGCAACCGAGAATGCGAGGATGATCGAGCTGTGTCGCGCACGGTTGATCGCCGTCCGGGAGTCCGCAATCGCGGCGTCGACCCGGCGCTCGGAGTCCGGCCCGGTCAGTCCCGTCAACGCTGTAACCTGCTGCACAAGATAGGTTCGATCGTCGCTGCTGACGCCGCTGTGGCTCGACGACGTCATCAGGATGCGTCCGGCTTCAGCGCGGGTTTCCCCGAGATCGGTGGGAGGCCGACGCGCACGGAATAGCTTGTCCAGTTCATAACCTAAAAGCGGCTCGGCTGCGGTCGCGTTGCCTGACGAAGAACGTGCCGGAGAGCGGTCAATTGTACCCGCACCGAGAAAGGCGAGGAAAACGCCGCCGATCAGTACGGCAAGCGCCCATGACATCAGGCCATGGAGCCCGTCCCACCGCTCGCCATCGTCATCGATGGCCGAAATTGCGGCCGCCTGACGCGTGGTGCGGCCCGCGATATAGCCGCCGAAGCCGAAACTGGCGATCGCCTGCAAAATCAAATACAACCCCGAAAGAAGCGCTAGAGCCGCTGATGCGTCGCGCCATGTCGGCGACGTCGAGCTGACGCCGAGCCCGATAGCGACGCCAAAGCTCACCAGGATGAAGGACAACGCGGCGGCGGCGAATGCGCCTGCGACGATAGAACTCCATTGGATGCTCCAGCGGTCTTCGGCGACTCGCGGACGACTTTCGGTGACTTCTTCCTGCACGAGAGCTTCGATGGTCATATTCAGCTCTCTCAACGCAGGCCGAATAACGACAAGACAGCCATGATCACCACGATCAAGCCGACGAGATAAATCAGTCCGTTCATGGTGCGTCCTCCTCGATTTTTCCCTGCTCGCTAATGAGGAGGAAGACGGAACGTTCCTAGTTTTTGCAGCCGACAGGAACGAACTCACCGGAGTCGGGTTGGATGTGAGCCCCAAGGATGAAGTTGCGAGCACGGGGCCCCAGCCGGTCAACACCGGAGCCGGGGGCCTTTGTTTTGAGCTGCGCTCCCTGTCCTATGTTAGCGACGCCGGCGCCGGGATCATCGAAGATGCGATCGGGGCGGGACCTCCGGATCGGGAGAGCCGCGTGGATCGCAGAACGGCGTGCCTTCATCAGGCAGATGCATTCCGGGAAAAGGCGATCGCCGATCCCGAGCACCACGACCAATGGATCGATGAAGCCATCAAATGGCTGGAACGGGCAATGGAAGCCAGCTGTCGCGCCGTCGTCACGGTCGAAGCCGGCGACACCGGCGACATTCCGGAGCTGGCACGCGGAGCGCCAGCCGATGCTCAACTGAGCCTGATCACGCGTCAATGAGAAGCGCTGGCGTCTCCGCCACTGCTGCGGCAATTGCGTCAGGGACGTAACAATGTTGCGGGTCGACACTATTCCCTCGCCCATGCTAGGCCGGACGCAGACCGCAATCAGAGTGACGTCGTGCTCGCGAACCGCCAGCCCTCAGGATCTTGCCGCCCGCGCAACTGGCGCGGGCTGATGTCTGTGCTGATCGCGGTTGTCTATCTGCTCGCGGGAACGCTGCACGGCCTGCACGACATCGACGTCACCACGCCCGGCGGCGGCACGGAGATCGCTGCGGTCATTGATGGCTCCTCAGATCACAGCGACCACAAGGCCATCGGCGGGCATCATTGCCATGGCTGCTTCTCGGTGATGGTCGTGCAGCCGGCGCCGCCGGCCGTATCGGTCGCGCTCGTGTCCACGTCGCGCCCGCAACGCGTATCCCGGCTCGCCGGCATTGTCCCCGATACCGACTCCCCGCCTCCCAAACATATTGCCTGAACGGATTGGTCGGGCGCCCCGCGCCCATTCGGTTCATCCTTCACAGGTCGATTTCATGTTTGGCAGGGGAATGGCCGTGCGCCTGGCGTGCGCGGCAGCGTGTCTGATTGGTGGATTGGCGCTTGCGCCGTCCCACGCCCAGACACTGACGATGCGGAGCGCGCTCTCGCGCGCGCTGGCCACGAGCCCGCGGCTGACCGCGGCGGAGCGCGACGTCGGCATCGCCACGGGCGAGCGCATCCAGGCAGGCGCGCTTCTCAATCCGGAGCTGTCCTACGAACAGGACAATTCGTTCGGGTCCGGCATCTATCGCGGCACGCGATCGGCCGAGACCACGCTGCAGATCAGCCAGGCCTTCGAGCTGTTCGGCAAGCGCGACGCGCGGATCGCAGCGGGCGTCGCCGGCATCGAGGTTGCCGCGATCCAGCGCAAGGCCGTCAGGCTGGAGGTGCTCTCGGAGACGGCGATCGCCTTCCTCAGTGTGCTCGGCGCACAGCGGCGCATCCAGATCCTCGACGAGCAGATCGCCGCCATCGACCGGCTGACGCCGCTGTTGCGCCGCCGCGTCGAGGCCGGCGCCTCCTCGCCGGCCGAGACCGGTCGTGCCGAGGTAGCTTCCGCCCTGGTGAAGGCCGACCGCGAACGCTTCAAGGCGACGCTGGCCAGCGCCCGGCGCGAGCTTGCGGTCTTGATGGGCGACGCGGCAGCGAAATTCGGCGAGGTCTCCGGCCGGCTCGACACCATGGGACGGCCACCGACGTTCCAGTCGGTCGTCGCCGCCATCGATGCCAATCCGCAGCTGGTGCGCTGGACCGCGATCTATGCCCAGCGTAACGCCGAGCTGTTGCTGGCCCGGCTCAGGCCCTATCCCGACGTGCGGATCGCCGCCGGCTGGCGCCATTTCAACGAGACCAATGACGACGCGGCGCGCCTCACCGTCTCGGTGCCGATTCCCGTGTTCGACCAGAACCAGGGCAATATCCTCTCGGCACAGGAAAGCCTCGCCAAGACCAAGGCCGAGCGCGAGGCCAACCGCAACACGCTGATCGTGGTCGCCGGCCGCGCTTACGACTCCCTTCAGGGCTCGCTGCGCGAGCTTGCGGTGCTGCGCGAGAGCGCCATTCCCAAGGCCACCGAAGCCTCGGACGCAATCGCGCAAGGCTACGGCCAGGGCCGCTTCACCCTGCTCGAAGTGCTCGACGCGCAGGCGAGCGTCACCCAGGCGCGGCTGCGCGAGCAGGAGGCGCTCCAGAATTTCCATGCCGGGGTGGCGACCATCGAAGGTCTCGTCGGCAATCCCTTCACGCTGGCGCGGGAGAGCGCACGATGAAGACGTCCTCCACCGTCCTTGTCGCCGTCGTTGCCGCCGCACTTGGCGCTTACGGCTATTCCCTGCTCGCCCCGGCCAGGGTCGAGCATGCCGAACACAGCGCGGACAAAAAGCCGGAGAAGCCGAACGACCATGTCGAGCAGGACGAGCACGGCGCCGACCGGATCCGGATCTCCGACGTCAAGCTTGCCGCCGCCGGCGTGACGCTGGCGGAGGCCGCGAGCGCGACATTGACTGACACGCTCGCCTTCAACGGCATCCTGCGCGCCAACCAGGAAGCGGTGGTGCAGGTGACGCCGCGCTTTCCCGGCGTTGCCAAATCGATCCAGAAGCGCATCGGCGACAAGGTCGGCAAGGACGATCTGCTCGCCGCGATCGAGAGCAACCAGAGCCTCACTGTCTACGAGCTCAAGGCGCCGATTGCCGGCACCATCATCGAGCGGCAGATCTCGCTCGGCGAATACGCCTCCGAACAGAAACCGGCCTTCGTCGTCGCCGACCTCTCCAGCATCTGGGTCGATCTGTCGATCTATCGGCAGGACTTGCGGCGCGTTCGCCTCAACGACGAGGTGCTGATCGATCCCGACGACGGCCGCGGCGAGATCAAGGGCACGATCTCCTACATGGCGCCGATCGGCAGCAGCGAGACCCAGACCGCGCTGGCGCGCGTGGTGCTGCCAAATCCGGACGGGCGCTTGCGTCCCGGCCTGTTCGTCACGGCACGGCTGATCCTCGCCGCGCGCAACGTCGCGGTCGCCGTGCGCCGAAGCGCGATCCAGACGCTGGAGAACCGGACCATCGTGTTCGTCCGCGAGGACGGCGACAAGATCGAGGCCCGCCCCGTGGAGCTCGGCGATTCCGATCCCCGTCATGTCGAGATCAAGGCCGGCCTTTCAGCCGGCGAGCATTACGTCGCGGAAAACAGCTTCGTCGTGAAGGCGGAGATGGGCAAGGGCGAGGCCGAGCATGATTGAGCGTCTCATCGCGCTCTCGCTGCAGCAGCGCTGGCTGGTCCTGCTGCTCGCGTTCGGCGCCGTCGCCTTCGGGGCCTGGAATTTCCAGCGCCTTCCGATCGACGCCGTACCCGACATCACCAACGTCCAGGTCCAGATCAACACCCGCGCGCCCGGCCATTCGCCGCTGGAAACCGAGCAACGCATCACCTTCCCCGTCGAGACCGCGATGGGCGGCCTGCCGAAACTCGACTACACCCGCTCGCTGTCGCGCTACGGCTTGAGCCAAGTGACGGTCGTCTTCAAGGACGGCACCGACATCTATTTTGCCCGCCAGCTTGTCGGCGAACGCATCCAGCAGGTGAAAGACCAGCTTCCGGCCGGCGTCGAGGTCGCGATGGGCCCGGTCTCGACCGGACTCGGCGAAATCTTCATGTACACCGTCGAGGCCAAGGCGGGCGCGAAGACGCAAGGCGGTCACGACTATTCGCTGACCGATTTGCGCACCGTGCAGGACTGGATCATCAAGCCGCAGCTTCGCAACGTGCCCGGCGTGATCGAGGTCAACACCATCGGCGGCTTCGAGCGGCAATTCCACGTGCTCCCCGACCCCGGCAAGCTGATGGCCTACCGACTCGGCTTTCGCGACGTCATGACGGCGCTCGCCGCCAACAATGCCAATGTCGGCGCCGGCTATATCGAGCGCAACGGCGAGCAATATCTGGTTCGCTCGCCGGGCCAGGTCGGCAATGTCAGCGAGATCCGGGACATCGTCATCGGCTCGCGCGGCGGCAATCCCGTCAGGGTCAGGGATATCGCGACCGTCACCGAAGGCCGCGATCTGCGCACGGGAGCCGCGACCCGCGATGGCGAGGAAACCGTGCTCGGCACCGCCATGCTGCTGATCGGCGAGAACAGCCGCACGGTGGCGCGCCGTGTCGCGGCCCGGCTGGAAGATATCGCCAAATCGCTGCCCGACGGCGTCGTGACGCGGACCGTCTACGACCGCACCCATCTGGTCGAGGCCACCATCCGCACGGTCGAGAACAACCTGCTGGAGGGCGCGGCCCTGGTCGTGGCCGTGCTGTTCCTGATCCTTGGCAATATCCGCGCCGCGCTCGTGGTGGCCTGCGTCATTCCGCTGTCCATGGCCATGACGATCACCGGCATGGTCGAGACCAAGGTCAGTGCAAATTTGATGAGCCTGGGCGCGATCGATTTCGGCATCATCGTCGACGGTGCCGTGATCATCGTCGAGAACTGCCTGCGCATGCTGGCCGAGGCCCAGCGCGAGAAAGGCGGCCTGCTCACGATCTCCGAACGGCTGCGCGCGATCCGGCGCGGATCGAGCGAGGTCATCAAGCCGAGCCTGTTCGGAACGCTGATCATCGCGGTGGTCTATCTGCCGGTGCTGACGCTGACGGGCGTCGAAGGCAAGATGTTCACGCCGATGGCGCTGACAGTGCTGATGGCGCTGGGCGCCGCGGTGCTGTTCTCCGTCACCTTCGTGCCGGCGGCGGTTGCCATCTTCGTCACCGGCAAGGTGTCCGAACAGGAAAACCTGTTCATGCGGCTGGCGAAGCGCGCCTACCTGCCCCTGCTCCGGCTTGCGATCGACAATCGCCTCAGCGTCGCAATCATGGCCGCCATCATCGTGGTCGCAAGCTGCGTGGCCGCCGCGCGCATGGGCGGCGAGTTCATTCCGAGCCTGGACGAAGGCGACATCGCGCTGGCTTCGATCCGGATTCCCGGCACGAGCCTGACCCAGTCGCTGGACCTGCAAATGGCGTTGGAAAAGCGCATCAAGCAGATTCCGGAGGTGAAGGAGTTCTTCACCCGCATCGGCACCGCGGAGATTGCGACCGACCCGATGTCGCCGGCGCAGACCGACGGCTACATCATGCTGAAGCCGCGCGCCGAATGGCCCGACCCGGACAAGCCCAAGTCGGACGTGATCGAGGCTATCCACCGTGCCGCCGACGACATCCCCGGCAGCGCCTATGAAATCTCCCAGCCGATCCAGTTCCGCGTCAACGAACTGATCTCCGGCGTGCGCAGCGACGTCGGCGTCAAGATCTTCGGCGATGACCTCGACATCCTGCAAGGCGCGGCAAAACAGGTGGAGGCCGCGATCCGGGGCATCCGCGGCGCCAGCGACGTCAAGATCGAACAGGTCTCGGGCCTGCCGATCCTCACCGTCCGCCTCGACCGCCAGGCGCTCGCCCGCTACGGGCTCAGCATCAGCGAGGTGCAGGGCATCGTCGAGATCGCGGTGGGCGGCAAATCGGCCGGCAAGCTGTTCGAGGGCGACCGCCGCTTCGACATCGTCGTGCGCCTGCCGGAGCATCTGCGCGGCAATCTCGAGGCGATCCGGGCGATCCCGATCCCGCTGCCGCCGGGTGAGGAAGCGACGTCCAGCGCGCCGATCCGGACGGCCTTGCCCGCCTCGCCCCTCACCCAGATGCGCTATGTGCCGCTGTCGTCGGTCGCTACCGTCGATGCGACACCCGGCCCCAACCAGATCAGCCGCGAGAACGGCAAGCGGCGCATCGTCGTCACCGCCAATGTCCGCGCGCGCGATCTCGGCTCCTTCGTCACTGACGCCGAGGCGGCCATCGCGGAAAAGGTCAAGCTGCCGCCGGGCTACTGGATCGGCTGGGGCGGACAATTCGAGCAGCTTGTCTCCGCCACCAAGCGGTTGACGCTCGTGGTGCCGGTGGCGCTGCTGCTGGTGTTCTTGCTGCTGTTCATGGGCATGGGATCGGCAGCGGACGCGGCTCTCGTGTTCTCCGGCGTGCCACTGGCGCTGACCGGCGGTGTCGTGGCGCTGCTGCTGCGCAGCATTCCCTTATCCATCAGCGCCGGCGTCGGCTTCATCGCGCTGTCGGGAGTGGCCGTGCTCAACGGCCTCGTCATCATCGCCTTCATCGAGCGGCTGCGCAGCGAAGGCCATCCCGTTGCCGACGCGGTGCGCGAGGGCGCGCTGACACGCCTGCGTCCGGTGCTGATGACGGCGCTGGTGGCGTCCCTCGGCTTCGTGCCGATGGCCCTTGCCACCGGGGCCGGGGCCGAGGTGCAGCGCCCGCTCGCGACCGTGGTGATCGGCGGCATCATCTCCTCGACCGTGCTGACGCTGCTGGTGCTGCCGGCGCTCTACGTGCTGTTCCGCCGTGACGCAGGCACCGAAACGCCTACAATAGCGCCTGATTTGGCAGCGTCCGGGGAGCGCTAGAATTGGGCAACCACGACCATCACGGTCATCATGACCATGCCGGCCACGGCCACGATCATGGTCACGATCACGGTCCTGGCCACGCGCATGTCCATGCGCCCACCAATTTCGGCAAGGCGTTCGCGATCGGCATTTCGCTCAACACCGCGCTGGTCGTGGCCGAGGCGATCTATGGCTATATTGGCAACTCCACCGCCCTCCTCGCCGATGCCGGCCATAACCTTTCCGACGTGCTCGGCCTGGTCGTGGCCTGGTGCGCGTCGATCGCGGCGAGGCGCGCGCCGAGCGGTCGCTTCACTTATGGACTGCGCGCCTCCACCATCCTGGCGGCACTGGCGAACGCCGTGTTCCTGCTGGTTGCAACCGGTGCGATCGGCTGGGAAGCGGTCCTGCGCCTGCGCGAACCGGAGCCCGTCGCGGGCGTCACCGTGATGGTGGTCGCCGGCATCGGCATCCTCGTCAACGGTTTTACGGCCATGCTGTTCGCGCGCGGCCGCAAGGACGACATCAACATCGAGGGCGCTTATCTGCACATGGCGGCCGACGCCGCAGTCTCGCTCGGCGTCGTCATCTCGGCGGCGCTGATCATCTGGACCGGCTGGCTCTGGCTCGATCCCGTCACCAGCCTCGTCATCTGCGTCACCATTCTCTGGAGCACGACCAGCCTGCTCCGCGGCTCCATCGACATGTCGATGGCGGCAGCCCCCAAAGGCACCGACCTCGCCGCGGTCAGGGCGTTCCTGCTGGCACGTTCCGGCGTGTCCGGGATCCACGATCTCCACGTCTGGCCGATCTCGACCACGGAGACGGCGCTGACCTGCCACCTCGTCATGCCCACCGGCGCCGGCGACGCATTTCTGATGGAGACCGCGCAGATGCTGAAGACCTCCTTCCGCATCGGCCATACCACCCTTCAAGTGGAAACCCATCCCGACAATGGCTGCGCCCTGGCGCCGGATGATGTGGTGTAGAACTCACAGACCCATCTGACGGCAGAGACAGCAGGGCCTACGCCGCCTTCGCCGTCACGATCCAGATTGCGCCCTGGAGCGCCACGCTCTGCCCCTTCAGGAACGGCGCCAGCATCTCGCGGATCGAGGCTTTTGCGGCGGCATACGTCTCGGGCGGGTGGCCCTGCAGTGCGCGGCTGGCCGGGCCGATCTGGAGCGAGCCCTCGACCGCGGCATCAAGCCCGCCACCGATTGCGACATCCATCGCGAGATCGTGCGGCTCCATCGCGACATCGACGAAGCCGGCGCCGCCAAGGATGCGTTTCACGCGCTCTTCCGCGGCGAAGGCGAAAGGCCCGGGCTCCTCGGGCCCGACCGGCGGCATCTTGGGGACGTGTTTGTAGACCGCCATCAGCGGCGCCATCATCCAGGGATTTTCCTTCGGCTCACGCCAGCAGGCAAACGCGAGCCGCCCGGACGGCTTCAGCGCACGACGAAGGTTGGTGAAAGATGCGATCGGGTCAGCGAAGAACATCACGCCGAACCGCGAGGCCAGCAGATCAAAGCTCGCCGGCTCGAATGGATGGACCGTCGCATCGGCCAGTGCGAACTCGAGCGGGAGGCCTTTCGGCGCCAGCGCGCGCGCCTGCGACAACATGGGATCGGAGACGTCGAGCCCGAGCGCAAATCCGTTCGGCGCGACAGCCTTCGCGAGCGCGAACGTCGTTGCGCCGGAGCCGCAGCCGACATCGAGGACGCGCTCACCCGGCTTCGGCCTGGCGCGGTCGATCAGCACGTCGGAAATGGGTCCGAGCAGGCTCTCCTGTGCCGCATGGCGATCGGCCCAGCGTTGCCCGCTCGGGCCGTTCCAATAGGCGATCTGGTCTGCGTTCTCTTCGTGTCCGCTTGGCTGCTGCATCGGGCCTCCCGTATGACGGCTCGCAGGGCTGGCCCGCAACGCCGGCGCTCGCTTCGCGAGCAACGGCTGGTGGGCAGTGACGGGCTCGAACCGCCGACATCCTGCGTGTAAAGCAGGCGCTCTACCAACTGAGCTAACCGCCCCTCGCCGCTTCTTTATCCCCACCGGCCCCGAACGGGCAAGCGCGGAACTCCACTTCCTGGGCCTCAATCGCCCGGCCGGCCAGGCAGCAGCGGTACCGCGTCGATCCACACTGCCGCCGACTGGCACCAGATCTGCCTGACGGGCCGCAATTTGTCGCGCTGGCGGATGCTGCCCCAGCGGATGCCCCAATCGTCGGCCTGGTCACCCTCGCCGCTGGTGAACAGCGGGGAACCGCAATCGGCGCAAAAGTGCTGGAAGCGCATCCGGCCATTGTCGCCGCGCTTGCCGTAGATTTTTGGCGAACCGCCGGTCAGACGGACATCGGCGCCGGAACATACGGCAGTCACCCGGAACGGCGAGCCCGTCAGCGTCTGGCAATCGGTGCAGTGGCAGACCGACACCGTCTCGGGGTCGATCTCGGCTTCAAAGGTGATCTGCCCGCAATGGCATTGCCCGTCGATGTGCATTGTCGTCATCCGCTGCCCCAATCAAAAACGGCGCCCGAAGGCGCCGTTTTATCATCTTTCCGAGCTGCGATCTCAGTGAGCGGTCAGGCCGCCGGCGGCTTCGTCGCCGTCCGGCTTCACCGTCACCTTGGTGTCCTCTTCCCAGACGATCGGCACCGGCTTCTTCACCAGGGCCTTGGCGACGACGTCGTCGAGGCGCGAGACCGGGATGATCTCCATGCCGCCCTTGATCGCATCGGAAATCTCCGTGAGATCCTTGGCGTTGTCCTCGGGGATCAGCACCGTCTTGATGCCACCGCGGGCAGCGGCCAGCAGCTTCTCCTTGAGGCCGCCGATTGGCAGCACGCGGCCGCGCAGCGTGATCTCACCGGTCATCGCGACATCATGGCGGACCGGAATGCCGGTCATGACCGAGATGATCGCGGTGGCCATCGCCACACCGGCCGACGGACCGTCCTTCGGCGTCGCACCTTCCGGCACGTGCACGTGGATGTCGCGCCGGTCGAATAGCGGCGGCTCGATGCCGTAGACGATCGCGCGCGAGCGCACGTAGGACGCCGCCGCCGAGATCGATTCCTTCATCACATCGCGCAGATTGCCGGTGACCGTCATCTTGCCCTTGCCGGGCATCATGACGCCTTCGATGGTCAGAAGCTCGCCGCCGACATCGGTCCAGGCAAGGCCGGTGACGATACCGACCTGCGGCTCGCTCTCGATCTCGCCGTAGCGGTACTTCGGCACGCCCAGAAGCTCTTCGAGAGTCTTCTCGGTGACCTTGACCGACTTCTTCTTGGAGATCATCAGCTCCTTCACCGCCTTGCGGGCGAGTGTGGAGAGCTCACGCTCCAGATTACGTACGCCCGCTTCGCGGGTGTAGCGGCGGATCAGCAGCAGCAGCGCGTCGTCGTCGATCGAGAACTCCTTGGAGTCCAGGCCATGCTTGGACACCGCTGTCGGGATCAGATGCTTGCGCGCGATCTCGACCTTCTCGTTCTCGGTGTAGCCCGCGATCCGGATGATCTCCATGCGGTCCATCAGCGGTCCCGGAATATTGAGCGTATTCGCGGTCGTGATGAACATCACGTTGGACAGATCGTAGTCGACCTCGAGGTAGTGGTCGTTGAAGGTCGCGTTCTGCTCGGGGTCGAGTACCTCGAGCAAAGCCGAGGACGGATCGCCGCGGAAATCGGCGCCCATCTTGTCGATCTCGTCCAGCAGGAACAGCGGATTGGACGACTTCGCCTTGCGCATGGACTGGATGATCTTGCCGGGCATTGAGCCTATGTAGGTCCGGCGGTGACCACGGATCTCGGCCTCGTCGCGCACGCCGCCGAGCGAGACGCGCACGAACTCGCGTCCGGTCGCCTTCGCGATCGACTTGCCGAGCGAAGTCTTGCCGACGCCGGGAGGTCCGACGAGGCACAGGATCGGTCCGGTCAGCTTGTTGGCGCGCGTCTGCACCGCGAGATACTCGACGATGCGATCCTTGACCTTCTCGAGCCCGTAGTGGTCGGCATCCAGAACCGCCTGCGCGGCTTCCAGATCCTTCTTCACCTTGGACTTCTTGTTCCACGGGATCGACAGCAGCCAATCCAGATAGTTGCGCACGACGGTCGCTTCCGCGGACATCGGCGACATCTGGCGCAGCTTCTTCAGCTCATGCTGTGCCTTCTCGCGCGCTTCCTTGGAGAGCTTGGTCTTGGAGATCTTCTCTTCGAGATCGGCGAGCTCGTCACGACCTTCGTCGTCGCCGAGTTCCTTCTGGATCGCCTTCATCTGCTCGTTGAGATAATACTCGCGCTGGGTCTTCTCCATCTGGCGCTTGACGCGCGAGCGGATGCGCTTCTCGACCTGCAGCACCGAGATCTCGCTCTCCATCAGGCCCAGCACCTTCTCCAGGCGCTGCGTGACCGAAAGCGTCTCCAGGATGCCCTGGCGATCCGCGATCTTGACGGCGAGATGCGAGGCGACGGTATCGGCGAGCTTGGCGAAGTCGGTGATCGCCTGCACGACGCCGACGACCTCGGCCGAGATCTTCTTGTTGAGCTTCACGTAGCTCTCGAAGTCGGACACGACCGAGCGCGCCATGGCCTCCGCCTCGACCGACTTCGCATCGGTGTCGGCGAGCGCAATCGCGGTCGCTTCGTAATAGTCGGCGCGATCGGTGTATTTCTGCACACGCGCACGCTCGAGCCCTTCGACCAGCACCTTCACGGTGCCGTCGGGAAGCTTCAAGAGCTGCAGCACGCTGGCAAGCGTACCGGTCTCGTAAATGGAATCGGGGGCCGGATCATCGTCGGACGCGTTCTTCTGGGTCGCGAGCATGATCAGCGCGTCGTTCTTCATCACCTCTTCGAGCGCGCGGATCGACTTCTCGCGGCCGACGAAGAGCGGAACGATCATGTGCGGGAAGACGACGATGTCGCGCAGGGGCAGCACGGGATAGGCGTGTGTTTCGCCATGAACGATGGTTGGCCTGGGTTTTGGATTAGTCATGGCCTTTTCCTTTTGCTTTGCCCCCTTGCACGCAGCCCGCCATGCTCATGCGCAACCGCCACAAGGTGCCGAGGTGATCCGCAAAACCGGTCGGTCCTTTTCTCAAGTTGGACCGGCCTGCCGAATCGGAACTGAGGCGAATCTTGAAGAGAATTCTCGCTCGCCGCCGACATTAGGTGGCTATCGACCCGGGGGGTGTCAAGTCATTGAAAGACGCGCGCCATCAGGCGCTTACGCACGCAAATAAGTGACACAACACCGGCTGCGGAGATACTTTCCGCAGCCCTCAATTGATGAGACGATTGGAGCGTTCCAGCGCCGCAAATCAGGCGCTGGCGTTCTCGACGGCGCGATCGGACCGATCGGCGTAGATGTAGAGCGGACGCGCCGTTCCTTCCACGACTTCGCGCGAAATCACGACTTCTTCCACACCTTCGAGGCCCGGCAGGTCGAACATGGTCTCGAGCAGGATCGCCTCGAGGATCGAACGCAGTCCGCGCGCACCGGTCTTGCGCTCGATCGCCCTGCGGGCCACCGCGCCAAGCGCCTCGTCGGCGAAGGTCAGCTCGATGTTCTCCATCTCGAACAGCCGCTGGTACTGTTTCACCAGCGCGTTCTTCGGCTCGACCAGAATCTTCTTGAGCGAAGCCTCGTCCAGATCCTCCAGCGTCGCCACGACAGGCAGACGGCCGACGAATTCCGGGATCAGCCCGTACTTCAGGAGATCCTCCGGCTCGACGTGACGGAAGATTTCGCCGGTACGGCGGTCTTCCGGCGCGAGCACCTGAGCGGCGAAGCCGATCGAGGTCGAACGTCCACGTGCCGAGATGATCTTTTCAAGGCCGGAGAACGCACCACCGCAGATGAACAGGATGTTGGTGGTGTCCACCTGCAGGAATTCCTGCTGCGGATGCTTGCGGCCGCCCTGCGGCGGGACCGAAGCCACCGTGCCTTCCATGATCTTGAGCAGCGCCTGCTGCACGCCCTCACCTGACACGTCGCGCGTGATCGAGGGATTGTCGGACTTGCGGCTGATCTTGTCGATTTCGTCAATGTAGACGATGCCGCGCTGGGCGCGCTCGACATTGTAGTCGGCGGACTGGAGCAGCTTCAGGATGATGTTCTCGACGTCCTCGCCGACATAGCCGGCTTCGGTCAGCGTCGTCGCGTCCGCCATCGTGAACGGCACGTCCAGGATGCGGGCGAGCGTCTGCGCGAGCAGCGTCTTGCCCGAGCCGGTCGGACCGATCAGCAGAATGTTCGACTTCGCAAGCTCGACGTCGTTGTGCTTGGTCTGGTGGTTGAGGCGCTTGTAGTGATTGTGCACCGCGACCGACAGGACCTTCTTCGCATGGCTCTGGCCGATCACGTAGTCGTCCAGGACCTTGCAGATTTCCTTCGGCGTCGGAATGCCGTCGCGCGACTTCACGAGCGAGGATTTGTTCTCCTCGCGGATGATGTCCATGCAGAGCTCAACGCACTCGTCGCAAATGAAGACCGTGGGACCCGCGATCAGTTTACGGACTTCGTGCTGGCTCTTGCCGCAGAACGAGCAATACAGCGTATTCTTGGAGTCGCTCGTGCCGACCTTACTCATTCATGTCTCCGTCCGCGGTTCGATCCCGTTCCGCTCGATCGCTCCATTCCGACACGATGATCGGCATGAAGCTTAAATAGAGCAAATTCCGTACCAAAAAAGACCCTACGCGTTACATCCCGTGCGAATCACGGTCTCAATTCTCCCGCGATCATAGCCGATCGTTCGTAGCCAACCATGCTGTCACCCGACTATCAAGAATTCGCTAATCGGGGGTCGCCGGCTACCCGTGACAATACCGTGATTTCCGGTCTTGGCACGGGCGAAGTGATCGAAATCACCCCGGCGTTGCTGGATTGCCACGAAAAACAAGCACGAAAGCGGAACTTTCTGCCTGTCGCAGGGCGCAAAACTGCGTTTTTGCGACGCGCACACGTGTCTTTAACGTGAACGCACCCTGATGGATGCACGGCATTCCCCGGAGGGATCGCCGTGACCGTAGTGCTACGGAGTCTTCGCCGACGCCTCTTCGGCGCGTTTGTCGATGACCCTGTCGACCAGACCGAACTCCTTGGCATCGCTCGCGGTCAGGAACTTGTCGCGTTCCAACGCGTCCTCGATCGCCTTGTAGGTCTGGCCGGTGTGCTTCACGTAGATCTCGTTGAGCCGCTTCTTCAGGTTCAGGATTTCCTGGGCGTGCAGCATGATGTCGGTAGCCTGGCCCTGGAAGCCGCCGGAGGGCTGATGCACCATGATGCGCGCGTTCGGCAGCGAGAAGCGCATGTCCTTTTCGCCGGCGGCAAGTAACAGCGAGCCCATCGAGGCGGCCTGGCCCGTGCACAGCGTCGAGACCGGCGGGCGGATGAACTGCATGGTGTCGTAGATCGCGAGACCCGACGTCACCACGCCGCCCGGCGAGTTGATGTACATCGAGATTTCCTTCTTCGGATTTTCCGCCTCAAGGAACAGCAACTGCGCGACGATCAGCGTCGACATGCCGTCCTCGACCGGTCCGGTCAGGAAGATGATGCGCTCTTTCAGAAGGCGCGAGAAAATGTCGTAGGCGCGCTCGCCACGGTTGGTCTGCTCGACCACCATCGGCACGAGGTTCATGTAGGTTTCAACCGGATCGCGCATGAGTCACCTAGGGTTTTGAAGAGGCGGACATCGCCAGTCTTGGCTGCCAGTTTGGCTGGATGGGCCGGAAGGCCGATGGACGTCCCGTGATGCAGGAACTTGGTAGAAGAACTTGGTAGAAGCAGAAGGCGTACCGACAGATATAGCCCAATTCGCGCCTGACAAGTGCGGAGCGAATTAAGGCTTAATCCGTGAGGCACTTGAAGCTGATTCGTACAAAGAGGCCCAGCCGGCCACCTGGCTAGCTCGACCTCTTCGCTGATCATCCTTAATGGAAGGCTCTATGGAGGGCCCTCCTGGAGCCTTCAGGCGGCGGTCTTTTCCGCCTCGTCGTCCTTGTAGAGGTCGTCACGCGAGACCTTCTTCTCGGTCACCTTGGCGAGCTCGAGGATGAAGTCGACGACCTTGTCCTCATAGATCGGTGCACGAAGCTGGGCCAACGCTTGGGCGTTGCTGCGGTAATAGTCCCAGACTTCCTTCTCGCGGCCGGGCATCGAGCGCGCCCGCTCGATCACGGCGCGGCCGACCTCGTCGTCGGTCACGCTGATCTTGTTCTTCTCGCCGATCTCGGAGAGCACGAGGCCGAGCCGCACGCGGCGATCGGCGATCTTGCGGTACTCTTCCTTGGCGGCGTCTTCAGTGGTGTCCTCGTCGGCAAAGGTCTTGCCGGCGGAGTCCATCTCGGCTTTCACCGAGTTCCACATCAGATTGAACTCCTCGTCGACCAGCGAGGGCGGCGCCTCGAATCGATGCGCCTCGTCGAGGCGGTCGAGCAGCGCGCGCTTGACACGCTGGCGCGTCGCGGTCGCGAACTCGGCGACCAGCCGCTCGCGCGCCGCTTCCTTCAGCTTGTCCAGCGATTCGAGGCCGAGCGTCTTGGCGAACTCGTCGTCGATTGCGAGATCCTGCGGCGCCTCGATCAACGTTGCGGTGGTCTCGAACTCGGCCGGCTGGCCGGCGAGCTTGTCGTTCATGTAGTTCTTGGGGAACGCCACCTTCAGCGTGCGGGTCTCGTTGGCGGCGATGCCGGTGAGCTGCTCCTCGAAGCCGGGGATGAAGGTGTTGGAGCCGATCACGACCTGGATGCCCTCGCCGGCGCCGCCCTCGAAGGCTTCGCCGTTGATGGTGCCCTTGAAAGCGATGGTGACGCGATCACCCGATTCGGCTTTGGCGCCCTCGGCCTTCGCGGCATAGCCGCGATTCGAATCGGCGATGCGCTTGATCGCCTCGTCGACGTCGGCGTCGGTGACTTCGGCGACGGGCTTCTCGACCTCGAAGGACTTGAAGTCGGCGAGCGCAATCGATGGCACCACCTCGATCGCAACCGTGTAGGTCAGATCGGTCTTGCCGTTGAGCAGCTCCTCGACCTCGGCCTGCTCGGTCGGCATGGTGATCTTCGGCTCGGTCGCAAGGCGGAAGCCGCGCTCGGAGAACAGCTGCGTGTTGGTGTCACGGATGGTCTGGTCGATGGTCTCGGCCATCACCGAGCGGCCATAGACCTTCTTGAGGTGCGTGACCGGCACCTTGCCGGGACGGAAGCCATTGATTTTGACCTTGTCCTTGAGGTCGACGAGCTTGGCACCAGCCTTGGCGTCGAGATCAGACGCGGGAACGCTGATCTTGAACTCGTGCTTCAAACCTTCCGAGAGGGTTTCTGTGACCTGCATGGCGTCCAATCTTCTTCTCGTTCGGTCTCGGCGCGCATGCGTCGGGACGCTATCATTAATCGATCCGGCGCGAGGCAAACGCCTCAACGCCGGTGGTTCATCGGACCGGCTTCAGGCGGACAAATATCCGCGCGGGAGCAGGTCGCGTAATCCGTGCAAACGCTGAAAGCGCTTGGTGCGGGCGGAGGGACTCGAACCCCCACAACTTTCGTCACTGGAACCTAAATCCAGCGCGTCTACCAGTTCCGCCACGCCCGCGTAAATTTGCATCAAGACCGGCCGCGATGCCGCGGGCGGCGGGCTTATAACATGGGCCCGCCTGTTCGCAGCAAAAAAATGGCCGCTTGGCGGCACGCTTTAAGTAGGCACGGCGGCTGGACTTATCCACCGCGGCGTGGTCCGGATCGGCCCATGAAAACGCGGATCTTTGCCCTGACGAGGCGCGAGGTTTTGGCCAGCTTTGGAGCCTCGGCGGCCGGGCTGATGGTGGGCGGCGCAGGCCCGCTCGTGACCACCCAGCTCGCCCTTCAGGCAAGGCCGACAACCCTGGCTCTGAGGCCGGGTCAGCCGCCTACACCGATCTGGGAGCTGGCCGCCGTAAGCCACCTTGGAGACGTCCGTCTCAAGCGCGGCGACCGCTGCGAGGTGGTCTTCCGCAACCAGCTGCCTGTGCCGCTTGCACCAGTCTGGTACGGCCTCAATCGCCCCGCGGCAGCCGACCCGCTCCGGGGCCGTGCGCCGACGGCGCCGGACGCGACTGAAACATCAATTATTTCAATACCAAGCGCCGGAACCCTGCTGGCCGACTTCCGCCTATTCGAGGAAGGTCTGCAGCAGCCTGCGCGCCCGCTTCCGATCATCGCCGCCGAGATCAACCCGGTCGCCATCGATCGTGACGTGGTTCTCTTGATCGAAGAATGGCGGCTGCGGCCGGATGGCACCGCGCTTCCCCCGGGCCGGGATCCCAAGGACACGACCCCGCTCTATACAATCAACGGGCGGACTTCATTCGAACTCTCAGCCGCGGCCAATGAACGGCTGCGGCTGCGCTTTATCAATGGCTCGCAACGTTCTGTTCTGGCGATCAAATTGGAAAGCCACGAGGTCCACGTGATCGCCCTCGACGGACAGCCGGCCGAGCCGTTTTCGGCACGCAACGGCGCTCTCGTGCTGGCCCCGGGCGCCCGTGCCGATGCTATTGTCGATGCGGCCGCCTCGGCCTCATTCCTGCTGCATGACGGCAAGGAGGGGCGCCAGGTTGGCAGCCTCGTGATCTCGGGCAAGCAGGAACGGCGCGTGCCACTAGCGCCGCCACAGCCGCTCCCGTCAAATGACCTGCCTGACCGACTCGATCTGAAAGGCGCCCTGCGGTTCGATGTCGCGCTCGGCGTACCCGACGCCGGGTGGATACGGCCTGCTAATTTCTCGACGTCCTCTGCTCCTGCCTTCCGCGCCAAGGCCGGCCGCACCATCGTGCTGGCGCTGAAGAACCCCGGGCCGGTCGCATCCGTGCTCCACCTGCACGGCCACCATTTCCGCCTGCTCGACAAGCTCGACGACGGCTGGAAGCCCTATTGGCTCGACACGCTCGCGATCGAACCCGGCCAGACCCAGCGCATCGCATTCGCTGCGGCCTCCCCCGGGCGATGGCTGATCGAATCCGTCGCAACCGACTGGGCCGCGCCGCGGCTGGCGCGCTGGTACGCGGTGGAGTGAGAGCTCAGTACTCTATGCCGAGCGCATTATAGATCCGCCGGTGCACGGCCGGCAGCGTTTCGGTCAGGTCCTCCGCAATCAGCCCCGGCCCCGCCTCACTCCCGGCCTCGCCATGCATCCACACCGCGATGCTGGCGGCTTCGAATGCCGGCACGCCTTGCGCAAGGAGACCGGCGACGATGCCGGCGAGCACGTCGCCGGCGCCAGCGGTGGCGAGCGAGGGCGGCGCGTTGGCGGCGATAGTGGCGCGGCCGTCGGGCGCGGCGATCGTGGTATCCGGGCCCTTCAGCAGTACGACCGCGCCGGAGCGCTCGGCGGCGGCACGCACACGCTCGATCTTCGAGCGGCCCGGATATTTGTTGCTGAGGTCGGAGAACAGGCGTGGAAACTCGCCCTCGTGCGGCGTCAGCACCACCGCCTTGTCCTGCGAGGACTTGATCGATTCAAACAGCCGCTCGGGATTCGCGGCAAAGCTGGTCAGCGCATCCGCGTCGAGCACGAGATGCCGCTGTGCGTTAAGCGCCGTGTGGACGAAATCGCAGGTGCGATCGCCGATGCCCGCGCCGGGGCCGATCATGCAGGTGTTGTAACGCTTGTCGCCGAGGAGCTCGCCGAACTCGATCGCGGTGTCGACGGGGCGAACCATCACCGCGGTGAGCGCAGCCGCATTGATCGCGAGCGCATCACGCGGCGTGGCCAAGGTCACCAGGCCCGCGCCGGCGCGCAGCGCCCCGCGCGCGGCGAGCCGCGCCGCGCCGGTCGCAGCCATATCGCCGGAGACCGCGAGCACGTGACCACGCGCGTATTTGTGGCCGTCGATGCGCGGCACCGGAAAGGCCGCGCCCCAGAAATCCGGATCGTTCTCGAAGATCTGCGGCGCGATCTCGTCCAGCACCTGCGCGTCGATGCCGATGTCGGCGACGCGCACGTGGCCGCAATGCATCCGCCCCGGCAGCAGCAGATGCGCCGGCTTCTTGCGAAAGAAGGTAACGGTCTCGGTGGCATTCACCGCCACACCCAGCACCGCGGCGCTGGTGCCGTTGATGCCGCTCGGCAAATCGACCGCGAGCACCGGCGCGCCATTGGCGTTGATCGCCTCGATCATCGCGCGCGCCTCGCCGTCGACCGGGCGGCTGAGGCCTGCGCCGAACAGCGCATCGATGATCAACGCGGGCCTGCCGATCGCCTGCGGATTGAACGGGAGCACCGGGTGCTTCCAGCCGCGCGCGGCGGAGGCCGCATCGCCCTGAAGCTGGTCGCGCTCGCACATCAGGATCACCGAGACCTCGCGGCCCTGGGCGGCGAGTTCGGCAGCTGCGACAAAACCGTCGCCGCCATTGTTGCCCGGGCCGGCGACGATCAGGATCGGCCCCTCCTCCACCAGCGCATTGGCGGCCTCCGTCACCGCCTGGCCCGCGCTAAGCATCAGCTTGAAACCAGGGGTGCCTGCCGCAATACTGAGCTGGTCGGCGCGCTGCATTTCGGCGTTGGTTAGAACTTCCATGCCACTTCCCCGTCCAAACGCCTTTTCAACAGGCACGGTTCGTACCGGTTCATCCGACGGAACAACGATCTGCACAGATATTGAACCGTTTGCCTATTTCGTAGTCTTCGGTATTTTGTGCCGGTCGGCGCCACCTATCAGGGCTGCACGTTAAAAGGCTGATAACGCTCCAATAATCAGGGCATTTGCAACTTGGCATAGACCCTGCTTTCGCGGAAGCCGCTTCGGTTCGTCGTGCTCACTGGCATTTATCATGGTGCGGCCGGCCGTTGTTGCCGGACTGGTCAGGTTATTCCGGCATAGCGAAGACAAGATCGTGCGTTAAGAAAAGCGCATCCTGACGAAGACGTTGCTATTTGATCGACAGGCCGGGAGGCGCGCAGTGAAGAAAATCGAAGCCATCATCAAGCCATTCAAGCTCGACGAGGTGAAGGAAGCGCTTCAGGAAGTTGGCCTTCAGGGCATCACCGTCACGGAGGCCAAGGGCTTTGGCCGCCAGAAGGGCCACGCCGAGCTTTACCGCGGCGCAGAATATATCGTCGACTTCCTGCCCAAGGTGAAAATCGAGATCGTCATCGGCGACGATCTGGTTGAACGCGCCATTGACGCGATCCGCCGCGCCGCGCAAACCGGGCGCATCGGCGACGGCAAGATCTTCGTCTCCAACATCGAAGAGGCGATCCGCATCCGAACCGGCGAATCCGGGCTGGACGCTATCTGAGCCGGGTGCTATCCCGCATTTTGGCGACACTCTGACAAGAAATAGGCTGCTTCGGCGGCCTCATTTTGTTTGTGCCTCGCGCGCCTCAAGAAGCGTGAACACGGTCGCTTGAAGTTTGGAAACCGACCCGCAGAGCCAAAAGGGGTATGCATGAAGACCGCCAAAGACGTCCTGAAATCGATCAAGGACAACGACGTCAAATACGTCGACCTGCGCTTCACCGATCCGCGCGGCAAGTGGCAGCACGTCACGTTCGACATCAGCATGATCGATGAAGAAATTTTCGCCGAAGGAACGATGTTCGACGGCTCCTCGATCGCCGGCTGGAAGGCGATCAACGAGTCCGACATGTGCCTGATGCCCGATCCGGTGACCGCGACGATCGATCCGTTCTTCGCCGAGACCACGATGGTCATTACCTGCGACGTGCTCGAGCCGACCACCGGCGAGCCCTACAACCGCGACCCCCGCGGCATCGCCAAGAAGGCGGAAGCCATGGTGAAGTCGATGGGCGTGGGCGACACCGTGTTCGTCGGCCCTGAAGCCGAGTTCTTCGTGTTCGACGACGTGCGCTTCTCCGCCAACCCCTACAACACCGGCTTCCGTCTCGACTCCTCGGAGCTGCCGACCAATTCCGACACTGAATATGAAGGCGGCAATCTCGGCCACCGCGTCCGCACCAAGGGCGGCTACTTTCCGGTGCCGCCGCAGGATTCGGTGCAGGACATGCGCTCGGAGATGCTGGGCGCCATGGCCAAGATGGGCGTGAAGGTCGAAAAGCATCACCACGAGGTCGCTTCCGCCCAGCACGAGCTCGGCATGAAGTTCGACACGCTGACGCTGATGGCCGACCACATGCAGATCTACAAATACTGCATCCACCAGGTCGCGCACATCTACGGCAAGACCGCCACCTTCATGCCGAAGCCGGTCTTCGGCGACAACGGCTCGGGCATGCACGTGCACCAGTCGATCTGGAAGGACGGCAAGCCGGTGTTCGCCGGCAACAAATACGCCGACCTCTCGGAGACCTGCCTCCACTACATCGGCGGCATCATCAAGCATGCCAAGGCGATCAACGCCTTCACCAACCCGTCGACCAACTCCTACAAGCGTCTGGTCCCGGGCTATGAGGCCCCCGTGCTGCTCGCCTATTCCGCGCGCAACCGCTCGGCCTCCTGCCGCATCCCCTACACGGCGAACCCGAAGGCCAAGCGCGTCGAGGTGCGTTTCCCCGATCCGCTCGCCAATCCCTATCTCGGCTTCGCCGCGATGCTGATGGCCGGCCTCGACGGCATCAAGAACAAGATCGATCCGGGTCCGGCGATGGACAAGGACCTCTACGATCTGCCGAAGGAAGAGCTCAAGCAGATCCCGACGGTGTGCGGCAGCTTGCGCGAGGCGCTCGAAAACCTCGACAAGGACCGCGCGTTCCTCAAGGCCGGCGGCGTGTTCGACGACGACTTCATCGACGCCTATATCGAGCTGAAGATGACCGAGGTCGTCCGCTTCGAAATGACCCCGCATCCGGTCGAGTTCGAGATGTACTATTCGGGCTAACGGGCTCGAACCTTATGCGACAAGCAAAAGGCGCCCCGCGAGGGCGCCTTTTCGTTTGAGAGCGTAGGACCTTCCAGCTACGGGTTCTCGCGCCGCGGCATCAAATGATCGAGCAGGCCGATTGGCAGTGGAAACACGACGGTCGACGACCGCTCGCCCGCGATGTCGTGCAGAGCCGCGAAGTAACGCAGCTGCATCGCCTGCGGCTCCTGCGCGAGAATCCGGCCGGCCTCGACGAGCTTTTCGGCGGCCTGCTGTTCGCCCATCGCGTTGATCACCTTCGCGCGCCGCAACCGTTCCGCCTCCGCCTGCTTGGCGATCGCGCGCACCATGGTTTCGTTGAGATCGACGTCCTTGATCTCGATTCCGGTGACCTTGATGCCCCAGACGTCGGTCTGCTTGTCCAGTATCTCCTGGATGTCGGCGTTCAACCTGTCGCGTTCGGCCAGCATCTCGTCGAGTTCGTGCTTGCCAAGCACCGAACGCAACGTGGTCTGGGCGAGCTGACTGGTCGCAGCCATGTAATCGCCGACCTTGATGATGGCACGCTCGGGATCGACGATGCGGAAGTAGAGAACGGCATTGACCTTGACCGAGACGTTGTCGCGCGAAATCACATCCTGGGGCGGCACGACCTGCACCATCACCCTGAGGTCGACCTTGACGAGCTGCTGCACGACCGGAATGAGGATAATGAGGCCCGGCCCCTTCACCCCGGTGAAGCGCCCGAGCGTGAAGATAACGCCGCGTTCGTATTCCCTGAGGATGCGAACGGCCTGGGTGAGAAACATGATGACGATCAGCGCAAGCACTGCGTAAATCGAATATTCAAACATCAGAGTTGACCTCCCTCGCTCACAGCGCCCGGACGCCGGACCACCAGCGTCAGGTCGACGATATTGGCGACCTCGACCCTCTCGCCGGGCTTGAAGGTGTCAGTGCCGCGCGCTTGCCAGCGTTCGCCGTGCGTAAAGACGTGCCCCTCTTTCTCGTTCCAGTCGAGGACCTCGGCGGCCAGGCCTCGCATCGCTTGCGCACCGACCCGTGGCGGACCTCGGCGAGCGCGCCGGAGCGCGCCGAGCACGATCAGAACGAAACCAGTGAACATCGCCGCGACGACGGCGATGACCGACCACGACAGCCGGTAGCCCGGCGCTTCGACCCTGACCAGCATGATGGCACCCAGCACGAAGGCGACGACGCCTCCAAGGCCGATCACGACGGTCGGATTGAACGCCTCGATGGCAAGGAGCGCGATCCCGACCAGCATCAAGCCGAGGCCGGCATAATTGATCGGCAGCAAATTGAGGGCGTAGAGACCGAGCAGCAGGCAGATCGACCCGACCACTCCCGGAGCGACTGCACCGGGGGACATGAACTCGAAGATCAGGCCGTAGATGCCGACCATCAGGAGAATGAACGAGACGTTGGGATCGGTGATGACCGCCAGGAATCGGGAGATCCACCCGGGATCGACGGCTTCGATGACGGCGTTCTGCGTTGCCAGGCGTTGCGTCTTGCCGCCCGCAACCTCGACGTCGCGACCATCGATTTGCCTGAGCAGGTCGGCCGGATCGCGCGCGACAAGGTCGATGGCGTGCGCCTGCAACGCGCCGTTGGCGGACAGGGTGGCGGCCTCACGGACCGCCTTCTCGGCCCAATCGGCATTGCGGCCGCGCAGTTCGGCGAGGCTGCGGATAAAGGCGACGGCATCGTTCGTCACCTTCGCCGTCATCGCGTCTTTCGGTTCGTCCTTCTTGTCCTTGCCGTCCTTGTCGGGCGTGCCACTCGGCAGGCCTGGAAGCGGTCCGCCAATCTGCACCGGCGTCGCGGCACCGATATTGGTGCCTGGCGCCATCGCTGCGATATGGGTCGCATACAGGATATATGTCCCGGCGCTCGCCGCATGGGCGCCTGCCGGCGCGACGTAGCCGATCACAGGAACGGACGAGGCGAGCACATCCGCGATGATCTCGCGCATGCTGGAGTTGAGACCGCCGGGGGTGTTCATTCGAAGAATCACGATCTCGGCGCGTCGTTCGCCTGCCTTGACCAACGCCTCTTTCAGATAGCTTGCCGATGCCGGGCCAATGGCTCCCCCGATCGTGACAGTGATTGCAAGAGGACGATTCTCCTCCGCTGAGCCGGGAAGGAGATAAAAAAGACAAGCGACGATGCCGATTGTCGCAACGAGGGCCGCCTTCATGGTCTGCACGGCAAGGGCTCCCTTGCCAAAGATATGGTGTTCCTCTCCCAAACCTCAATGTGGTGGCTTGTCGTCCGCGGTTGCGATTGTGCGATGCAATGGACGGGATCGAACTGCGGCAACCCGTGGCAGGCATGTGGAGCTCAGCGACGTGCCACGACCTGAGATGCAAATTGTCTGGATTTGCGTCGCTGCGCTCGCAACGACGGAGCGGAAATGCGCTCGCCTTGGAGCTTCCGACACCGCGTTCAATTACGCGGCCGCGCGCTGGCGCTCGACCATGGCTTCGCCAAACGCCTCGAACAGTTTTCGGTTGATCGGATTGCACTGCGGGTCGTATTCGGCGTGCCATTGCACCCCGAGCGCAAAGGTCGGGGCTTCCGCGATGCGAATGGCCTCGATGGTGCCGTCCTCGGCGATACCCTCGATCAGCACGCGTTTGCCGGGATCGAGGATGCCCTGGCCGTGCAGCGAATTGACCCTGATTTTCTCGCAGCCGAGCAGCGTTGCGAACGCGCCTCCGGGCGTCAGATCGACGTCGTGACGGTCGGCGAACACGACGGTCGGATCGGGATGGATCTCGCCGTTTTCGAGCCTCGGCATGCGGTGGTTCATGCGGCCCGGGATTTCGCGGATCTCGGGGTGCAGCGAGCCGCCGAAGGCGACGTTCATCTCCTGCAGGCCCCGGCAAATGCCGAACAGCGGGATGCCGCGGGACACACAGGCGATGGACAGCGCCAGCGCCACCTCATCACGGTGAATGTCGTAGGGCTCGTGCCGTTCACACGGATCGACATTGAAGCGGGTCGGATGGACGTTAGCCCGGGCGCCGGTGAGCACGATCCCGTCGACCACATCGAGCAGCGCGCCGAGATCGGTGATGTCGGGTGCTCCCGCAAACATCACCGGCAAGCCGCCGGAAACCTCGGCCACCGCACGCAAATTGCGTTCGCCGACCATCTGGACCTGAAATCGATTTTCGACGCGATGGGCGTTCCCGATCACGCCGACGACCGGCTTTCTCATCTCCCGTTCCGACCTCTCCAGTAAGAAGATTCTCCAAACATGCCCTCGGGGTGGAACAAATTCAACAGAAGGCTTCGCGGGACGGCAATGCTATTTTCGCGCAAATGCCTCCCGGGCCTCGATCTCGCCGCCGACGGGCAGGCCGGCGGCCTTCCCTGCGGTGGCCGCCGCCTCGCCCTGTGCAGCCAGCCAGGGCAGTTTTGCCTCGATTCCGCGCGTCACGGGCTCCCCGAGCACGCCCCCGAAATCCATCGGCCAGAATCCGTTGGGCACCACCTCGGCGGTGAGGCCGCGGATCGAGTAGCCGTCGCCCAGCACCGCCTCCGCACGGTCGGCGGCAACAAGGCGCGCGGTATTTGGCTCCATGGGATCGCCAAAGCTCACGAGCACGGGAATGAGGTCGCCCTGCACCGGAACGGTGCCGGTCTGCCGGTCGATATCGCTAAACGAGACGCGGTTGCCGCGCGCGGCGCCATAGGCGCGGAGCGCGACGTAGTTGATGTCATCGAGGTCGAGCTTGCCGCCCTGCTGATGCGCCAGCAATGCTACCAGGTTCTTGCCCCGACCGAGGTCGGCGAAGACTGCCTCCCCGCGCATCGTAGTGTGGCCGCCGCGGTTATAGTTGCGGTCGGGCACGACGGCCAGAATGCCGGATGCGGTCTTGATCCCGTCAGGCGTCGTCATCTCGACCGTGAGGCGAAATTTGTGCCCCGGCCGGTTGATCCGGATCTGATCGCCGATCACGAGCACGGCCAGAAGCCCAAGCAGACCGGCCCATTTGCTGATGAAACTCAAGCGTCCCCCCACCTGTTCATTCCTCATCGCTCTGCGCCGTTCGCGCGGCAGCGTCAAACCAGCGCGTTGCCCGGTCTTGATCGGAAGCGCGTTTGCCGAAAGAGTGCCCCGCCCGCCGCTCTCGAAAAGGACCCGAAGTGACCATTCCCAGAGATGAACGGCCCCGGACCCGCAACGATCTGGCCTGGTCGATCTCGGTCGGGGGCATCGGCATCGTGCTGTTCGCGGCAATGCTGGTGTTCAGCTGGTATTTTGCCACCACCCTGCTCCTGATCTTCACCGGCATGCTGCTCGGCGTTGGCCTCAACGCGCTGACCAACGCGCTTGGGCGGCGCGTTCACCTGCCCCATGCGGTCCGGCTCGCGATCGTCTGCACCGCGTTGGCCGTAATGCTCGCGGGCGTCGGCTATCTCGGCGGCGCTACCATCGCCGATCAGGCTTCGGTGCTGAGCAAGACCATCAAGTCGCAGATCACGAACGTAAAGTCCTTCCTCGACAACCACGGCATCGACACCAGCGTGTTCGATCTCGGCAATGCCGGACCCGCCGCCCCCACCGACGCCGGCCCGACGCCCGCCCCCAGTTCCGCCCCGCATGGATTGCCGAGCGGTGCCGGCGCGCTCGCCTCGAGCGGAGGGGCGATCGTCAGCCAGACCTTCAAGCTTCTGCTCGGCACGATCAGCGCCGTCGGCAACATCTTCATCGTGCTGTTTCTTGGGCTCGCCTTCGCCGCCCAGCCCAGCGTCTATCACGATGGCTTGTTATTTCTTGCACCGGCGAAGCATCGCACTCGCGTGGCCTTGATCATCGACCGCATCGGCGAGACGCTGGAGCGCTGGCTGATCGCGCAGATCGTCGTGATGCTTGCGGTCGGGGTCGTGACCTGGATCGGGCTTGCCGTCATCGGCATTCCCGGCTCGTTCATCCTGGGAATCCAGGCGGGCCTGCTCGCCTTCATCCCGACCGTCGGCGCCATCATTGCCGGCGTCGTCGTGGTGCTGGCGAGCCTCGCCTCGGGCTGGATCCCGGCGCTGTCGGCCTTCATCCTCTTCCTGGGCGTGCACGCCATGGAGAGCTATTTGCTGACGCCGATCCTTCAGCGCCAGGCACTGGACATCCCGCCGGCCACGCTATTCGCGTTCCAGATCCTGCTCGGCGTCGTGTTCGGAATCTGGGGCCTGGCGCTGGCGTTGCCACTGGTCGCCATCGCCAAGGTCATGATCGACCATTTCAAAGCCTATGAGGCGCCGCCTTTGGCGGAGGCGGCCTGACCGGCATCAGGTTGTGAGCACGATCGCGGTGTGCTCGACCTCCGGGGGCGACGCAAAATACTGGCCGACGAGGCCGCGCCATTCGGTGAAATTCTCCGAGCCGCGGAAGTCGACGGTGTGGCTTTCCAGCGTCTCCCATTTCACCATCAGCCGGTAACGCTGCGGCTTCTCGATCGACTTGTGCAGCTCGAAACCATGAAAACCCTTGGAGCGGCCGAAAGCGGCCTTGGCCTTGGCGACGGCGGCCTCAAAGTCCTTCTCGCTGCCCGGCTTGACGTCGATTTGCGCGATCTCGGTGATCATCTGTTTCCACCCATTTTTGTTCGATGGGCGTGTCTAGCGCAGCCGGCGACAAAGAAAAAGGCGCCGAAACGGCGCCCTGCCCGGTCCAAAAATGCAGATCACTCAGGCGAGCAGCAGAACAGTGCCCGCCACCATGAGCGCACAACCGACGAACAGCGCGAGCGGCCAGTAGTTGCGGCCTTGCGCATAGCGCCCCTGGGCGCGGCGCTCGCTGATCAGCGCGCTCTCGTATTCATCCGCGGTAGAGAAGAGGCAAGCGAAACCGCCGCGTGCCGAGGCCGCGGCGGCTTCCAGCGACATCAGGGCAGTCTGCGGGTTCTGTCGACGGATCGATTCCATGACCGCAATGTTAGGGATCGAATGGTAAACAGGAGCTTACCACAAGGCCTCCCTTGCCTAGGCTGTCGCCGGCTGCGCCTTAGACTGTGTCTTGGGTACGCCGATCCGCGCGGCGCTCTGGCGGCGCCAGTTTTCCAGCGACAGCGGCAACTCCTCCGCCGCCTCGACGCGGTTACGGCCGCCGCGCTTGGCCTGGTAGAGCGCGGTGTCGGCCGAGGCCAGCAGCACTTCGAGCTCGGTGCCGGCCGGACCGCCGGCGACGCCGATGCTGACTGTGGTGTCGACCGGGCCTTCATCGACCACGACGCCGGAGGTCTCGAACGCCTCGCGCACGCGCTCGGCGACCAGCACGCCCTCCTCCAGCGAACAGGGCAAGAGGGCAGCAAACTCCTCGCCGCCGATCCGGCCCGACATGTCGGTGATGCGAAGATTGCTGACGACGACGGTCGAGAACAGTTTCAGCATCTCGTCGCCGGCGGGATGGCCGAAGCGGTCGTTGATCGACTTGAAATGATCGATGTCGAAGATCATCACGGTGACGGGACGGCCGGCCTTGGCCTCGCGCTCGATCACGCGTCCGCAGGCTTCCGAGAAGCCGCGGCGGTTGAGCATGCCGGTCAGTGGGTCCGTGGACGCGGCAGTCCGGTGCGCGGTGACCGTGCGCTCGGACACCAGCATGAAGATCACGAATACGGTGCCGACGGCATAAAGCACGAGCTCGACCGCGAACACGGTGACCCAGATGCTGCCGGAGAAGCCGGCATCGTTCGGTCGCAGGAAACTGCCGAGCAGGATCGGCAGCATCAAGGCGCAGCCGTGCATCACCGGGACCACGAACGCCGGCCAGCGCCGTTGCAGGCTCTTGCGCCGCTCGACCCAGAGCTCGCTCGCGGTCAGCGCCGCATAGACCGAGACGATGCCGGCGCCCGCGATCATGCGCAGCATGGACGCCGTGGGATCGAGCAGCGTAGCGGCAGCGGCCCAGGCGAGCGCGCCGACCAGGAGACCCGGCCAGTTCGGCTTGCGGCCGTGGAAGACGCGCGCCGCATTCCACACCATGCCGCAGGCGACGAAGCCGACCGCGTTCAGCGCGAGGTAAAGATGCGGGCCGAGCTTTTCGCCGGCCGCAGTCCACAGCGCGACCGATGCGGCGCCGAGGAGATACGCCGTGCCCCACCATTTCAACGCAGGGCTGTTCTCCTGCCTGCCGAAAAACACCATCATGGCGCCGAGCAGTGCGGCAATCATGGTGGCGACCAAATAGAGCGTGATGCTATCGAGCGACGTCATGTCGGCCCCCTTCTAGACATAGCAGTTACGCGATCGGCTCAGCCGATTTGCGCGCCCTTCCAGATGCGACGCTATGTCTCGCGCCTTCCATTCAGGTTTTTATCCAGACCCAACTTTTCAGGAAACACGCCATCAATTTGCGTACAAACGAACAGCAAAAAGGGCGCTGAAATCAGCGCCCTTTTGCATCTCATTGAAGCCGCTTTCGCGGCGAATGTGACCGAAGCGATTAACGCTTCGAGAACTGGAAGGACCGGCGGGCCTTGGCCTTGCCGTACTTCTTGCGCTCGACCACGCGGGAGTCGCGGGTGAGGAAGCCGCCCTTCTTGAGCACGGTGCGCAGCTCCGGCTCGAAATAGGTCAGCGCCTTGGAGATACCATGACGCACCGCACCGGCCTGGCCGGACAGACCGCCGCCGGCGACCGTGCAGATCACGTCGTACTGGCCGGAACGCGCGGCCACGGAGAAGGGCTGCTCGATCATCATGCGCAGCACGGGACGGGCGAAATAGACCTCGACCTCGCGCGCGTTGACCGTGACCTTGCCGGCGCCCGGCTTGATCCAGACGCGGGCGACCGCGTCCTTGCGCTTGCCGGTGGCATAGGCGCGGTTGAACTTGTCGACCTTCTTCTCGTGCTTGGGCGCGTCGGGCGAGGCCGCCGTCTTGAGCTGCGAGAGCTGGTCGAGCGACTGGATGGATTCGGCCATGTTATGCGGCCCTCGTGTTCTTGCGGTTCAACTTGGCGATGTCGATCTTCTCGGGCGTCTGCGCCTCGTGCGGATGATCGGCGCCGCCATAGACGCGGAGGTTGCCCATCTGGACGCGACCGAGCGGACCACGGGGGATCATGCGCTCGACGGCTTTCTCGAGCACGCGCTCGGGATGCTTGCCCTCGAGGATCTGGCGCGCGGTGCGCTCCTTGATGTGGCCGACATAGCCGGTGTGCTTGTAGTAGGTCTTCTGCTCGCGCTTGCGACCGGTGAGGACCGCATGCTGCGCGTTGATGATGATGATGTTATCGCCGCAATCAACGTGCGGGGTGTAGGTCGGGAGGTGCTTGCCGCGCAGGCGCATGGCGACGATGGTGGCGAGACGGCCGACGACCAGACCCTTGGCGTCGATCAATACCCACTTCTTCGTCACCTCAGCCGGCTTTGCCGAAAAGGTTTTCATGTCAAAGTTTCCGTGAACGGGGAGCATCGGCGCGAACACCGCACCGGACTGAGCGGTTTTCTAGAGAACAGAGGCGGCATGGTCAATGCCCAAAGGCGCAATTTAAATGTTCAATATCAATGGGTTAAAAATATGGTATCGAGATACCCGCGAAAAGCTCAAGCATTTGGAATGGAATAGGTCGAGGTGACATGGGCAATCGGATCGGGCGAAGTGCCGGACAACAGGTTCACCTCGCCGACCGCCAGCCGCTTGCCGAGCTTGAGGAGCCGCGCCTCCGCCAGCACGTCCTGCCCGGGCTGGCCCTTGCGCAGGAAGTTGATGTTGAGATTGGTGGTCACGGCGAGCCCGATCGGCCCGATCGCGGACAGCAGCACCACGTACATCGCGAAATCGGCGAGTGCCATCAGCGTCGGGCCGGACACGGTTCCACCCGGCCGCAGCATCCTTTCGCTGTAGCGCTGACGCAAAAGGCAGGCCTGGCCGTCCGCGCTCTCGATCGTGATGTCGTCGCCGCTGAAGGCCTGAGGAAACTCGTTGCGGAGAAACTGCTCGAGCTCCGCCACGCTCATTTTCGCTAACGCCATGCTACCCCTCACCCTCGCTTCACGTCCCCTGTTACATTAAGTTATCTGCGTCATCCAATCGCAATAATCCAACCGGAAACGCTTCGATGTCCGTCCAGGCCGCCCGCGCCCCCTCCCCGCAACCGCCGATCCTGCTGCGCGAGACCATAGGTCCCATCGCGGTCCTGACCCTCAACCGCCCGGCCGCCCGCAACAGCCTCTCGGAGGCGATGATCGCAAGCCTGCATGCCGAGCTCAATGAGATCCGCGACGACAAGGCTGTCCGCGGCGTCGTGATCGCGGCCAATGGTCCCGCCTTCTCCGCCGGCCACGACATGAAAGAGCTGACCGCGCGCCGCGACGACCCCGATCGCGGCCGTGCCTTCTTCGCCGAGATGATGACCGCCTGTAGCGCGATGATGCAGGCGATCGTACACTTGCCCAAGCCCGTGGTCGCATCCGTCCAGGGCATCGCGACCGCCGCCGGCTGCCAGCTCGTGGCGAGTTGCGATCTCGCGATCGCCTCGGAAGCTGCGAGCTTCGCCACGCCCGGCGTCGACATCGGCCTGTTCTGCTCGACGCCGATGGTGGCGCTGTCGCGCAACGTGCCGCGCAAGCAAGCGATGGAGATGCTGCTGACGGGCGAGCCGATCCCGGCTGCACGCGCCCGCGAGATCGGGCTCGTCAATCGTGTCGTCGCCGTTGGCACCGAGCGCGAGGCCGCGATCGCGCTGGCCGAACAGGTCGCGCTGAAATCCGCCTACACCGTCAAGCTCGGCAAGGAGGCGTTCTACCGCCAGGCCGAGATGAGCCTTGCGGACGCCTATCGCTATGCGGCAGAGGTGATGACCGAGAACATGATGGCGCGCGACGCCGAGGAAGGCATCGGCGCTTTCATCGAGAAGCGCACGCCGACATGGCGGGACGAGTGAAATTCGTCATTGCGAGCAAAGCAAGCAATCCAGGATATCTCCGCGGTGACAGTCTGGATTGCTTCGTCGCTTCGTTCCTCGCAACGACAGCAAGAAGAAGAGCCAATGAACCACGACAGCTATCCCGACAACTACATCCGGGGCATCCTCAACGGCGTGAAGTCGATCGCGATGGTCGGCGCCTCGCCGGTCAACGTGCGACCGAGCTATTTCGCGTTCAAATATCTGGCCCAGCGCGGCTACGACATGATTCCGGTCAATCCCGGCCATGTCGGCAAGGAGCTGCTCGGAAAGCCCTTCGTCGCCTCGCTGTCAGACATCGGGCGTCCCATCGACATGATCGACATTTTCCGCAACTCCAGCCACATCATGCCGGTGGTCGAGGAAGCCCTCACACTCGATCCGCTGCCGACGGTGATCTGGATGCAGCTTGGCGCACGCGACGATGCGGCGGCACTGAAGGCGGAATCGGTCGGTATCAAGGTGGTGATGAACCGCTGCCCCAAGATCGAATATGGCCGTCTGTCCTCGGAGATCTCCTGGATGGGCGTCAATTCGCGCACGCTGAGTTCCAAGCGCCCCCCGGCGCCGACGCAGGGTATGCGCTTACCCCTCAATCGGATGAGTGTCGGCGGTGGCGAGACCGCGGCATCGGATCGCGCCGCCAAAAACAAGACCGAGCAAAGCTGACACAATTGCGACGGGTTCATTTCGCGAACGCGACAATGCGTAGCACGATCACTCTGATGTGAAGCGCCGCCTTGACGCCAGCCGCGGCGCCAATCAGCATGCCGCGCGATTTCAGACCACCAGAACAGGACGCCCTCAATGAGCGATCGCCTTCCGGGATTTTCGACCCTCGCCGTGCATGCCGGTGCACAGCCCGATCCCACCACCGGTGCGCGCGCGACTCCGATTTATCAAACCACATCCTTTGTCTTCAACGACGCCGACCACGCCGCCTCGCTGTTCGGCCTGCAGGCGTTCGGCAACATCTATACCCGTATCGGCAATCCCACCAATGCGGTGCTGGAAGAACGCGTCGCGGCGCTCGAAGGCGGCACGGCCGCGCTTGCCGTGGCCTCGGGCCATGCCGCGCAGGTCGTGGTGCTGCAGCAATTGCTCCAGCCCGGCGACGAGTTCATCGCCGCGCGAAAGCTCTATGGCGGCTCGATCAACCAGTTCACGCATGCGTTCAAGAGCTTTGGCTGGAACGTGGTGTGGGCTGATCCCGACGACATCGCGAGCTTCGAGCGCGCGGTCACGCCGCGCACGAAAGCGATCTTCATCGAGTCCATCGCCAATCCCGCCGGCAGCATCACCGACATCGAGGCGGTCTCGACGGTGGCGCGCAAGGCGGGCGTACCGCTGATCGTCGACAACACGCTGGCCTCGCCCTATCTGATCCGGCCGATCGATCACGGTGCCGACATCGTCGTGCACTCGCTGACGAAGTTTCTGGGCGGCCACGGCAATTCGATCGGTGGCATCATCGTCGATGCCGGCACCTTCGACTGGTCGACCGGCGGCAAATATCCGATGCTGTCGGAGCCGCGGCCCGAATATCACGGCATCCGGCTCCAGGAGACGTTCGGCAATTTCGCCTTCGCGATCGCCTGCCGCGTGCTCGGCCTGCGCGACCTCGGCCCCGCACTGTCGCCGTTCAATGCCTTCATGATCCTCACCGGCATCGAGACGCTGCCGCTGCGCATGCAGAAGCATTGCGACAATGCGAAGGCGGTCGCCGAATTCCTCGCCGGCCATCCGGCGGTGGCCTCGGTGAACTATGCGGGCCTTGCAAGCGACAAGTACTACCAACTTGCGCGCAAATACGCGCCGAAGGGCGCCGGCGCCGTGTTCACCTTCGGCCTGAAGGGCGGCTACGACGCAGGCGTCAGCCTGGTGTCGAAGTTGCAGCTGTTCTCGCATCTGGCCAATGTCGGCGACACCCGCTCGCTCGTCATCCATCCGGCCTCGACCACGCACAGCCAGCTCGACGACGCCGCCAAGGTCAAGTCCGGCGCCGGCCCCGACGTGGTGCGGCTCTCGATCGGCATCGAGGACAAGGAAGACTTGATCGCCGATCTGGAACAGGCGCTGGGCGCGTAGCTTTCTCGGTCATTCCGGGGCGCTTGGGTGCGTCCCGGAAGACGGCCTCCGTTAACAGTCATTAACCATATCTGCCGCATACATCGTCACTGGATCGCCCCTTTGATTCGGAGCCAACGATGCTGCGCTGGATGGTGCCTGCCCTTGCGGCGATGCTGACGGTCTCAGCTGCGATTGCCGCCGATTTGCCGGCCACGCCGAAACGGCGGCCCGCCGCTCCGCCGCAGGAGCCGCCGCAGGTCTATGTCGAGTCGGATCCGGATGCGCTGATCTCGCCGGCCTATGGCATCGGCAGCTACATCCGCAACCTGCCGGGTACGCCACTGCTGCCGGGCTCCCACACGCTGCCGGGCTATTACGGCCGCCCGTGGGATTACGATTATCAGGGCCCGTATTACGGCGGGAAGCAGGTCGATTATTTCTGGCGCCTGCCCTACTCGTGCGGCATCTACGGCTATTGCTGATCAGCCGGGCTGGTAGTGATCAGCCGGGCTGACTGACAGGAATCGCCCGCGGCTGCGCTTCGGTTGAGCCACGCGTCGCGAGCCGCTCTGTCTGCATCACCGCGAGCGTCAGCACCACGAGGGCAACCGCCTGATGCGCCAGCGCGAGATCAATCGGCACCTGGTTGAGGAGCGTGAGAATGCCGAGCACTGCCTGCAGGCCTACCGCGCCCAACAGCAAAAGCGCGCCGCTTGCCGCAGAACCTGCGCGTGAACGCACCGCATCGAACGCGTGCAACGCCGCCAACGCGAACAGCGCATAGGCCGTCATGCGATGCTCGAACTGCACCGTCAGCACATTGTCGAACATGTTGCGCCACCACGGCGTCTCGAACCACAGCCGCTCAGCCGAGGGAATGAACGCGCCGTCGATCTGCGGCCAGGTGTTGTAGGCGCGCCCGGCGCGCAGGCCGGCAACCAGCGCGCCGAAATAGATTTGGATAAAGGTCACGACGAGGAGCAAGGCGCCCGTGAAGCGCAGCCGCGATGTTGCTGCGATCTGCGGCCGCTCGGCGAGCCGCCGCACCGTCCAGACGATGCCGGCGAAGATCAGCAGCGCGAGCACCAGATGCGTCGCCAGCCGATATTGCGAAACTTCGACCCGTTCGGACAGTCCCGAGGCCACCATCCACCAGCCAACCCCGCCCTGGAGCCCGCCAAGCCCAAACAGCAGCCACAGCCGCCGCTTCAACTCACCCGACAGGCCGCCGCGCCACAGGAAGAACAGGAACGGCAGCAGATAGGCGACCCCAATGAAGCGGCCGAGCAGCCGGTGGCTCCATTCCCACCAGAAGATCTCCTTGAACTCGGACAGGCTCATGCCCGCGTTGAGCTCGCGATATTGCGGGATCTTCTGGTAGGCCTCGAAGGCCGCCGTCCACTGCCCTTCCGAGAGCGGCGGCACGCTGCCCGTGACCGGCTTCCATTCGACGATCGAGAGGCCGGATTCCGTCAGCCGGGTCGCGCCGCCGACCAGCACCATCAGGGCGATCAGCGCCGCCACGGAGATCAGCCACCAGCGCACGGCGCGATAGGGCTCGGACGGGGCGGAAATCGTCGTCATTCGAGGCAAAAACCAGAGCTTGAACCGGACTGCGTGCCCCTTATAGTCCCCCGCTCCCGCAGCGCAAGTTACGCGAAAGCCGCAATATTCCGTCATGACGATCCGCACCCGCAAGTTCCTCGGCACCATCCTCCTCCTGATGCTCGCCACCGTCTGGGCCTTGCTCGGCATGGCGCTGGCGCAGATGCCATGGATCGCCGAGTCCGGCTGGCGGCAGGCGATCTATTACGTGGTGGTCGGCATGGGCTGGGTGCTGCCGGCGATGCCGATCGTGAGCTGGATGCAGCGGCCCGACCGGGCCAAGTCTGGTTCGTAGCGCCTCTAGTTCGTAGCGGTACCGGTCGGCTTCACCGGCGCAAAGGCCGTGCCCGACACCAGCACGCGTAGCATGCGCAGCGAGCGCACCCGGCCATCCCAGGAAATGCGCGGCAGCGCGCGCAGATTGGTGCGTCCCTCCGCATCCACGATGCCCGGGATCGTCGACACCGCGCTGGCGAAGCCGGCCTCCTCCGCCATCACGACATGGCTGCGCCGGAACGAGGCGCGATCGCCGAACGGAAAGGCGAGATGCCGGATGTCGCGATGGAAGGCCGCTTCCGCCACCGCCTTGCCCATCGTCATCTCGCGCAGCGCGGCTGCATCCTTCATGTTGGCGAGAACGGGATAGTTCACGGTCGCGCTGCCGATCGTCACCAGCGGATCGGCCGCGAGCTTCGCCAGATCCTCCCAATTCATCGACGCCTCGCGAGAGAGCGCGGCAAGGTCGATCCGGTAGCGCGTGCAGAGATCGGCGATCGCAGCCGACACATCCGCCGGCGGCAGCGAGCGCAGCCAACACTCGACGAACGAAAACAGCGCCTGCTTCTCGGCTTTGCCTGTGACGGTGAAGCGCTGCTCCTTTTCGCCCATCAACAGGCTGACACGGCTCTCGCGCGCGATCACCTGCTCGAGTCCGAGCCACCAGGCTTCTCCGACGCCGTCGGGAAACGCCGTGGGCACATAAATCGTGAAGGGCACGCCGTGGCGCGCCAGCACCGGATAGGCAAAGTCGATCAGATCCTTGCCGGCGCCGTCGAAGGTGAGCGCCACGAAGCGCCGCTTTTCCGGCAGCGTCACCGCGCGCCGGCAGACCTCGTCCATGCCGAGAAAATCATAATTCCACCGCTTCAGCGCGCGAATGGCGCGATCGAGGAAGTGCGGCGTGATCTCGTTCTCGCGCAGCGGCTGAAACCCGCCGCGCCGCCGCGGCCGCACATGCGCAAGGCGCAGGATGGCGCCGGCACCACGACTACGCAGCGCCGCCTGGCCGGTGAACCAGGTCAGCTCGAGGCGCAGCCGTTCCAGCCATCTGTCGTCGGATGCCATATCCCACCTTCACGCCCGTCGGCGCCCGTTCCCCCTCCCCATAGTCATTACCCTTTGTTGACATTTCTTTGCAAAGGTCGGCCACAGGCCGAATTACGCACATTTTTGATTTCTCGACAGGTTTCGCGAATGACCATGGCTGCGGCGATGCAAAGCCGGACGGCAGAATCGCCAGCGCGGTCGAAAGCGAGCCGCATCGCGCATGTCGATATCGTCACCGATCTCGGCACGGCCGAGGCGGTCTGGCGCGCCTTCGAGGAGCCCGGTCACCTCTTCACGCCCTATCAGCGATTTGACCTGCTCAGTCCTTGGCAGGGCCTGGTCGGCGAACACGAACGCGCCCGCCCCTTCATCGTCATTGCCCGCGACGCCGAGCATCGGCCGCTCCTGCTGCTGCCGCTCTCGCTGCGCCAAAACCACGGCGTGCGCACGGCCTGCTTCATGGGCGGCAAGCATACCTCCTTCAACATGGGCTTGTGGAACGCCGAGTTTGCAGCGCAGGTTGCCATCGCCGATCTCGACGCGCTGCTTGCGTCCTTGCGCGAGCATGTCGACGTGCTCGCACTGACGCAGCAGCCGCTGCACTGGCACGACCAGCAGAATCCGTTTGTGCTCCTGCCGCGCCAGAGCGCGATTAACGGTTGCCCGCTGCTCACGATGGAGCCGGGCGGTCCGCCGGCGTCGCGGATCAGCAATTCCTTCCGCCGTCGTCTCAAGAGCAAGGAGAAGAAGCTCCAGGCTCTCGCCGGCTATCGCTATCACCTGGCGACCACGGACACGGACGTCACCCGCCTGCTCGACTGGTTCTTCCGCGTCAAGCCGGCGCGGATGGCCGAACAGAAGCTTCCCAACGTCTTCGCCGAGCCCGGCGTCGAGCAATTCGTCCGCAGCGCCTGCCTTGCGCTGCGCGGTGAAGGCCGCGTCATCGACATCCACGCGCTCGAATGCGACGACGAGGTGATCGCGATCTTCGCCGGCGTCGCCGATGGCCAGCGCTACTCGATGATGTTCAACACCTACACGATGTCCGAGCACGCCCGTTACAGCCCCGGGCTGATCCTGATGCGCTACATCATCGACCGCTATGCCGAGCGCGGCTACCGTTCGCTCGACCTTGGCATCGGCTCGGACGAGTACAAGCGGATGTTCTGCAAGGACGACCAGAACATTTTCGACAGTTTTGTTCCGCTGACGTCACGCGGAAAACTCGCGGCGATGGCAATGTCCTCGCTGAGCCACGGCAAGCGGCTGGTGAAACAAAACCAGATGCTGTTCGACCTCGCGCAGCGGCTGCGACGAGCGTTCGGGTAATCTGTCTTTGCCTACGCCGCCACGACGCGCGGCGCATCCACCGCATTCGACGGCTGCACCGGCTTGCTCAGCATCGTGACTTCGCTGAAGCCGACGGCGCTGAGCTGCTCGCACATTAGCGCGCGCGCATCCGACGCCATCGACGCGTCGGGCACCACGACGGCGCGGGCATTCGCCGTCAGCAGTTCGGCCGGCAGGTCGGAGGCGCTGCCGGCATCGAGCAGCACGTGGTCGTAGGCGCGCAGCAGCGCGTCGACCGCCAGGGTCACCCGCGGCGACTGCAACAGACTGCGATCGAAGGCGGGACGGCCGGCCAAGACCAGATGCAGCCGCGAGAGCTTGTCCCGGGTGATGATTTGCGCGAATGACGCCTCGCCCTGCATCAGCTCGGCAAGGCCGGGGGCGGAGGCGTCGACGGATATGGCGGCCATGGTCGGCGAGGACGCGGCAAGATCGACCACGACAACCCGCGCATCGCGCGCGAGATACCGGGCCAGTGTCAGCGTCGACAGCGTGACGGCTTCGCCGGCTGCGGTGCCGAGCACCGTGACTTTCTTCGCCCCAGCCCCGGCGGCGCGCAGGCTAGCGGCCAGGCGTTCGATCTCCGCGAATTCGCTGACATCGGCATCGGCCGTCATCTCCGGCTGAAGCGGCGCGGGCTCTGCCATGACCGGATCGACGAACGGCTCGATGACCATCGGTTGAACAACTTGTTCCTGGCGAGCCGACGCCCGCGTTTGCGCTGGCGTGAATACAGCGACTGCACGGGGCGCGGTCTGGCGCAACAACTCTCCGGTGACGACGACGCCGGACGAGAGCAGCAGGGTCGCGATCGTCGCGATCAGCACGATCGGCAGCTTCTTCGGATAGGCCGGCATGTTCGAGACGATGGCGCGCGAGATGATGCGGCCATCCGTGGGCGCGGTATCGATGGTCTCGCGGGTGTTGGCTTCACGGTACTTCGCGAGATAGGTTTCGAGCAGGTCACGCTGCGCTTTTGCCTCACGCTCGAGGGCGCGGAGCTGCACGTCCTGGCCGTTGGTGGACGTCGCCTGCTTCTTGAGCTGCTCGAGGCTTGCGGACAATTCCTGAACGCGCCCGCTGGCGGCACGCGCATCGTTTTCGAGCGTGCGGGCGAGCTTGGCGGCCTCGTCGCGGATCTGGGTGTCGAGGTCGGCGAGCTGCGCCTTCAATTCCTTGATGCGCGGGTGGTTGCCAAGCAATGTCGACGATTGCTCAGCCAGCTGCGCCCGCAACGCCACGCGCTGCTGGGAGGGCGTGCGCATCGATTCCGAGTTCAGCACTTCCGACGACTCGATCGGTTTGCCGCTCTGGATCATCTCGCGGATCAGGCGCGCCTTGGCCTCGGCATCGGCCTTGAGCGCGCGCGCATTGTTGAGCTGGGTGTTGACCTCGCCCATCTGCTGGTTCGACAGCGTCGTGTTGTTGGTGCCGATGAACAGGCTCGACTTGGAGCGGAAATCCTCGGCCTTCGCTTCGGCCTCGGAGACATTCCGTCGCAGCTCGTCGATCCTGCCGCCATACCACTGGCTCGCGTTCCGGGCCTGGTCCTGACGCGCATCCTGCTGGAGCACGAGATAGCCGTCGGCGATTGAATTGGCGACGCGCGCGGCGAGATCGGGATCGGCGGACTGGAATTCGATCACGATCACGCGCGACTTGTCGACGGCGTAGGCCTGGAGGCGCTCGTAATAGGCGTCGAGCACGCGCTCTTCCGGCGTCATCGAGAACGGATCGCGGCCGATGCCAACCAGCGCCGCAAGTGACTTCAGCGGCGAAATGCCTTGCAGCACCGGATCGAACTCGGGCCGCTCCGCAAGCTTGTTCTTCTTGATGATCTCGCGCGCGAGGTCGCGCGACAGCACGAGCTGCACCTGGCTGGTGACGGCCTCGGCGTCGAGCGCCTGCCGCTCCTCGGCGCGATCGCTGTTGGGGCGCAGAAACACGTTCTCGCGGCCGTCGATTAGGATGCGGGATTCAGACTTGTAGCGCGGCGTGACGAGATTGACGATCGCGACGGACGCGACGAGTGCCAGCACCGTCGGCACGATGATCCAGCCGCGCTTGCGCGCCAGCGCCGCACCGAGCGCGTGAAGGTCGATGTCGCCGGATTCGACTGGCTGCTGCGTCGGAGCAACGGGCGCAGGCTTTGCTTCGATCCTGGGCGCGAGTTCGGCCCGCTTGGCTTCGGCCTGCTTGGTTTCGGCTTTGGCCTTCGAGACGGCCCGCTCGACCACCGCCCTGTCCTTGCCGCCACGCCAGAACGCTAAACGCATCGAACACTCCCGCAGGCGCAACGCCACGAACTTACCTGAACCGGGGCGATTACACTCCATTAAGGTTGCCGCTGGGTTAATCGCGGCATCCGGCAGCTCGCGCAGGTGCGCTCGTCACCGTTTGTTAACCACGAGGGCTCTTAATCCGTCTCGATTATTTCGTGAGTTTTGTTCGAGCATTCGCCGTCGAGCGCTGGTTTTGATCATGCCCCCCTCTCAAGACCAGCCGCTTCGCATCCTGCACGCCGTGCGCGCTCCGGTCGGCGGCATCTTCCGCCACATCCTCGACGTCGCCAACGGCCAGGTCGACCGCGGCCATCATGTCGGCATCCTCGCCGACAGCCTCACCGGCGGCGAGCGCGCCGACAAGGCCCTTGCCGAGCTCGCACCGCGACTCAAGCTCGGCGTGCACCGGATGGCGATCCGCCGTGAACCGTCGCCGGACGATGTCTTGGTCTGGCTTCGCTTGCGGCGCCTGATCGCTACGCTCAAGCCGGACGTCATGCATGGCCACGGCGCCAAGGCTGGCGCTTTCATCCGCATGCGGCGGCGCTCCGACGACACCATCCGCATCTACACCCCGCATGGCGGCTCGCTGCATTATCCCCTCAACACGCTCAAGGGCGAGTTTTACGCGCGGCTCGAGCGCACGCTGATGGGCGCGACCGACCTGTTTCTGTTCGAAAGCGCGTTTGCCCGCGACACCTATCAGCGCATCGTCGGCACGCCGAAGGGCGTGGTGCATTGCGTCTTCAACGGTGTGACGCCGGAAGAATTCGAGCCTGTTATCATCGCCGGCGACGCCACCGATCTCGCTTATGTCGGTGAGTTCAGGCACATCAAGGGCGCCGATCTGCTGGTCGATGCGGTGGCGCGCCTGCACGAGGGTGGCAAGAGGGTCACCCTGACGCTCGGCGGCGATGGCGAGGAGACCGCGGCGTTGAAAGCGCAGGTCGAGAGGCTTGGCCTGACCAGTGCCATCCGCTTCATCGGCCATGTCAAGGCGCGCTACGGCTTTTCCAAGGGGCGGCTGCTGGTCGTTCCCTCGCGTGGCGATTCCATGCCCTATGTCGTAATCGAGGCCGGTGCTGCCGGCATTCCGATGATCGCGTCCAGAATCGGAGGCATCCCCGAGATTTTTGGGGCGGAGAGCCCGGCGCTGTTCGCGCCGAGCGACGCGGAGGCCATGGCGGAGGCGATTGCGGCCGCGCTCGACAATCCGCAAGCGACCGTGCAGCGCGCATCGTCTTTGCGCGAGCGCATCTCCGCGCATTTCTCTCAGCAGGCGATGGTTGATGGCGTGCTCGCGGGATATCGCGACGCATTTACCAAACACTAACCATCCTTAAGGCCCGCTTTAGAGAATCTTCCGATTTGTTCGATACTCGATGTGCCAGGGGATGCTCGCCCGGGGCGCAAGGACGCGTCCCGCGGGTTTTTGGAATGGACGTGGACGCCCGTGGAACCGCTCAACGCACGCTCGATGCTCGATGCCGCGACCAGCGCCGCGGCGGACCCGGCTGACCCGCCCTTTGTGGAGCGCCGCCGCCGACTCTCGCCCGCCGCGCTGGACATCGTCAACCAGAAGGTCGCCCGCGCCTATTCGCCGATCGTGATCACCGGCTTCGTCCGCCTAGCCGATTTCGCGCTGCTGAGCCTCGTCGGCATCGCGCTCTATCTCGGCTATGTCATGCCGCTCGCCGGCTCCTTCAGCTGGGTTTATCCCGCGCAAATCATCGCCGTCGCGATCTCCGCCGTGGTCTGCTTCCAGGCCGCCGACATCTATCAAGTGCAGCTGTTCCGCGGTCAGCTCCGGCAGATGACGCGGATGATCTCCTCCTGGTCGTTCGTCTTCCTGCTGTTCATCGGCATCTCCTTCTTCGCCAAATTCGGCAGCGAAATATCGCGGCTGTGGCTTGCCGCCTTCTACTTCCTCGGGCTCGCCGCGCTCGTCTGCCAGCGCCTGGTGCTGCGCTCGCTGGTGCGCGCCTGGGCGCGCGAGGGCCGGCTCGACCGCCGCACCATCATTGTCGGCTCCGACCGCAACGGCGAACAATTGGTCGAGGCGCTGAAAGTGCAGGAGGATTCCGACATCCACGTGCTCGGCGTGTTCGACGACCGCAACGACAGCCGCGCGCTCGATACTTGTGCCGGCGCGCGCAAGCTCGGCAAGGTCGACGACATCATCGAGTTCGCCCGCCGCACCCGCGTCGATCTCGTGCTGTTCGCGCTGCCGATCTCCGCCGAGACGCGCATCCTGGAGATGCTGAAGAAGCTCTGGGTGCTGCCGGTGGACATCCGCCTCTCCGCGCACACCAACAAGCTGCGCTTCCGTCCCCGCTCCTACTCCTATATCGGCGAGGTGCCGACACTGGACGTGTTCGAGGCGCCGATCACCGACTGGGACCTGGTGATGAAATGGTTGTTCGACCGCATCGTCGGCACCCTCGCGCTGCTCGCGGCCCTGCCGGTCATGGGATTGGTGGCGCTCGCGGTGAAGTTCGACAGCCCCGGCCCGGTGCTGTTCCGGCAAAAGCGCTTCGGCTTCAACAACGAGCGCATCGACGTCTACAAGTTCCGCTCGATGTACCATCATCAGGCGGATCCGACGGCCTCGAAGGTCGTGACCAAGAACGATTCGCGCGTCACCCGTGTCGGCCGCTTCATCCGCAAGACCAGCCTCGACGAGCTGCCGCAGCTCTTCAACGTGGTCTTCTCCGGCAATCTCTCTCTGGTCGGCCCGCGTCCGCATGCGGTGCAAGGCAAGCTCCAGAGCCGCCTGTTCGACGAAGCCGTCGACGGATATTTCGCCCGCCACCGGGTCAAGCCCGGCATCACCGGCTGGGCTCAGATCAACGGCTGGCGCGGCGAGATCGACAACGAAGAGAAGATCCAGAAGCGCGTCGAGTTCGACCTCTATTACATCGAGAGCTGGTCGGTGCTGTTCGATCTCGTCATTCTGCTGAAGACGCCGATGTCGCTGCTGACCAAGAACGAGAACGCGTATTGAGCTGAGTTTCTCCGTCATGCTCCGCCTTGTCCGCAATTGCGTACTGGGGCGAGGCATCCAGTACGCCGCGGCGCCGCTATAGAGCCTCGCTGTCTCGGAGTACTGGATCGCCCGGTCAAGGCGGACGATGAGAGCGTGTTTTGTGGCGTACCGATAGCGTGAGCGTGTGATGGCGTATGCGGCGACAGCGGGGGAGATGAATGCAGCGGTTCGCGCTGCGCCCGGCGTGCTGGCCCTTCAGCGTGCGCTGGTGTGGCTGGTCGGCGCCTCCGGCGCGATTGTCTTCATCGAGCCGAGCCCCTACGAGATCGTGACGCTGCTGGCCACTGTCACCTTCTTCGCCACCGGCCTGCGTCTGCGGCTCGCCCTGATGCCGCTGGTGCTGATGCTGGTCCTGCTCAATGTCGGCTACACGATCAGCGCGATCCCGCTGTTCGAACAGTCCGAGGTGGTGAGCTGGATTGCGACCTCCTGGTACATGGCGGTGACGGTCGTGTTCTTCGCCATGGTCACGTCGGAGGACACCACGGCCCGGCTCGACATGCTCCGCCGCGGCCTCGTGATCGGCGCGATGGTCGCCTCGCTGTCGGCGGTCGCCGGTTACTTCCACCTGGTCCCCGGCGGAGACGACCTCCTCACACTTTACGGACGCGCGCGCGGCACGTTCAAGGACCCGAACGTGCTCGGCGCCTTCCTGATCCTGCCAGCGCTTTTTTCCCTCCAGAGCGTGGTTTCCGACAAGCTCGGCAAGGCGTTCCGCAACGTCATTGCCTTCGGCATGATGTCGCTGGCGATCCTGCTCGCGTTCTCCCGTGCCGCCTGGGGCGGGCTGGTGCTGACATCCGCCTTCATGCTGGCGCTGATGGTGCTGACCAGCCGCACCAACGCGCAGCGCTCGCGCATCATTGTCATGGCGATCCTGGCCGCGGTGCTGGGCCTGGCGCTGATCGCGGTGTTGATGTCGTTCGATTCCATCGCCGAAATGTTCAAGCAGCGCGCGAGCTTCGACCAGAGCTATGACGAAGGCCGGTTCGGCCGGTTCGGCCGGCACATCCTCGGTGCGGAGATGGCGCTCGACCTGCCGTTCGGCATCGGCCCCCTGCAATTCCACCGCTTCTTCCCCGAGGACACCCACAACTCCTACCTCAACGCCTTCATGTCCGGCGGCTGGCTGTCCGGCATCTGCTATCCTGCGCTGGTCTTCACGACCGTCATCATGGGTATCAGGCACATCTTCGTCCGTGTGCCATGGCAGCGCGCCTATCTCGCCGTCTTCTCCGCCTTCGTCGGCACAGTCGGCGAAAGTTTCGTGATCGACACCGACCACTGGCGGCACTTCTGGATGATGCTGGGCGCGATGTGGGGCATGATCGCGGCCGCGCAGATCTACAAGACTAGGGCTGGCGACGAAGCTTCTTCAGCTTGAGATCGGGGCGCTTCTCCGGCGGCGTGTCGAGCAGGCCCTTCAGCGCCGCGGTCGCCGCGAGCACGCCCTTGTAGCCCTCATTGGCGAAGCGTAGCAGCAGGCGCAATTCCGCGTCGGAATAGCCGCCAAAAACCTTCTCCATCGCCTGCTGCATCGGCACGTAGAACTGGCCGATCCGTTCTATCGCCTCCGGCACGACAGCAATGAAGACCTTGCGGCGATCGGCATCGTCGCGTTCCCGGCGCACCAGGCCAGCCTTTTCGAGCCGGTCGACCACGCCGGTGATGGCGCCCGTCGTCAGGCCCGTGACTTCGGCGAGCCGGCCGGCGGTGACGCGGCCTTCGAGATACAGGATGTCCATGCATTCCAGGTCGGAATTGGCAATTCCGGCAACGTTCGCAACCGTCTGGCCATAGAGCACGCCCTGCGCGGACGATCGGCGCATCGCCTCCTCGAGCCCCTGCAACAGCGCAGCGCGCGCCTTCGTCCTTGACAAGGCCGACCTCATATCTTAGTCGATATATATCTTAGTCACTAAGAGATTTAGCGACCTTAATTCTCCTAGCACCACGGAAACGTCGGGAGCAAGCCATGTCCAACCGTCCCCGCAAGGCCCTGATCATCGGCGCCGGCATCGCCGGCCCCGTCGCCGCGGTCCTGTTGCGCCGCGCCGGCATCGAGTCCGCGATCTACGAGGCCTGGCCCTATTCGAAAGGCATCGGCGGCGGCCTTCAGATCGCACCGAACGGCATGCAAGTCATGGACGAGATCGGCCTTTCGAACGAGCTGATCAGCCGCGGCTCGATCGCGGAGTCGTTCGACTTCTATTCGCAAGGCGGAGAGAGACTCGGCTCGATCAATCGCGACATGGCGCGGCGCTTCGGCCAGCCGGCGGTCAATGTCTGCCGCGCCACGCTGAACGAGATGCTGATCGACAAGGCCTGGTGTGCCTGTGTGTCGCTGTATTTCGAGAAGGGCCTGATCAAGATCGAGGACCGCGGCGACCAGCCGATCATCGCCTATTTCGCCGACGGCACCACCGCCGAAGGCGACTTCCTGATCGGTGCTGATGGCGTGCACTCGGTTGCACGGCGCCAGGTCGTGCCGGACGGACCGCAACCGTTCGACACCGGACTGATCGGCTTCGGCGGCTTCGTTCCGCACACCGTCCTCGACGGCCGGCCGATTGGCCGGAACGTCGAGACCACGTTCGGGCAGAGTGGCTTCTTCGGCTACGGCTATTGCAGTCCCGATCCGAACGACGGCGTGATGTGGTGGAGCACGCAGCCCGCACACGGCATGGACGCGGCGATGTTCCGCGCGCTCGACCCCGCGACACTGAAGCAGCACCTGCGCGGCTTCCATCGCGGCTGGCATGATCCGATCCCCGCCATCATCGACGCGGCCGAGAACATTGTGGTCACCGACACGCTCGACGTCGCGACCCTGCCGACCTGGTCGCGCAAGCGCTCGCTGCTGATCGGCGACGCCGCGCATGCGACCAGCCCGCATGCCGGCCAGGGCGCCTCGCTCGCGCTGGAGGATGCGATGCGCCTCGCCCGGCTGATGCAGCAAGGCCAGGAGCTCGGCGCCACCTTCCAGGCCTTCGAGGCCGAGCGACGCCCGCGCGCGGAAAAGATCGTCGCTCTGGCGCGCCGGAACGGCAACAGCAAGCGCGAATTCAGCGCCACCGGCGCTTGGATCCGCAATCAGATGATGAAGTGGCTGCTGCCGCTGGGTTCGAAGAGCATGGAGTTCATGTACGCGTACGACGCGCGGGCGGTGTAGTTGCGAACGCTGTCATGCCCGCGAAGGCGGGCATCCAGTACGCCGCGACCTCTCGATTCGATCAGTGCCATCTCTGGGATACCGGATCGTCCGATCAAGCCGGACGATGACACCGCGATTGCGGCAAGTGACCGCCTCTATCTCTCCACGGCGAATGTCAGCCCGGCGTGCTCGACCAGCCGCTTGATCAGCTTGTGCTGCATCGCTGCGCCCGGCGTCCAGAAGCCCGCGGCGACGTCTGTCGCGTCACGCAGCATGCAGATGGCGCATTCGGAGATCATCTTCGAGGTCGAGCCGTAGCCGGGATCGCGGTCGCCGGTGACGCCGGCGCGAACCATGCGGCCATCGGGTGCGATCGCGATATAGAGCAGGTCGAAGAGACCGTTTTCGCGCTCTTCCTTCGACGGCCCCTCGCCCGGCTTCGGTGCGTCGGGGCCGGTCTTGCCCGCATTGGCCGCCATCACGAGCTTGGCGTTGGCCTCGCCGTTCTCGCCGGGGCCGGTCAGGACCATCTCGTCGTAGACGAAGTCCTGGCCGTAGGGGAAGCCCATCAGCATGTTGGAGCGATGGACGTTGCGCGTGTTGATCAGCGCCATCGTGAACGGCGCGGCCCAGGATTGCAGGTCCTCCTCGAGCAGCGACCTGTTGCCCTTCGGCTGCTTCGGGCCGGTGAAACCCGGTGTCAGCGCGAACGGATCGTTCAGGATCGTGATGAGGCTGATGTCTTTGGCAACCGCATCGAAGGTCGCCTTCGCGCTCGCCGCGGTGCCGCCCGAGAGCGTGCCGCGCATATCGCGCACGCGACCTTTCACGCGCGACGCCGGTGCGCCGAACATGCGCTTGGCCTCTTCCTGCACGAAGAACGCACCGAGCTCGAACGGCACGGAATCAAAGCCGCATGAAAATACGATGCGCGCGCCGCTCTCTTTTGCAGCCGCCTCGTACTTGTCGATCATCTGGCGCATCCAGATCGGTTCGCCGCAGAGATCGAAATAATCCGTGCCGGTGGCGACGCAGGCCGCGAGCAGTTCCTCGCCGTAGAGCTGATACGGACCGACCGTCGTGATCACCGACATCGTCCGTTCCGCCATCGCCTTCAGCGAAGCCGCGTCGGACGCATCCGCGACAATCAGCGGCGTGTTCCCGGGCGCGCCGACCGCATCGCGTACCGATTTCAGCTTGCCAAGGCTACGGCCTGCCATCGCCCATTTGAGCGTCTTGTCGCTCTTGTAATGCTGGGTCAGATATTCGGCGACGAGCTGACCGGTGAAACCGGTCGCACCGTAGACGATGATGTCGAATTTCGCAGAGCTCATGGTCGGCCTTTACTTCTTCGCGTAACTCACGCCCATGCCGGCACGGACGTCGCTTTGAATACCGTAGGGCGGGATCGGATAGCGCAGGCCGTTCTTGGCCAGCGCCTTCATGCCCAGAACCGCCTTGGCGAGATGTTCCGGCTTCAATGCCATCAGCATCTCCTCGTCGGGCACGCCGCCATAGCGCCGTTCGGCATAGCATGGCAAGGACAGGCTGGGCTCACCGCTTTTGAGCGCCCGTCCCCAGGAATCCGCGCACGCGGTCTCGCCGACGACACCCCATTCGAACTTCTTGTAGCCGGTATATTGCAGCCCGTTGATCAGGATGATCATCTGTCCCGGCGTGGCGTAGACGAGGCAGATGTCGGGCGGATCGAGCCGGCCGCTGGCGAGCGGGCTGACCGCGAGCGCCTGGTACCGACCGAACGGAACGACGTCCAGCGCCTCCTGGCGTTTGCGCGCGTCCTCTGCCGTGCCGTGCCAGACCCCGACATAGTTTTCGCCGGCGAGCCATTTCTCGTCCTGCGGTGCAAGGCCGATCACGGCGCGGCATTGCGCGCCGACGAGATCGTCGCCGGTAATTCCGACGGTCCAGCCGAGCCGCGAGGCCATGCTGACGATCTGGTCTGTGGTGTGGACCGCGTTCGGCCGCCGGATTTTCGGGATCGCCTCCATCTCCGCGGTACGCGCGAACAGCTTCATGCCGATCACCGTGGTCTTCAGCCGCAGCAGGCTGTTGAGATCGGCGACGAGGCCGGCAAGATCGATGCTGTCTGCACTCTGCTGTTGCATGGCGTCCTCCCGGCCGGCGGTCGCGCGCCGGCGCTATTTATTGTTTCTTGAACGGTTCTAGTCCTTCGCCGGTCCCGGGAGCAACTCGCTAGTCCGGCCCATCAGGCGGTAGGCAACGAGCCCGATCCATTCGCGCACGGCCACTTCGGTCCTGGCAAGACCGTCGCCGCCGACATTGGTGAAAGAGAGGAGATCGTCACGCCCGCCCATTCGCCAGTCCACGGGATAGGCTTCGACGTCAAATCCGGCCTCGCGGAAGATCCCCATCGCGCGCGGCATGTGAAAGGCCGACGTGACCAGGAGCCAGCGTTCGCCCGGCTTTGGCGATACCAATTTCCTGGTGAAGATCGCATTCTCCCAGGTGTTGCGGGAATCGCGATCGAGAATCAGGCGATCCTTCGCGATGCCGAGGCTTTCGAGGATCGGCGCGGAGTAGTCGGCCTCCCTGGAATCGGTTTCGACAAGATTCGCAGTGCCCCCGGTGAAGACGATGCGCGCATTGGGATAGCGGCGCGCGAGCCCGGCCGGCGCAAACAAGCGATCGGCCGCGTGCGAAACGACTGGCGTGCGATGCGCCGCCGACAGATCCGTGTCGATGGAGCCGCCAAGCACGATGATGCCGTCGGGCGCGCCGCGCGCCGGGTCCCATGCCGGAAACCGCGATTCCAATGGATAGAGCAGCAGATTACCGAGCGGCGAGAACGCAGCCAGTGCCAGCAGCACCAGCGTGGTCACGGCGAGCTTGCGGCCGAGCGCGGAAAAACGCGTCGCCATCAGCAGCAGCGACAGGATTCCCAGCTCGATCAGGAGATTGATCGGCAGCAGCGCGGTGCCGATGGTCTTGGAAAGAACGAAATACAGGGGAGCCTCGCTGGAATGATCGTGCCATGTGCGGGCTTGACCAGCCCGTCCATCTTCAGAAATCTTCTTGAAAGAGGATCGATCACCCGGTCAAGCCCTGGCTCGATGAAACCGGACGGACAAGCCACATGCCCCATCACCACCTGCATTCCAGCCCCGAAACCTGCCATTGGGGCTTCTTCGAAGCTGCGCTCAAGCCCGTCCTCACCATCGCGAGCGGTGACGAGGTGACGGTCGACACCATCAGCGGCGGCCCTGACATGCTGCCCGACCGCAGCAAGTTTCACATTCCGCCCGAGATGTTCGAGGTTCATGCCAAAAGCGAGCGCATGCTCCCCGGCCATATCCTCACCGGCCTGATCGCGATCGAAGGGGCCGAGCCCGGTGACGTGCTCGCGGTCGAGATCCTCAACGTCCAGCTCCGCCAGGATTGGGGCTGGAACATGATCAAGCCACTGTCCGGCACCTGCCCGACGATTTCCACGAGACGCGCATCCTGAACATCCCGCTCGACCGGTCGCGGATGGTCGGCCGCATGCCGTGGGGGCTCGACCTGCCGCTCAAGCCGTTCTTCGGCGTGATGGGCGTTTCGCCGCCGCCGGCCTGGGGCCGCATCTCCTCGCTCGTTCCGCGCGTCATGGGCGGCAATCTCGACAACAAGGAGCTTGGCGCCGGTGCGACACTCTATCTGCCGGTATTCGTTCCCGGCGCGCTCTTCTCCTGCGGCGACGGCCATGCCGTGCAGGGCGACGGCGAGGTCTGCGTCACCGCGATCGAGACCGCACTCCAAGGCCGCTTCCGCCTGACGCTGCGCAAGGACCTCAGGCTCGATTATCCCCGCGGCGAGACGGCGACGCACTACATGACCATGGCGATGGACCCCGATCTCGACCAGTGCGTGGTGCGGGCGCTGCGCGATATGATCGTGTTGCTCGGCGAGAAGCGAAACCTGTCGCGCGAGGACGCCTATACGCTGTGCAGCCTGGCGGCCGATCTGCGGGTGACCCAGACCGTCAACGGCTGCAAGGGCATCCATTGCATGATCGAAAAGGCGATCGTGCACGGCTGATCCGGCCCGCCCTTTCTGACCCATCGACGCCACACCGCCGCCCGGCCTCTCGGACGGCGCGTTGCGCCATGCCGAACTTCCCCAGCGATTCCAATGGGCTGACGCTTCGGCCGAAGCCGGATTTGACTTCCACCTCCAAACCTAAATAGACTCTTAATCGTTACTTTTATGTACCCGCGTATGAGGCTAGCGTTTAGGCATGGCCACCGAAAAAGCCGAGACTGACCGCATTCCCGTAACCTTGGCGCTCTCGACCATCACCTATCTGGAGAAGCTGGTGAGACAGGGCACCCACGGCACCAGCGTTCCCGGCGTCGCACGTACCTTGATCGAGGAAGGCATCCGTCTCGCCATCAAGGACGGGCTTTTGTCGATTCGCGACAATGGCAGGACGTGAGCGCGCACTGGGCGTGAGGCGGACGGATCTCGAGAGGCGGATGGCCGACATCTGCAACCTGGGACCGCTACAATGCCTGTTCTCTCACCGACTTCTTCACAGACCTGGACCGACGAACGAATCGAACTTCTGAAACAGCACTTCGAGGCCGGCCTCTCCTGCCGCGAGATCGCCGCCGACATCGGCGTCAGCCGCAACGCCGTGATCGGCAAGCTGTCCCGCCTGAATCTGACGCGCGGCCGGACCATCGACGACCGCAAGGTACAGAACAGGGGCACCGCGCCGGCGCGCGCGCCGCGGACCGTGCCGCGGCTGCAATACGAGATGCTCGCCACGATCTATGGCGACACCGGCGCGCCCGTAGTCACCGGCCCGATCGACGATGCCAATCGCTGCTCGCTGCTGGAGCTTGCCGAGAACCGCTGCCGCTGGCCGATCTCCACGCCTGGCGCAGACGATTTCTGCTTCTGCGGCAACTCCGCATCCGACGGCCAGTCCTATTGCGCCGGCCACAGCCGCCTCGCCTACCGGCCAAACTCCCGGGCGCGCGTGATGCGCAGCTGAGCCGTGCCCAAAAACGAAAAACCTCCGGCAGGGCATTGCCGGAGGTTTCTGGAGGCTTAGCATCACGCCAAGAGCCGCAACTTTCGTAAATCGGCTACAAGCCATATAGCTTAGTAACTCAGGTAAGTAAATAAGTTTGGGCCGGTCGAATCGCATGGCTCGTCTTCGTCGTCCGCACGGGCTACCGGATTTTCCGAAAGCCCATCTCGTAAAAAGCCCCGGCGGTTTCCCGCCGGGGCTAGTTCAGATCCGAAGACCTTAGCTTACCAGTTGCGCTGGGCGCGCAGCAGCAGGCTGTAGGTGTCCTGGTCCTTCAGCTCGTATGCAGCCGCCGGCTTGGCAACGCTTGCCAGCGTCGGCGCCGTGATCGTTCCCGAGTACTTCTGGTCGAGGTGGCTGTAGACGAAGTCAGCCGAGAAGGTCAGGTTCTTGACCGGCGTCCAGCGGGTGATGACGCCGATCTGGCCAATGTTGAAGTCCGGGTTGCAGGTACCGGTCAGCGAAGCAAACGCAGCGCTTCCGCAGATCAGGCCCTTGGCCGTGCCGCTGTAGTTGACCGCAGCCCACGCACCATAGAGCGCCGAGTTCCAGTACGGGTTCCAATTGTGGGTGTAAGCACCACGGAAGCCGTAGGTCTTGGTCAGCTCGAGGCCGCCGCCGGCACCGAACACCGCATCAGACACGCCGGCGAAGCCGATGCTCTGATACGCGGAGCTCGAGCTGCCGAACATCGAGTAGCTGGTCGCTGCCAGCTCCTGGAAGTTGTAGCGGCTCGCGCCATCGGTATAGACGCCCGAAATGTTGATCTGGTCGCCCGCGCCCGTTGGAATGTTCTTGATCGACAGTGCGAGTTGGACCGCCCAGCCCCATTTGTCCTCGGGATGACCGGTGGCTTCGGTTGCGCCGTAGTAGCCGACATGGTTGTCGTGTGCGGCAACCGATGCCTGGAACAGGCCCCAGGCCTGGTCGACGCGGACCATGCCAACGATGTCGGGCGCAGTGGTGCCACCGAGATCGTTCGCGCCATAAGCTCCGCCGAGAACGCCGGCCGTGGACATGGCGGCTGTGTTCCAGACGTTGGTCTGGAAGGCCAGCGACTGGTCCTGCGCCGAGATTGACGCCGTCACGCCCTGACCGAAATCGGCAGTGTAGGTGAACTGATTGACACCGTTGGTGGTGCCGCTGCCGCCGACGAGCTGGTCGAAGTTGTTGCCGGGATAGTTGATCCAGGGCGCGTCGAACTGCGACACGGACTTACCCATGGTGAAGCCGGCGAACTGGATGAAGGCGTAGTAGACGCCGAGCGAACCGCCCGAGATCGTGCCTGAACTTGCGTTGTTCGGCGCAGACACACCGGTACTTCCGAGTTGCGAGTAAACGGTCGCACCCGGCGTCGTGCCGCTTCCCGTATAAATGTCGGTCGTCCAGGTGAACACCGCGTCAAAATAGGTACGAACCACGCCGTACTCGGTCGCGGTACGCGTATCGATGTTGAGGTCCTCGCGAGCGCGAGTCGAGTAGTAGTTCGCCAGACGGTTGTTCGCAGCGGCAACACTGCTATACGCGCCGCTGTAGTTGCCGCCCGCATTGAGCGCAACTTCAGCACGCAGGTAGCCGCCGAGCTTGATGCAGGTATCGCTGCCCGGGATATAGTAGAATCCCGCGCCGTACAGCGTGCAGATCTTCACGTACTCGACCGCCTTGGCCTTGACCGGAAGATCAGCCGCCTGAGCTCCACCGACGGCGATCAGACCCGCCGCAGTGCCGAGCAAAAGGCTCTTCACCATTTTCATTTAAAACCTCCAAGTTGCTCATTTTACGGAGACTGGACCGTGAGGCCCCCCAGATCCCCGTCTCTAAATCCGCTCGGCCGCTTCGCGCTTTCGGACACACCCGCTTTCGACGCGAGGGACGTGAGCGGACCACCTGCAACGGGACGATCGAGTACCCCCCACCGTCACGGATCAATATGCATCCGCTGTTCCCTAATCAAAATAGTTTATTTAGTCAGCCTTATGGGTTTCACTAAACCTGTGCCCCGCGCGCAACACCGGGAGGAAGCGATTCAGCTGAGCAGATCATGTTTGTAGTTTTAGTGACAAAATTAGGTTGCTCTGCACTTGCGTCAGGGCAGGCTTGCGTGGACTATGGCTTGCACGACACCGGCCGCAAACAAGTCAGATCACGGGAGTGACGCTGTGTCAGCCACGAGGAAAGAAGGGGCGCGCCTCCGCTCCATCGGCAATCTGGATATCATCAGGCGCTTCACCTGGGAGATATCGTCGATCAACATGTATCTGGAGGAGCTGCGTCAGTTCTGGGCGAGAACGCTCGGCATCAGCGGCCCGCAATGGCTGATCCTGATGGCGATCTCCGACCTCGACAAGGACGACGGCATTCCGGTCAACGTCGTCTCCAAGCTCCTCCACGTCGATCCCTCCTTCGTCACCACCCAGTCCAAGCTGCTCGAGAAGAAGGGCCTGTTGCGCCGTCGCCCCTCGCCGACCGACGCAAGGGTGGTCCGGCTGTCCCTGACCGAGAAGACGCAGAAGCACCTGGCGAGCCTCGACGAGCAGTACAAGACGATCAAGGAATTCGTCTTCCAGGAGTTCAACGAGAAAGAACTGACGGAATTCACCACCAAGCTCGCGATGCTGAAAACCCGTCTCGAAAAGGCCTGCGTCCGCCTGACCCTCGACTTCTGACGCCGACGTTCTAGATGCGCCCGGCGGCCCCGAGCCGCGATTCGAGCCAGTCGAAAATGTATTCATTGGCAAGGCTAGGATTGTCCGCATGGGCCTGCGCCGCGCCGGTTTCGGCCGCGGTGAACACCTTCAGCATGACATCCGAGCTACCGAGCCGGGACGTCCGTACGATCTGACGCGCCCGATCGGCCTTGAGCCAGCCGTCCTCGCCCAGCGTGATCAGCACCGGACAGTCGGCGCTGGACGCCATCAGCGGAGCATGCGGCACCGGGACGATGCTGACGTCGCTCATGGCGAACCGGCTGGCAAAGAAGGCCCGCTCGTGCAGATCCCACAGTCCGCCGTCGCAGACGGCGGCGGCAAGCCGCGGCTCCTGCAGCACCGCACGCGCCACGAAGGAAGAGCCCCAGCCATCGGCGACGATCGCGACGCGATCGAAATCGACGTCGCTGCACGTCTCCAGATAGTCCATGACGCACGGAATCGAACTCTCAAGATCACGGCGCCGCAACAGCGCGTCGAGATAATCGTCGCGCTGGTCGCCAAAGAGATCCAGCGCCAGCAACGAGAATCCGCGCTCGCGCGCATGCGGCGCGAGCTTGAACAGGAACTCCTCCTTGCGGTGGCCGGGCTCGCCGATGCAGATCACGGTCGGGGCACGCACTCTTCCCGACGGCGCGGGCAGGAAATAGCCCTGCAACGAATGTCCGTCGAGCCAGGGGATCGTCACGACTTCCCCGGCCGGGTCCCGCGCCGCGAGGAAGCGGCGGGCGCAATCCTGCATCGCGAGCACCGCGACCCAGCGGCGCTCGTCGGCCTGATCGAGCGGCATTGCGGCTGCACTGTAGTAATTCATGGCGCGGAGCCAGTTGCGCTGTGCGGTCGCCCTATGACCTTCGGCGAACGCGGCCTCGGCGCGATGCCGATTGGCCTGCGCCAGCTTCTTCCACTCGCGATGCCAGGACTGGTCTTCGCCCCGCTTCAGCTGCCGCGCGATCATCAGGCATTCCGCGATCGTGGCGCCGCCCTCCTGGGCCGCGGTGAGGAGCCGCGTGAATTCAGCGGAGATGTCCTCTCGCTCCGGGCAAAGCATCCAGTCGTCGGAGAGACATGCGGGTATCATCGGGAGCTACGCTCTGGTCATCGCCTTACACATCACTGACTAAACTATTTCAGTTCCCTGACCAAGCTGCCGTGCACTGAATGAGAGCCGTTCGAGATCACCATCGCTTGAACGCATGGAATGTGTCGCATGCGTGACATTCCAATTCGTCATAAGTGGCCGAGCACTGGCAAGAGGTGGCACGTAAAATGACCTGCGCGCCTCTTGCCATGATGATCATCATACTTATATCCGCGCGCTCGCCGACGGCCTCAGCAAGCAGCTTCAACCAAGCCGCCAGCCGACTTCCTGCGTAAAGCTTTCGTAGAAGGATCTTTCATAGGCGTGCTCCGGCGCAGCACGAACGCGCTCGTCAAGGCGCTTTGCGTCCTCGCCCACAAGAATGCGCCACTGCTCTGCCTTGACGCCGTCGAGGATAATCTTCGCGGCCTGCGCGGCGGTCGTCGGTGCATCCTCAAGGAAGCTGCGCGCGCGCTCGGCGAACACCGCCTGGATGTCGTCGTCCGACATCTTGTCAGCATCCGGAACGCCGGCCGCGACCATGCGCTTGCGGGTCAGCGCGACCTCGTCCGCATTGAGCCGCTCCGAGCCGTCGGTGCTCTGCACCTTGCGCGAGTTGGACACGATCGAGGTGCCGATATGGCCGGGCATCACCACCGAGCATTTGACGTGCGGCGCGTGCAGGCGGAGGTCGTTGATCAGCGCTTCGGTAAATCCCTTCACGGCGAACTTCGCCGAGCTGTAGGCGGTGTGCGCCTGCCCCATGCCGATCGAGGCCCAGAAGCCGTTGACGCTCGCGGTGTTGACGATGTGGGCCTCGTCCGCCGCGACCAGCATCGGCAGGAAGGTGCGGACGCCGAGATAGACGCCGCCCCAGCAGATGTTGAAGGTGCGCTCCCACTGCTCGCGCGTGTTGGTGAACAGGCTGCCGCCGCCACCGATGCCGGCATTGTTGAACAGGAGATGGATCCGGTCGGTCTTCTGCTGCTCGGCGAGCTCGTCGCGAAATCGCTTCAGATGATCCTCGATCGAGACGTCGGCGACATGGGTCGTGACGCGCAGGCCCTGCGGCAGTTTCTCGACCTCGCACAGCCGCTTGGTCTCGGCCATCGCGGCTTCCGAGACGTCGCACATGGCGACGTTGCAGCCCTCGGCTACGAGCTGCCGCGCGAGTTCACGTCCCATTCCCGTGCCGCCGCCGGTGATGACGGCGATCTTTCCTGCAAAATCCTTCATGGGACTTTCGGCCCCTCCCCTTGTCGGTATGTTTCTTCACAGCTAGCGCCGCGCGCATCGGAGCGCTCACAAAATGTAGCAGCGCCGCATCCGCAGGTAAAAGCGGATCGGCGCTGCCATGGTCGACAGTTATTTCGGGGCGCGGACTATTCGGCCGCTTCGACGCGCGCTCCGTTCAACGCGCCGAGACCGTCCAGCGCCTTGCGGACCGCCGCCTGCTGCGCGGGCGAGGCCTCCGGCATCGGCGCGCGCGGATAAGTCCTGGGCAACCCCTGGAGCGTCTGCGCATAGCGCGTGCAGGCCGGCAAATTGTCGGCGATCACAGCGTTCCAAAGCGTCAGCAGCTTCTTGTGCAGGTCGAGCGCGCGCGGATGGTCGCCCGCCTTTACCGCATCCCACAGTGCGACCGAGGCATGCGGCGCCGCGGTCAGGATCGCGGCGATCGAACCATGCGCCCCCAATGTGTAGGACGGATACATCAGCGCATCGACCGCGCTGTAGATCAGCTTGTCCGGCGCCATCATCATCAGGTCCGCGAACAGTTTGAGATCGCCTGCGCTCTGCTTGACGCCGACCACCAGCGGCACCTCGGTCATGATCCGCGTCAAGAGCGCCGGCGAAAGGTAGGACCACGGCACCACGTTGTAGATGATGATGGGCATGCCGGTCTCGTCGGCCATGGCGCGGAAATGCGCCACCATCGCCTCGTCGTCCGGCTTGAACAGGTAATGCACCGGCGTGACCTGGAGCGCGGCGACATTCATGTCGCGCACGAGCTTGCCGCGGCGGATCGCATCGCGCGTGGAATCGACGATGATGCCGGCGATCACGGGAATGCGTCCCTTCACCGCCGCAACCGTCGCTTCCATCAGGTCGCGATATTCCTCGTGATCGAGCGTATGCCCCTCGCCGGTCGAGCCGCCGGCCGCGACGCCATGCGCCCCGGCGCCGATCATCCAGTCGACCTGGGGCGCCACGAGTGTGGTGTCGATCTCGCCATCCTTGCGGAACGGCGTCGTCATCGGCGGAATCACGCCGGTCGGTCGTGCCTTCATGGTCTGTCCTCGCGTTTCCATAACGGTCCCGCTCTTTTGGCGAGGATCCGCACGAGCCGAGCCTATCGGCTGTGCAGGCCCTGTGAAGGGCTGCCCGCGCGGCGCTGCCCCCAGCATTCAACATCCCTGCGGTCATCCCTTCCCGGTTCCCCCTATTTGCCCGGCTTCGGTTTGGAGCAATTTTTCATAATCCGAAACGTTAAATGGGCTCCGGACGCTGGGTCAAGTCGGCCAGGCCAGCGTGTTGTTTGCGTCACAGGCTCTGGCACTCCGCTTGCATCCTCTTCGTGGTCAGAAACAACCGATGAGGTGACTGGAATGTTCGTGACCGTCGTTGCCGTGCTCTGCCGGCTGAGTGCAGTTGCATCGAGGAAATCGTGACCGACAGCAACATGACGACCGAGATGTCGATGATGCAGTGCGCGATCGGCGCACAGGCGCCGTTGGCGAAATGGATGGGCGAGCATCCGATCTACCACGCCAACTGGCGCCTCGATCGCTACAAATGCGTGCCGGGTCACTACGAGATCAAGGGCCACGCCTAAGGTCCCGCAAAACTACTGATACCAAGACTACGGATGAGGAAACGCCCCGGGGGTCGCATGGTCTCTCCGCGGGCAGTGCTTAGCGCCAGCCATTGCGGCAGCGCGCGCCATGTGACGACGATCACACCTTCCCCTCAAGCCACTGCATCCAGAATGATCGCACGCGCGCGTCGCCCCTCTGGCGTTGGCATCAGCGCGTAATTGTGGGCTGGTCGCGGAGATATGGCGGTGGGTGTTTGAGGTAGGGTCAAACCTGGACGGTTGCGCTCATTTGTGGACCGTTGCCTCACGATTGTTCGGCGCGGTGCTGACAAAGAAGATATTGTTGAGCTCAGCGAAAGTCTCTCAATTTGGACCCCAATTAGGCAATGACATCCACTGAAGCAGTAAAACGCGAGATCGAACGCTTCTTACGCTCTCCTGCCCCCGAAGTGCTGTGCATTACCGGATCGTGGGGCGTTGGAAAGACCTATACGTGGCAAACGATTCTAGATCGCGTTCGGAGCAAACATGAAACGGGACTGTCGCGACACTCTTATGTCTCTCTCTTTGGAATTGCCTCTCTCGAGGCAATGAAGACGGCAATATTCGAGAACTTAGAATTTCTGCTACCGGAAGGCAGCACAAGTCTTGAACGATTTCTCTCAGGAGGTAATGCGGCTTTTAAAGGCGGAAAGAAGCTGGCGGGCGCTCTCTCTGCCCTCCCCGTTCCTTATCTGGGTGGCGCATTATCGAAGGCGCAGCCGCTTCTATTCTCAGCGATCCGCAATCAAATCGTTTGCGTCGATGATCTTGAGAGGCGCGGCTCGATTTCGGTGAAAGATGTCTTTGGTCTAATCTCTTACCTGCGCGAACAGCGAGCGTGTAAAGCTGTGTTTCTGCTCAATCGGGCGCAACTGGACGATGCCGGACAGAAGCAGTTCGATGATTACTTTGAGAAAGTCATTGATACGCAACTCGTGCTTGCCCCGACCAGTGAAGAGGCACTTGGTATCGCGATCACTGATAGTGACGATCTATCCAGCCTCATTCGAGAACACTGCGAGAGGCTGAACATCTCGAATATTCGCGTTATCAAGAAAATCGAGCGTCTAATACGGATGCTCGACGAACAAATTCTCAGCCAATGCTCGCCTGACATTGTGCGTCAGATTGTTCACTCGATGGTCATGTTTGGGTGGCGCAAGCTGGATGCCGGAGCCGCACCGCCGCCGAGTTCTTACCTCATGCGTGGACAGTTCGAGCGGTACACTATGGGGCGCGGTGAATTCCAAGACGAAGAGCACGCTAGTGACGACCCAGAACGTGAGCGTTGGGACGTAGTTCTCGACGGTTACGGTTGGGGAATGATGGACGATCTTGATAATGCGCTCCTGAATTTCGTTGAAACGAGCCTCTTGGAGGCTGACGAGATATTGTCGAGGGCGAAAGAAGTCGAAAATGGCTTAGGTCAGCGGAAACAGATGGAAGCGTTTGAACAGTGCTGGCGTCCATTCCACGATAGCTTCAAGGATAACGAAGACGAAGTATCCGCGAGCATCGTTCATGGGATCAAAGACAATTTCGCGGTAGTATCGCGTCCAAACCTCGATGCAGCTATTTCGATACTTGAGGAAATTGGGCGCGATAGCGACGCGGCCAACTTGATCGACTACGCGTCGGCAAACGGCAGCTCGGAGTTTTGGACATCCGACGACCCTTTCCATCGCGGGGTGAAGAACGAGCGCATCCTCAAAGTTATCCAAGAGCGACGACGGGTAGCGCAGCCGACCCTCGATTTCGAGAATGCCTTGCGCACGGTGGAAAGCTTGAAGCGCGAGAAGCTGGCCTTGTTGGCGGCGGTACCCGTGGAACGATTTGAACAATTATTCAAAGACAGCTCTGGCGAAGAGCTGAGAAGCTACATTTATGCGCCTCTGGAATTGGGCAAGGTCGGAGGCATAAGTGACGATGCAAAGCGGATCGCGGCGAAGGTCAAGGAGGCTCTGAGGCGAATAGCGAATATGTCCAAGCTAAATGCAATCCGAGCGAGCAAATATGGCGTGTCACTAGACTCCGATGAGCCAGACTAGATGCTGGGCGATCAATCGAGCCGATGATGCCTCTCCGCCTACGGCGCCGCGCCACTACCGAACTAGGACCATTTTCGCGATGGCGACTCAGTGGCGTTTCGAAAGATTTCGAGAAAAAACGCTTTCGGCTAAGTCTTTGATCTGATTGATCGGCGTGAGAGGATTTGAACCTCCGACCCCCTAGTCTCCCAGGCGAGCGTTGATGACTGTTTTGGCTCGCTAATTTTGCAAACCGAGGGATTTTCTCCCTACTGGATACATTGCGCTTTTGACTTCGGCTGCAAACCGCATTTAAGGCCGCCTAACCTGACCAAACCCGCGGTATGCCTCCTCCTCGATCTGATCAAGCTTGGGGTTTTTGGTAACCCGCGGGTCTCCACGGCGTGCATCTCGGACATCCTCGATTCCAACTTTCGCGCGATCGCGAAGCGCGACATACCGCACGCCGGCGTACACCGTTAGCACCTGCCGGTATTCTTGATCCGCGATATCAAGGCACCGTCGTTTAAGCGCGAGATCTGCAATCGCCAGCCGAAATTGCCCGAGGCCCGAGGCGTCAGCATTCCCGCCAGCGATCGCGAGCATCGCAAAATCATTCTCCCACCGCGTAATCTCACGCTTAAAAAGCAGGTAGCTCGAATTGATTTTCACCGCCGCGGGATAGAGCGGGTCGCATGACGCATCTGGCCGCAACAGTGCCATATTCAGATCCGTCACCACCTGCGAGAGCAATTCATCGCTGGGCTTTGGCGCCGCCGTCTTTGAGGCCGCATTTGCATATTGCGGCCCTAGCGTCACCGCGGCCAGAAACAAAACCACACGAAACAACATCTCCCCTCCGCGAGACCCATCGGACCACAACTTATGGAACCCTGACAGCAACTGCAAATATCAAAAATGGTACTATTGTAGGGTTGTTTACGCAATAAAATTGCGCAATAATATTACGTATTCGGGCAACGCTCCGAAACAAATGCACAGTACAGAGAAATTTTCTTCGCTCGCCTGACCAGCGAGCCAACCTCTTGTGCTCATTTGTCTATCGCGACCCGCTTCAAATCTCTTCTCGGTATCGAGACCAAGGCCAGCCTCGCTGAGCCCGACGACTTCCTGTTGTCGCTGTTCGGCGCTGGGCAGACTGTAGCCGGCGCGTCCGTAACTCCTTTCAGCGCAATGTCGTGCGCGCCCGTCGCGTGCGCCGTGCGGTCCATCTCCGAAGCAGTCGGCCAGCTCCCCTTGCGAATCTACCGGCGGCTTCCCGATGGCGGCAAAGAGCCGGCGACGGACCATCCCCTCTATCGGCTCCTGGGCGATGCCCCGAACGCCTGGACCCCGGCCTCGCTATTCCGGTCCCAGGTAACGGCCGACGCGCTGCTCCAGCCCTACGGGGGCTTTGCGCAAATCGTACGCGTTGACGGCAAGCCCTATGAGCTGATCCGGCTCGACCCGGCGCTTTCGTCGATCGTCGTGGACTACTCCAATTACGAACCGGCCTACGCCATCAAGGCAGACGGCAAGAACCCGGCCCGCGAAATTCCCGCCGCCGATCTCATCCACCTTCATACCCCGGCCTATCGCCCGTCGCGCGGCCTTGTCGGCGAGGCCCGCGAGGCCATCGCGCTGTGCATGGTCCTGGAGCAATATGCGGCACGTCTGTTCGGCACCGGCGCCCGTCCGTCTGGCGTGCTCTCGCTCAAAAGCAACATGACACCGGACGCCATCGCGAAGGTGCGGGCAGCTTGGCAAGCCGCGCACGGCGGCTCCAACAGTGGCGCTACCGCGATCCTGCCGGGTGACGTGAACTGGCAGGCGCTCGCCCTGACCTCGGTGGATGCCCAGTTTTTGGAGATGAGGCAATTTGCCATCCGAGAGGTGGCAAGAATCTTTCGCGTCCCGGCGCACATGCTGATGGACACCGACCGCGCCACACCGCGCAGCATCGAAAGCCTGGGCCAAGAATTCATTTCGATGACATTGCTGCCCTGGCTCAAGGCCTGGGAACAGTCGCTCGAATTGAAGCTCTTGGCGAAAGAAGAGCGCGACCAGTTTTGCATCGAATTCAATCTGGACGCCTTTGCCCGCGCTGATCTGCTCGCGCGAGCCCAGGCGCTTTCCGTCGCGGTCGCGGCGCGCATCCTCAATCCCAACGAAGCCCGGTCGATCGGGTTTGGACTGCCTGCTTACCAGGGCGGCGACAAATTCGAGAACCCGAATACTTCATCTGCACATGCAGGCGGCGCGTTGAACGCCGGCAACGACAACAGCAATCAAGAGGCCGCCTAATGCTTCGCACGGTCCATCTGCACGGAAAGCTCGGCAAAGAGTTCGGCCAGTCCCATCGCTTTGACGTAGCGACCGCCGGCGAGGCCTTGCGCGCGCTCAACTGCGCTTTTCCTGGTCGCTTCGTGAAGGCACTAGAGGACGGCTATTACAAAGTCGTCCGCGGCGACAAGCGGAACGGGATGCAGCTCGATCTTGAGCTGGTCAACGGCTTCAATCTCGGCATCGCCGACCTCCTCGCACTATCGGGCGCCTCTAAGCTGCTCACCAAGCCTGCCGGCCAGCAAACCCAGGCCTCCGATGGCCTCAACGTCAACGGCGGCAACATCGGCAATTCGGGCCAGCAAGGTAACGCAGTCCCGCTGATCTACGGCGAGTGCCTGGTCGGCACTACCCCGGTCGAAGTCTGGTCGGACGTGGAAGACATCAGCGTCTACGCCGACAGCAACGGCTCGATTGAGACGGCGTTCGAGCAGTGATGATGAGCCCATACACAACCTTCTTTGGCGACGGCGATCACGCGTTCAAGCTCACGCCTGAATTGGTGCGCGAGCTTGAGACCAAGTGCGGCCCCATCGGCGCGCTCTGCAATCGCGTGTTTGCGCGCAACTTCGCCCAGGCCGACATCAATGAAACCATCCGCCTCGCATTGATCGGCGCCGGCACCGCACCCAAGCGCGCGGCCGAATTGAACGCGGCCTATGTCGACGGCCGACCGCTGGTCGAAACGTATGAGCTTGCGGCCAAAATTTTGGAGCGGACGCTTCTCGGCAATCCTCATGGAGACAAAGCAATTGCAAGTTAATCTCACCGCAAACGGCGCCACCACCCCAGTGCGTTGGTCTGGCGGCGTCGGATCAGTCGCCGCCTGGGGCGCTTTCGGCGGAGGAACCGTCGCGCTCCAAATGTCCCCTGACAACGGCACCACATGGATGAACGTCGATCGGAGCGGCGAAGCCTACGTGACCTATACGGCCCCGGGCAACGGCGACTTCCAGATTGGCCTTTGCCTGCTCCGCTTCAATCTCACCGGCGCTACCTCGCCCGCCGTTTGGGTGTCGCTGTGAGCGTCGATCGCCTTGAGATCAAAGCAACGCTCAGCGTCACCGATGCCGGCGAGATCGTCGGCACCGCTTGGCCGTTCGGCGAGCCAGACACGACCGGCGACCTGATCGTCAAAGGTGCGTTCAACTTCGTCTCGAACGAGCTTCCCATCCTGTTCCAGCACAATCCGGCCGACCTGATCGGCACCTGGACCGATGCTGCGGAGACCAATGACGGCTTGGTAGTGAAGGGCAAGCTCCACATGGATCAGCCGCGCGCCCGCACCGTGCTCGGCATGGTCAAGAGCGGCTTGGTCTCCGGTTTGTCGATTGGCTTCAAAACCAAGTCCTCAACCCAACAGGGACGCAACAGGGTGATTGCCGCGCTCGATTTGTTTGAAATCAGCGTCGTTCGCAACCCCGCCCATCCCCGCGCGCGTATCACCGCCGCAAAATCATACGACACCGCGGAAGCGGTGGCCGCAGTCATTCGACGCTTCACGGCGGCGTCAACCAACTGACCTCAACCTCTGAAAGGCAAAGTCCCACTCCAATGAAGCATGTTTCCCCCATCGAACTGAAAGATACCGGCGCCGGTAACGACGACCCGGCCGCGATCGTGACCAAAGCTCTCGAAGGCTTCCAGGGCACGTTCGAAGATCGCATCAAGGCAATCGAGACCAAGTCGGCCGAACGTCTCGACCGGCTCGAAGCCAAGCTCAACCGCCAAGGCCACGGCGCTGGCGCGGAAGTCGAGACCAAGTCGTTCGAGACCTTCCTTCGCCACGGTCCCGACAGTCTCAGCGAGATCGAAAAGAAGTCGCTGGGCGCCGCCGGCAATACCGTACTCACGCCGCCGGAATTCGGCGCGGAAGTGCTTAAGCTCCTGCGCCAGTTCTCGCCCATTCGCCAGTATGCGCGCGTCGTGACGGTTGGCTCTGCACAGGTCCAGTATCCGCGTCGCACCGGCTCGACCGCCGCGACCTGGGTGGCCGACACCGCCGACCGCACCTCAAGCGATCCGACTTACGAAGGCGTGAACATCACACCTTTCGAAGCGGCGACCTATACCGATGTGTCCAATCAGCTCCTGGAGGACAACGCCTACAATCTCGAAGGCGAGCTGGCTTCCGATACGGCGGAATCGTTCGGCATCGCGGAAGGCACCGCATTCGTGAAGGGCAACGGCACCACTCAGCCAGCCGGCCTGATGACCGCCAGCGGCATCAACCAGATCATCACCGGCGCCGCTGCCAACTTCCCAAGCTCAACGCCGGCCGACGTACTCATTGGCATGTTCCACGCAATCCCGACTCTCTGGGCACAGCGCGGCGCGTGGCTGATGAACCGCAACACGATCGCGGCCATCCGTCTCTTCAAGGACGGCATGGGCCGTTACCTCCTGATCGACGACCTCGCCAATGGTGGCGCGCCGACGCTGCTCGGCCGTCCGATCGTTGAGGCGCCGGACATGGACGATATCGGTGCGAACAAGTTCCCCGTCCTGTTCGGTGACCTGTCCGGTTATCGCATCGTCGACCGCATCTCGTTCCAGGTGCTTCGCGATCCCTACAGCATGGCGACCAAGGGCCAGACCCGTTTCCACTCGCGCAAGCGCGTCGGCGGCTCGATCACGAACCCCGACCGGTTCGTGAAGCTCAAGGTTTCGGCGACCTAAGAGGACATGAACATGCGGCTCGCAGCGAATACATTCAGGCTCACGCTCGGCGACTTCAACGCCGAGCTAAGGCCGTCGCTGCGCGCCGCGTGGGTCCTCTACGAAAAATATGACGGCTTCCACAACCTTTCGCGTTATCTCGCGGAAGGTAGTCTGACCACCGCCCTCGACATCATCAGCGCGACCATCGTCAATGCTAAGGCCTGGGGCGAGTACGCGCTTCCGACCAATGGCGTCGTCGTGCGCGATCTCTTGGCCACAACTGGCGATCTGATCGAATTCGTCATGCTGCTCGCTGGCGCCGACGATAAGCCTAACGGCGAGGCAGATACCGGCACGCCTATGCCGTTCGACGAATACTTTACAAATCTCTTCCAGATCGGCACCGGCTGGCTTGGCTGGGCGCCCGAGGACGTTTGGGACGCCACACCTGCCGAGATCCTCAACGCTCAGAAGGGCCGCATGGAAATGCTTAAGGCCCTGTTCGGCAGCAAAGAGCAATCGGCCAGCACTGCCGACGTTACCAGCATCAAGGACGACCTCAACGCCATCGGCGACCTTACCAACCATGTGAGGCGAGGCTAATGTCCTTCAAACCCCGTCGTGTTTGCAGCTGCGGCAAGGTCGTCTGGGCTGGCGAGCTGTGCGCCTGCCAGATCAAGCGCAAGGCTGAAAGCGATCGGCGCCGGCCGAACGCCAACGATCGCGGCTACGACAGCAAGTGGCGCCGCGAAAGCAAGGCGTTCCTCGCACTGCCAGAGAACCGTTTCTGTGCATGTGGCTGTGGTCGGCTTGCCGATTGCGTCGATCACAAAACACCCCATCGCGGCGACAAGAAGCTGTTCTGGTCGCGATCCAATTGGCAGCCGCTCGCAAGTTCGCCCTGCCATGCCAGCCGCAAACAATCGGAGGAATGCCGGCAATGAGCGACAAGGCACTTTGGCGCGCCGTCATCCACCAAGCGATCACGGATGCAGCGCAACCACTCTCGACCAAGCGGCGATCAGCCCGCCTCGACCAGATGCGTACGCGCGAATGGCTCACTGAGCCGAACAGCGACTTTGAGGACGTTTGCAGTCTGGCAGAGCTAGATCCCAGCAAGGTGCGCAAGCATGCACTGCCCTTGATCGCAGAGGCAGCGAAGAACGATCAGCCGATGCCAGAGCGCACACGGCGGCGTCGTGTTCGCTTCTCGGCGAGACATACCCCGGGGGTGGGTGAAAACATCGCAAACGACCGCCGCGACCGGTCCATTCCCTCGACGCAAGAGACCACCCAATTGGAGATTTTTTGACCATGCCTGGTATCACCCTGGAGCAGGCCAAAGCCCATCTCAACGTCACGATCGACGCCGACGACGCCTTGTTGTCGGACAAGCTCGCCGCGGCGAAGGCCTGGATTGGCGCCTATACGGCGTCCGATCCCGACGCAAACGGCACACCGGCCCCGGTTAACGAGGCGGTGCTGCAATTGACCGCGCACCTTTACGAGAACCGAGAGGCAACCTTGATTGGCGTCACCGCGACCGCGCTGCCATTCGGTTTCCTCGATTTGCTCGCCTCTTACCGCGCATTTGCCTTCTGAAATGACCGCTTTTGACCCCTCGCTGGACCTGCAAAAGGCCATTCGGCAGCGCCTATTGGCGAGTGCTGAGCTTCTGGCTCTGGTCGATCCCGACGCGATCATTGACGCAAACGGCCGGCCAGAGCGCATGTCGTGCGTACAGCTTGGGGAGGGACAGACCCTGTTCCGGCGCTGGGACGCGACGACGCACGCCACGCTGCACGTCTGGTTCCAAGAGCCGGGCTTGGTCCAGTGTAAGCAGGCCGTGAGCGCCATCGTTGAGGCCTTGCGCGTTGACGCCCAGGTCAGCGGCGTCCTGGTCCTCGATCACTTCACCTGCCACGACCTCATGGTAACGCAGACGCGCTACCTCCGCGACCCGCATGCCTCATTCAGCCACGGCATTGTCACCGTCGCCGGCATCATGACAGCGAGGGCGGCATGAGGGCCGGCAACCTCGATCGCGTCATTGAGATTCAGCGCCGCACCACCGGCCTAGACCTCTATGGCACGCCAGTGGAGACCTGGACGCTGGTCGCTTCCATGCGCGCCAAGCTCCTGAAGAATGCCACCGACACACAGGAAGGGCAGCGCGGCGCCATCACCAATGCTGTCTTGACCTTCCGCACGCGCTACCTGGACGGCGTGACGCTGGAAAACCGCGTCACCTATCAGGGCCAGCAATTCCAGATTATCGCAGTTAGCGAGATCGGCCGGCGCGTTGGCCTGGACCTGACCTGTGAGCACACAGGTGCTTCCACGTGACCCCGAAGCGTGCAAGTGCCCTAATTGACGGTCAGATTTCTCTCCTGAGCCGCCAGATTTTTACGCTGACTTTCCAGCGAAGGCAGGAAGTTACTGATCTCCTTCGAAAGCCTCCGAATGGCTTCCACGGTCAGTCTAATTTCATCTTGCAGACCAGCAGAACGAAGCTGCCCCGGCGGGCGCGCGGCCAGCGTCTCGCCCAGCCTTTCCAATCGCCACATGAGGGTAGTTATAGTTCGTCCGAAGCCGTGCGGGGCGCTTGCCGCAGACTCGCTGAGATAAATGCGAGCCTTATGATACAGCTCCTTCAGTCGATGTTCGAAATCGAATTCAATGTAAGCTTCATCGGAACTCTCCGGCGGAAACTTAGCAGCCACATCCTCAAGATATGCCTTTGCAAGCTTGAGTGCCGCGATAGCAGAATCGGTTTCGTTCAGCTTCTCCTCATTGCGCAGGCGCGCCGATTCGCGGGCCTGGGAATGCATGGAGCGGAGTTGGTCCTGGGCGCCGGAATATGCGAGCCAAGCGGCAAATATAGCGCCGCCAAGACCGATCAACCCGCCGGCCAAATTTTCGTGCGCACCCATGGCGCAACCGATCCATTTTGGCCATTGCGCGGAGCGGAAGGTCGCAAAACATCGCGCATCTTCGGCGATATGCGCATAGGCGTGAGCGAAAGCGAGAATGCCTACAACGACAAGCATCAAGCCAAGAGCAATCGCTGTACCAAGAAGCCACTTGGGAGTCTTCATGGTTCATACTTGCCAAGCACATATGCGTTTGTCGAGAGGCTTGCGGCATGAGAGGCCGCAAACCAGAGCTTACCGCCGACGCCGCGTCCCTCGATGCAACGACCAAACCGCCTTCCTGGTTAGGAAAAGCGGCGAAGGCCGAATGGCGCCGCGTCATGCCCGAGCTCGCCAAGCGCCGCATCCTAACCATCGCGGACCTAGGCTCATTGGAGAGCTATTGCGTAGCCATGGGCAGGGTTCGCCAGTTGGAAGGGCTCCTGCGAACCGAGATCGACCTAAAGCTCCTCCGCGCTCAGGACAAGAGCATGGTGACCGCGCGCCAACTCGCCGCTGAGCTGGGTCTCACGCCCGTCTCCCGATCGCGTCCGGCTGTGCGCGACAACGACAACGAAGGCGACGATGAAAACCCGCTCGCCCTCTAAGGACACCTATCCGCATTGGATCTTCGACGACACGCCCATTCCCGACCCGTTCGGCTATGGCGAGCGCGCGGTCGAATTTCTCCGGCGGCTTAAGCATCCCAAATCGACCCTCGCCCGGAAGCAATTCCAGCTCGACCCGTGGCAGGAACGTATCGTCCGCGGCATCTATGGACCCCGCGACGACGCCGGCAACCGAATTGTCAGCATCGTTGTGATCCTGGTCCCCCGCGGCAACCGCAAGACCAGCCTATCCGCCGCGCTGGCGCTGCTTCACACGATCGGCCCCGAGCGCGTGCCCGGCGGCGAGGTGATCTTTGCCGCCAGCGACCGCAGCCAAGCCGGCATTGCGTTCAAGGAAGCGCGCGGCATCGTCCAGGCGGATACCAAGCACCTTGTCCCGGTAACGAAGGTCTACGACGCCTTCAACAGCGCCAAAAAGATCGCCTATCCCCACGATGGGACCGAGCTGGAAGTGATCTCGGCAGATGCACCGAGCAAAGAAGGCCGGACCCCTAGCTTCGTGCTCGCCGACGAACTTCATGTGTGGCGCGGTGACGGTCTCTGGACTGTCCTAACCAACGGCCTGGACAAGATCGATAACGGCTTGCTTGTGGTCGCGACGACGGCCGGCCGTGGGGACGATAGCAAGGCCTGGGAAGTGATCGAACGCGCCCGCAAGATCGCGCGGGGCGAGATCGTCGATCCGACCTGGTTGCCGGTCCTATTCGAGGCGCCGGCCGATTGCGACTATGCCGACGAAGAGCTTTGGAAGCGCGTCAATCCAGGCAGCGCCCACGGCTATCCTTCGATTGCCGGTTTCCGTAAGCATGTGGCGCGCGCAAAGGACAGCCCGTCCGAGCGTGCCCGATTGCTCCAATATAAGCTCAACGTCTGGCAGGCCCATTCGACCAGCCCGTTTGTGGACATGGCGACCTATGATCGCGGCGCGGCCCCGATCGGCTATGAGGCCTTGCGCGGTGCGCCGTGCTGGATTGGTGTCGATATGTCGAAAACAACCGACTTGTCCGCGGTGGCGGCCTGCTTCAAAGACGGCGACACGTATACTGTGCTTCCGCACTTCTTTTGCCCCGAGGCGGATATCCTCCGGCGCGGCGACGTTGACGGTGTGAACTATGAGCAGTGGAGCCGCGATGGCTTCCTGACTGCCACCCCAGGTAACACGATAGACAATGGTGCCGTCGCTGACCACATCAGGGCGCTTGCAGAACGGTATCAGATCCAGGAAGTCGGGTTTGACGTCACCTATGCGCAAGCCGTGATTGCACCGCTAGTTGAGGAAGGCTTTCCGGTCGTCACTATCCGGCAAGGGTGGGCAACGCAGTCGCCGGCCCTCAACATTCTTGAGGCCGCGATCATCGGCGGCAACTTTCGCCACGGCGGACACCCGATCTTGCGCTGGAATTTCTCAAACGTCGCTATCCACACCGACACGAATTCGAACCGGGTCATCCACAAGACCAAATCGACCGACCGGATCGACGGTGTCAGCGCGGCATGGATGGCTGTTTCGCGCGCCGCTGCCGGCGAAGGCGGTTCGTTCCTCGATAACCCCGAGATCACTGCCGACATGCTGGTGCTCTGATGGCGGACGACCTCGAAACCTATCTCGCATCGTTGCCAGACAAGCTGACCGAGCATCTATCGGACGTTCTGCGGGAGCAAGCATTCCGTCTATCGGATGCCCAGCGCGAAGCATTGCGTTCCCTTGAGGAGTCGCCGGAGTCCGGCGCCTTGGAGGCGTCCTGCACCGTCGCTCCCGGCGCCAATGATCTCGAATACATCGTGCAGGCCGGCGGCGACATGACGACCAAGGAAGTCCGCGAAGGAAGCGGCAAGCCATACGATTACAGCGAGGCTTTTGAGTACGGCACCTCGCACCAACCGGCGCGACCGTTTTTCTGGCCGACCTACCGGGCGATGAAAGACGACATCCAGGAAGCCATCAATGATGCAGTTAGTGAGGTACTGAAATGAGTGAAGTTGACCCGTGCGCCCGAACGATCACCTGGGGCGAGCGAACCTATAACCTGAATCTCAATCACCCGTGGGTCCGCCGCGTGCTGAGCTACCGCGGCATCAATGGGAAGCCGGCGGCGTCGCTCCTGCTTGGATTTGAGACCGGCGCCTATTCGATCGACGACATCGAACGCCTCCTGGAACTCGGTTTGATCGGCACCGGCGTGCCGGAACGTGACGCCGACAAGCTTCTAGATCAGCATGTTCGGGGCGGGCCCATCGCTGCCAACGCCGCCGCCGCCGCCGGCCTCCTCATGGCTCTTTACGTAGGAAAGCCCGATGGCGCCCGCTCTTAATATCCCGATCAAAGTCACCGGGCTCGACACCTTCAAGAGCCAGATGAATGAAACCTCCGTACTCGCGGCGAACGCAGCGCGTGCAGTCACGGCGACGACCATCAAAATGTCAGCCGGGTTTCTCGCGTCCCAGGGCGCGGCCGGCACGGCAACGCTCGCTTTCGGGCGACTGCTTACCGCCCTCCGACCGATCGCGCTTGGTATTGCCGCCGTCGTCGATACGTTCGAATTCCTAAAGAAGAGCGTTGAGCTGGCAGGCCAGCAGATCGAAGCCTTCAACGCGATTGCAGCTAAGGCCGGCTCGAGCGGAGTTGGAACCGACTTCTTTCAGCGCTTCACCAAGAGCGCGCCCAATGCTGTGCTGTCCATCGATCAGGTCACCGAGGCCCTACAGCACTTCAACAAAGCCTCGACTGAGCAACTTGGAGGTAGCGATCTTCAACAGCGGATCGACACTCTCTTGAAGGCCGAGAACTTCGCGGGCAACGCCGGGGTTGGCCAGTTTGCGCGGTCGACGAACACCGAGATCAAGCTTCGCGCAATCGTCTCTCTGATCGACCAGGCGATGCAGAAAGGCGAACGGCTGGCTGCACTCGATATCGCCGGCAAGGCGTTCGGCGAGCCGGTCGCGACGGCGTTGCGCGCGGACAACGGCTACCTGGACCAGATGCTTCAGAAAGCTGACGCCATGTCCAAGGCGGAGATCGTCAGCCAAGACGACATCGGCCGCGCTATCCAGCTTCGCGACCGGATGGACGAAGCCCAGAAGATCCTCGCCGACAAATGGAAGCCCGTTCAGCAGGACATGGCCCAGCTCGGTATCAACTTCAAAGACAACTGGGTCTCTGTGGTCGAAACGTTTGTCGAGCTTGTCGGGCTGGCAGACAAGCTCTATGGCGTGCTCAAGCAGATCCCGGACGCCTTCGCCGCCATGGGAAGCTCATCGATCTGGACCCGCATGACCGAGATGACCGGCGCGCTGGGCCTGAATTCCGACCCGGCCTCGCTCGGCATTGAGACTGGCTTGGACGCACAGCGCCTGGACGGCACCAATAGGCTGCGGGCGGCCATGATGAACCCGGCCAACGTACAGCGCGCCATGCAGGAGGTGAGCAATGTCCAGTCGGGTGTTCGCCGCGATACGTTGAAGGCGCCGGGAGCCCCGACGACCAACCAGGACGACAAGGTCGACGCCGCGATCAATTCGCTACGCCGGCACACCCAGCAAGTAGAGGCCGACACCAAGGCGGTAGGCCTGGGTGAAGCAGCACTGGCCCGCTTCCGGGCGGAGGCCCAGGAGACCGCCGCCGTGCAGGCGAACGGTGGCCGCGAGACCGCCAACCAGGCGGCCAAGTTTAAGGAGCTACAGAACCGCGCGAGCGAAGCGGCTGAGGCGCTGGCGAAGACCAAGGTTCAATCCCAGATCGATTTCAGCCGGCAAACCGCGCTCATGTCGCCGGAGGACGTCCAGATCGCGCAAGAGCTACGTGGCGTCTATGGAAACGACATTCCGCGTGCGCTCGCTTCCACTGAAGCAGCGGCGATCCGAGTAAACAACGCCTTGAAGGGGGTTGGAGATGCTTTCAGCAGTTCGCTGAATGGCCCGCTGACCGATTTCGAGATGGGCACCAAGAACGCGACCCAGTCGCTGCAATCATTCGCCAGTAGCTTTGCGCGCTCCCTGTTGCAGATGGCAAACCAAGCCTTGATCATCAAGCCGTTGCTTTCCGGCATCGGCAGCGTGTTCGGCCTGGGCTCTGGCTCATCGCCCGTCATGTCGTCTGGACTTGGCGCCGGCACTGGCGGCTTGAGCTTCCCGATGTTCGCCGACGGTGGCGCCGTCTCTGGTCCCGGCACCGGCCGCTCGGATTCGATCCTGGCGAGGCTGAGCCACGGCGAGTTTGTCGTGAACGCCGACGCCACGGCCAAAAATCGCGCCGTGCTAGAGCAGATCAACCGTGGCGTCCCCAGGTTTGCCGATGGCGGACTGGTCGGCGGCACCGGCAGCACTGCGGCGCCCATGATTGCTCCCGCGCATGTGATCGCGCCGTCGATCGCTGTCACCGTGCAGGGCTCTCCCGGCCAGTCGGCGCAGGACCATCAGCGGATGGGCGAGAACATCGCCCAGGCAGCCCAGCACCAAATCAAGACCCTGATAGCCCAGGAACTCCGCACACAGCGACGACCGGGCGGCGTGCTGCGATAAAGCGCGTAACCCTGAAGGTGAACGCTATAAAGCGAGATTGAACCCCAAATGCGAAAGCCACCCGGCGGCGAACCCGGATGGCTTTCTGGAGGACCCGAACGTGCCGTTGCTTAAGAGAACGTCCGAAGCTCACCATCTATATAGCGCGACCAGCGCCACTCCGCAGGACAACCGGCCTCAAAACCGGTCGAAAAAAGTCCCGCAGCGGGTCCGCCAGTCTACCTTCAAAGACAAGAAAATCCTCGAAAAAATAGCCGCTTTCCGCGTTCCGGCACACATGCTGGCGGAAGAGATTTCAGTTGCACACCCCACACCCTCTATTCCAACCCTTACTCCTCCCTCTCTTGCTCGCCCTACAGGCGCACCCAAGTCCTCTAACGACAACGTCCCCGTCTGGGCTCATACCGGCGACGTAGTCAAAGCCGTGGCCGCGACAGCGGCCCTCCAGATCGCAGAGAAGCCCGCCTATGCGTTCACCTTCAATTTGACGACAAAGGCGCGGGAGAAGGCCCTGACTCATCCCAAGGGCTTCCTGGAGTCCCTGAAGAGATCCTTTGACAAGCAGCTCGCCCGGGCTGGCATTCAGCTGCCGTATTGGTTCTGCATCGATCGCGATTGGGATGGCCGGCTGCATATCCATGGCGCCTTCGGTGGCGTCACCGAAAATGCGGTTCTGAAAGACATCATGCGCCGGGCCTGGGGTGAGGCACCGGAACGGGGTCGGCAATTCCAGATCAAGATCGTTCCTCTACGCGACGACGGTTGGGCGACCTACGCCACCCGCAATCTGGGCCGGGTATCAGGCAAGATCGGCCCTGCCGTCACTATGACCCGGCCGCTACAGCAGGACGCGCAATGGACCTACGAAGGGATTCGGCGGATCATGCGAGAGCAGGTTGAATAGATTGAGGTGCACTGCCAGCTAGTTCTAGAAGAGCCGGCACTCCGCCCCAACTGCGCCATCGACGAAATAAACCCGGACTTTCCACTTGGACGATTTCAGCTTTAGGTTCTGGTTGCAGTAGTAGTTCGCCAGCGCTGCGGCTTTAAGATCGAGCCGGTTGGGAAGGTAAAGGTCCAGACTGCTGTTCCATCCGCTAATGTCGAATTTGGTGGCATCGCCGGACGCCACAGCCATTGCTCCGGCCAAGCGAAGTGTATCGTAGTCCGCCGAGAAGCTTGCTTTCTGCAATGCCTCCTCCGCGTCTCTTTTTGCCTTCTCTTCCGGAGTAGGTCCTGGCGCGAGCGCGATACCTAAGCCGATAACTCCAACAATCACGATCACAACAAGACAGCCAACCGAAGACGCCGCGGATTTTACGGGTCTCTTCACCCCGCAATGAGGGCAAGTTTCTGCAGCAGTGCTCACCTGTGCGCCGCACTCGCGGCAAGGTTTTAACGCCCTAAATTCTCGCCCCCAATCCTGCCGTTCTGGGGCAAAAACGGTTCTATCGTCAAGGGCGGACTGCCCGGGTGATGGCCTTACAACGAAGAAAAAGCTGCTATCGAACCGGCGAGCAAACTCTGTAAGTAGCGACTGATCGAGATAAATAAGTCGGCTATTGACATGCTGGCTGAGCCTGAACGTGCGTCATCAGTAACGGCTTACATGCCGGTTTCGCGCTCTTGCCGCCGACTCGCAAATCGCGCATCTCGATTCCGTACATCACCAATCCGGCTGATGACCACATGCACGGGGTAATTGATGACGACAAAGTTTTCTTCTGAAATCACTTTTGATTTGAAGCGCCAACTCCTGGCAAGGCGCCTGCTTTCGACCGCGCGGGAGTTTGCCCGCGACCACGGCCTTCCGGACCTTGACCAGACCGCGCTGCGCCAAATGTCCGTCCAGCTCGACGACGTTGCCGGCGAGCTTCTGATGTTCGGTCACGACGTCTGGCCGGAGTCGGCCCGCAGTGAGGACAAGGCGGCGGCCTGAAAGTTTTTTGAGAATCCGCGCGTGATCCTGATCGCGAACGCTATAGCCAAGGTAGCGACTAGCTGCCCAGTCGGGGCTACTCGCTTCTCCTCTGTCAGTACAACCAGCCGGAGACCCATCGCCGGCTGGTTTCGTCAGGGAAGATCAATCCGACTGATGACAGGAGAAGTGAATGGCATTCCAGCCAACTAAAACCGACCACGTCGCGCTCGACCAGTTCCTCGAAACCGTTCTCGACGCCTACAAGAACGGCGACTCCGATCGGGATTCGTGTGTCGGCGTCATTGCCCACGCGATGACGGCGGCCGCGATCGACAACGAGACGGAGTTCAAGAACTACATCCGGTTGTCGGGAGAGAGGCTCTTCGAAGGTGTCCGATAAGCAGGACCCGACTGGCTTGCCGGCCGATGACGTCGCCGAGATCGACTCCCTTCTGGACTATCTCGGTCGCGCCCCGGATCACCTGCTGCGCGATCCAAGCGCACGCGCGACCCGCGTGCTCAAAGAGAGATATGGAATCGAGCGGGTTCTGGATCAGCGTTAGGCGTACACCAGGGTAACCAATAAAAAGGGCGCGGATCACACCGCGCCCTTTTTGCATCTCGGGCTCATTTTCCCTGCGTAGCCCTGAATCAGAACGCTATAGGCAAAGTCAGACACCGAATGTGGATGACGGAAGTGCAAGGTTTGACGAAGCGCGGGCTAACGAAGCAAGAGGCGGCCGAATACAGCGGCTGCAACAGCCTCGCCGCGTTCGATCGTTGGCAGCAAAAGGGCATCGTCCCGCCAGCGATCCCAGGGACCAACAGATGGGACAGGAAAGCCCTTGACGTGGCCCTAGACCGGGCATCGGGCCTTGTGACAGAATCAGCCCAGGAACTGACCCCCTACCAGCGCTGGAAAGCCGAGAATGCGCGTAAAGCCGAAGCCGCTTAAGCTCAAGGGCATCAACCGCGTCCCAAAGCGGCAGGCGGACGGCACGGTCAAAATCTACCTCTACCACCGAGCGACCGGCATCCGCCTGGACCCCGACCGGCTTGCGGAGACCTATGCGGACGCAGAGAAGCGGACCCGTCGGCGTAGCGAAAAGACGCTCGTCGATCTCATTCGCCTATTCGATTCCTCCAGCACGTTCGCCGCGCTGAGCGAAGAGTCTCGGAAGCAGTACCCGTGGAAGCTCAAGCGCATTGAGCAGCAATGGGGAACCGTCCCCGAGGACACCTTCAACAACGCAGATGACGCTGACTCTTTTGCGGCGGACGCCCTCGCCTGGCATCAAGAGCTAGGCAAGACTTCGCGCCGATCGGCCGACAATCTCATGTCGGCGCTCTGCCGCGTGCTCTCGTTCGCGAAAGAACAGCGGCGGATCAAGCACCACCCTATCCCGACCTTCCACCGGCTCTACAAGAGCGACCGGGCCGATAAGACGTGGTCGGAGGAGCTACAGCAGCAGTTCATCAAGACCGCGCGTGCAGCCATGGCAACGGCAATGATCCTGGTGCGAAATACCGCCATGCGCGCTAGCGACGTCCGCAAGTTTGCCTGGACGCGTTACGACGGGGCGCGGGTACAAATCCGATCAAGCAAGACCAGCAAAATGCTTTGGATCCCCGCCACGCGGGAGTTGAAAGCTCACCTCGACGCCCTGCCCCGCGCTGGCGCGCTGGTCATGTTGACGCCGACCGGCAAGGCCTACACCAAGCGCTACTTCAACGACCATTGGCGCGAGGATGCGGACGCGGTAGGCGCAGGCGATCTCAACTTTCACGATAACCGGGGCACCGCCGCCACCTTGCTCGCTGAGGCCGGCGCGACTGCACCGGAGATCGCGGAGGCGCTAACCTGGACCGTGGATAAGGCTCAGCGCATCATTGATGCTTATCTCGCCCGGCGCGGTGTTCTTGCAGCGAATGCCTACCTGAAACTTGAAAACTATCGGGACAAGCTCGCGGACGCTGGTAACCACTGATCTTCGAAACCTGTTTTCCCGGTGGAGCGCAAGTTCTTTGACATCTCGTCGATCCTCGTCCGCGCGGTGCCAATCCACTTATAGACGCCGGGATTGAAGAGGTTTGCCACAGCCTTAAAGTCACGTTCGACGAGCTTGTAGGTCTCTGGAGGAGCGTTAGGGGGGATCAATTTTACGGAGGCGATCGCGACGTCGAGAGCGCGGATAACCTCACCTTTTGCAGCTTCCTCGTCCAAGGCTAGCGCAAACCGCATCTGATCCTTGTAGCGATCGTGCGTCTTATAGACGAAGTCATTTATCTGAGGCCAAACTTCCGTCTGGATTTTTTCGCGTCTCGCGCTGAGTGCAATCGCGAAACCGTTAGGTCCCATATTGGGTATCGCGCCTTGCCAGTTGACCACCTGCGATTCCAGTTGAAAGAATGACGGCGAGACTACATCCTCAATCAGCCTGTGTGCGTCGGTCAACGCGTCAAGCATCTCTCTGACGTCACGCTCGGTGTAGGTTACCTTTATTGCAGTTTTTGCGGGCGCCACTTCGGGCGGGGCCGTCTGCGGCGGAGGGACCACCGGCATTTGGTTAGCATTCGAACCTGGGAGACTCGGCAACACGGCCACTTTCGTGGCTGAGCCGCCGAACGTGGCGAAGACGGCTCCGATCAACGCGACGCCGAGGCCAATAAAAATCAAAGTAAGTCCAATGACCATTTTTTTGGTCCTCGCGCGAAGAACTGGTCCGAGCACTCGGGCCGGCATCTTGTCCTCTAGAACGGCCCGTAAGTTTGCAATGAGGTCTTGTTGATGAGCGAGCCTCTGGCTGTAGATCAGCCCGACCACGATCCAGCCGACCGCGATCCCGGAGCACAGGGCGGCAAGAAACGGTAACGGAGCCATCATCACGACGGCCCAGTTTTCGGAGATGACTTTCCACTCCATGTAGCGAGCTTAAGCTGCGATTCTCGCAAAAAGCGAGCCCGGAACTGGGCGATCGGGAAGGCCGTGCGGCAGGAGTATTGCAGGTTGGATAGAACGACACGCGAACAGAATTGCAAACTATCTGCAAACGGGCGGTTGGCTGCAAACCGACCGCCCAAAGATAGGTTTGATTTTATTGAGAAAAATGGTCGGAGCGAGAGGATTTGAACCTCCGACCCCTAGTCTCCCAGACTAGTGCGCTAACCGGGCTGCGCCACGCTCCGAACGTCGTTCCATTAGCTAGGATCGCCGGTTTGCGCAAGGCGAGGTCACACCATTTTGGTGCCTCTGCCGAACGGCCCCGGAACTGGCCCCAAGCGGAGGGAATCCGGCGCTAGGCCTCCTTCAGCGCCTGATCCAGCATTTCGCGGCAGGCCACGAGGTCGGCGAGCACCCGTCCGAGGCGCTCCCGGTCGATGGCGCTGGGGCCGGCGGGCGCGGCGGGGGTGCCGCCCTTGCGGAAGGTGGTGAGGATTTCCTCGTCGTCGGTCTCCGAGAAGCGGAAGTCGATGCCCTCCTCCTCCTCGCCCTGGTAGTCGTCATCGTCGCTGTCGCGGGCGCCGCGGACGCCGGTCTCCTCCTCGGGCTCCATCAGGCTCGCGCCGACGGCGTCCTCGATGGCGCCGAACGAGACCGCGGCCGCGCCGTCGGCCAGGCCCTGCACCGATTTGACGCCGTGCTCCTTGAGGATCCGCTGTACCCCGCGGATGGTGTAGCCCTCCCCGTAGAGCAGACGGCGGATGCCCTTGAGCAGGTCGACGTCGTCGGGGCGGTAATAGCGGCGGCCGCCGCTGCGCTTCATCGGCTTGATCTGGGAGAATCGGGTCTCCCAGAACCGCAGCACGTGCTGCGGAATGTCGAGTTCCTGCGCTACTTCGCTGATGGTTCGGAACGCATCCGGCGCCTTGTCCAAATGCCAAATCCTTATCCGAAAGGCGGTTTAAGCCTCGGGTTGTACCTTGCTGCCGTCGCCATTGGTGCGGTGCTGGGCGTTGATCCGCTGCTTCAGGATCGCCGACGGCTTGAACACCATGACGCGACGCGGCGAGATCGGCACCTCGGTGCCGGTCTTCGGGTTGCGACCGATGCGCTGGCCCTTCTTCCTGACCATGAAGGAGCCGAACGAGGACAGCTTCACCGTCTCGCCTTTCTCAAGGCAATCGGTGATCTCCTTCAGCACGAGTTCCACGAAGGCGGACGATTCCGTGCGCGACAGTCCCACCTTCTGGTAGACGGCTTCGCACAGATCGACACGCGTTACGGTTTTACTTTGATCGGTCATCGCCCTGCCCCACATCACGGCGAACAATTGTTGTCTGAAATTATGAGGTTACGATACGCCGGTCAACAGCGCTCATCAATGCAGACGCATCGATAATCGTGCTGATTCGGGCAAAATTTTATCGACTGTGGCTACCAGCGCACCAGCGCGGAGCCCCAGGTGAAGCCGCCGCCCATGGCTTCCAGCAGAACCAGGTCGCCGCGCTTGATGCGGCCGTCCTTGCGCGCCACCGCCAGCGCCAGCGGGATCGAGGCCGCCGAAGTGTTGCCGTGACGGTCCACCGTCAGCACCACCTTCTCCGGCGCGATATGGAGCTTGTGCGCGGAGGCGTCGATGATTCGCTTGTTGGCCTGGTGGGGCACGAACCAGTCGATGCTGTCGGCATTGAGCCCGGTCGCCTCGAAGGCGTCGACGATCACGTCGGTGATCATGCCGACCGCATGCTTGAAGACCTCGCGGCCTTCCATGCGCAGATGACCGACGGTCTGGGTCGAGGACGGCCCGCCGTCGACGAACAGCTTCGCCTTGTGGCGGCCGTCGGAGCGCAGATGCGTGGTCACGATCCCGCGGTCGGTTGCGGTGTTGCCCGGCTGCTCCTGCGCCTCCAGCACCACTGCGCCAGCGCCGTCGCCGAACAGCACGCAGGTGCCGCGGTCGTTCCAGTCGAGGATGCGCGAGAAGGTTTCCGCGCCAATCACCAGCGCGCGCTTGAAGGCGCCGGTGCGCAGGAAATTGTCGGCGGTGGCGAGCGCGAACACGAAGCCCGAGCACACCGCCTGAAGGTCGAAGGCCGCGCCATGGTTGATGCCGAGCCCGTGCTGGACGGCGACCGCGCTCGCCGGGAACGTGTTGTCGGGCGTCGAGGTCGCGAGCACGATCAGCTCGATCGACTGCGCGTCCACGCCGGCGTCGGCGAGCGCAGCCTGCGCCGCCTTGAGCGCCAGATGCGAGGTGAACTCGCCCTCGGCAGCGATACGCCGCTCACGAATGCCCGTGCGCTGCACGATCCACTCGTCGGACGTGTCGATGCGCGCCGCCAATTCGGCGTTGGTCACCACCTGCTCCGGCAAATAAGAGCCGCAGCCCAGCACGACCGAACGAATTTGAGTCACGAAACATCCTCCGGCGCGGTCGGCACGAAATTGAGTGCACCACCCTCGCGGTTGAGCATCTGATTGATCTTGTTGAGAAGATCGAATTTCACCATCTCATAGCCAACATCGATCGCATAGGCAAAGCCTTCGGCGCTGATTCCGCCATGGCTCTTGACCACGATCCCGTTCAATCCCAGGAGCACGCCGCCGTTGGACTTGTTCGGATCCATCTTGTTGCGCAGCGCCTGGAAGGCGCCGCGTGCCAGGAGATAGCCGAACTTGGACATCCAGCCCCGCATCATCTCGTTGCGGAGCAATTCCGCCATCTGCCGCGCGGTTCCCTCGGCGGCCTTCAGCGCGATGTTGCCGCTATAGCCTTCTGTGACGATGACGTCGGCCACGCCCTGGCCGATGCCGCCGCCCTCGACGAAGCCGAGATAGTCGAGCTCCGGCAGGTTCCTGGCACGCAGGATTTCGCCGGCTTCGCGAATCTCCTCGTGCCCCTTGATCTCCTCGACCCCGATATTGAGCAGGCCGACCGTGGGACGGTTCTTGTTGAACAACACGCTCGCCATCGCCGCGCCCATGATGGCGAGCGACACCAGATGGTGCGCATCGCCGCCGATGCTGGCGCCGAGGTCGAGGACGACGGAATCGCCGCGCTTGGTCGGCCACATACCGGCGATCGCCGGACGGTCGATGCCGGGCAGCGTGCGCAGGTGGAAGCGCGACATCGCCATCAGCGCGCCGGTATTCCCGGCAGAGACCGTAACATCCGCCTCGCCCTTTTTCACCGCATCGATGGCAAGCCACATGGAGGAGGTCTTGCGGCCGCGCCGGAGCGCCTGGCTCGGCTTTTCCTCCCCACTGACCGCGACGTCGGTATGGATGATCTTCGAGGCGGCCTTCAGCGCGGGGTGACGGTCGAGCTCGGGCTCGATCTTGGCGCGGTCCCCGACCAGCAGGAATTCGATCTCGCGATGCCTCTGGAGCGAGATGGCGGCTCCTGGAATGACCACGGCGGCGCCGGCGTCGCCCCCCATGGCGTCAAGCGCGATACGAACCTTGCTTGGCATAAAAGTCCTGGAAACCTGGTCTGGTGCGGTCTTGAACGAGCGGGGCCGCAAAGTGGGTTCGCCATCCATGTACATGGCGGTCGGCCAAGCGCCACGCGCACCCGGACCGGGCCGCGACAATAGCGTTTTGTTATCCCGAAACAACCTCTTGCCCCCAGCCTTTTGCATCCGGGACGATCCGGCTGCGGACGGACGATTTCACAGGTAGTATATAGAAATCAGATAGATAACTTGACCTTTCAAAGCGCCGCCGCAAACACCTCACGCCCCCTGGCAAAGCGGTCTTCTGGGGAAGACGGCACCTATTTGTCTTTCTTCTTGTCCTGAAGCGCCTTCAGTACCGCAAAGGGATGGTCCTCCGGATCGGGGGCGGTGGCCTCCACCTCGAATACGACCCCCGGCTTCCGCGGATAGGGATCGACCGCCAGGAACAGCGCATCGGTGGCAAGCCTCCCGAGGTCAATGATGCCATTGACGATCGCCTCCGGCGGATCGGCGACATGCTCCTTATCGTTCTGCCCCTCCTCCATCAGATCGGCCAGCCGGCGCACCTCGGCCTCCGGGGCGAATATAAGGTCCACCTCTTCCTTGATCTCGTTCTCGATCGGGTCGAGGGTGACCACACAGGTCTGGCCGATCCGGGCGTGAACGTGCCCCGTGACCTGGATCCGGTTGCCGCTTTCCGGCACGACATCGAAGGCGGCCTGGACAGAGAGGACCTCCCGCAAGCCTGCCATCTCGGCCATGGCCTGCCGCTCGGCGGCCGAGGCCTCGAGCTTGCGATGCAGCCCGGTGTCGGGGATCTGTGCAATGACGACGGGCACCCGCCAGGGATCGGGCCCGGGTCCTGTAATCGGTCGGCTCATGGCGTGACATCCTCAGGAAGCGCTGGGGGAAACTTGAAGGACGCACCCAGCAGTGCGGCCTCGCCCGTCCGGCCCAGATCGGCCTCGGTAGCCCTGGCATAGTCCGCCAGTCGCTGCGCCTGATCCATGCCGGCTCCATTCAAGATATTCTTGCAGATCGCCGATGCCAGCGTCGCGTCGCCGCCTTCCATGGCCTGGTCGTAGGCCTGGACCCGGCCGTAAAAGGCCTCGCCGAAGGCCCGCATCCGCTTCGGCACGGTCTGGTCGCCTATCCCCATCTCGCGCAGATTGTCGTCCATGTCCTCGCAGAAGCGATCGAACAGCGCCTGCGACAGCTCGGTGGCGCCTTGTTGGGGTGCGCCATGGACCGTGCGCAGGCGGCGCAGCAGCAGCCAGAGATGCAGCAGCAACAGGTCGAAACGTCCGTTAACCGTATCCGGCACGCCCAAGTCTCGGTAAAATATGGGTTCTCGCGCCTGCGTCACGATCATGCCATAGATGGCTTCAATGGTGCCCGGCGAGGCTAGCCGGGGTTTCCTGAAGTGATTGAACGGCCAAAACATTGTGGTTTCCGCAAGCGGGCGCGCGCGTGTTGCATTCAGAGTCTCCGCCCGGTACTTCAGCGCCTCGCGCGACGCAAGGGGACGGAATCAGTTCCGCTATGACGATAACGAACCAGACCAGCCTGCGCGCGGACAAGCGGCGCGGCGTTCAAGCACGTTGGCGCGGCTTGCGCCTGTTCGCGGCCACGGCCCTGGTTGGCGTTGCGCTTGCCGGCTGCACCGGCGAGCAGTTCCAGAAGGGTTACATCCTGCCGCCCAACGCGCTGGAGCAAATTCCGATCGGCGCGAGCCAGGATCAGGTGCTGATCGTGATGGGCACCCCCTCCACGGTCGCAACCCTCGACGGCGAGGTGTTCTATTACATCTCGCAGCGCTCGGAGCGCATGGTCGCCTTCATGAACCAGAAGGTGGTCGACCAGCGCGTCATCGCCGTCTATTTCGACAAGTCGCGACGCGTGCGTCGGCTTGCGAATTACGGTCTCCAGGACGGCAAGATCTTCGACTTCGTCAGCCGCACCACGGCGACGTCGGGCCAGGAGATGAGCTACCTCACGCCGATCTTCAAGCTGCTGAGCTTTAACTGAGCCTTCATCCTGCGGCGTCGTGCCGCTGCGTGCGACTTGCCGTTGCGCGTCCTGTTCCATACGCTCCTTGCAAAACAAGAAGCAGGGAGTGGATTCGTGCCCAATAGATTGCTGTCCCGCCGTCGCGTGCTCACCGGTGCTGCCGGCCTCTCGGCCGCAGCGATCCTGCCGCGATCGAGCCTGGCAGACTGGAAACCCACCGAAAACGTCCGCGTCGTGGTGCCCGCCGCCGCCGGCGGTTCGACCGACGTGATGGGCCGGCTCCTGGCCGCGCATCTGCAGACCGCCTGGGGCCAGTCGGCCGTCGTTGAAAACCGCTCCGGTGGCGGCGGCACGATCGGCGCGGCCGAGGTGGTCCGTTCGAAGCCGGACGGCCACACCATCCTGATCGGCAATCCCGGTCCGAACGCAATCGCCTACAGCATTTTCAAGAACCTCACCTACAAGCCGAACCAGCTCCAGCCGGTCTCCAACATGATCCGGATCCCGAACATCGTCTCGGCGCATCCGAAGACCGGCATCAAGTCGATCGCCGAGCTGATCGCCTATCTCAAAACCAATCCCGACAAGCTCAGCTACGCCTCCTCCGGCGTCGGCCAGAGCCCTCACCTCACCGGCGCCTGGTTCCTCCAGCTCACCGGCCTGAAGATGACGCACATCCCGTTCCGGGGCGCCGGTCCCGCGCTCCAGGCGGCGCTCGCCGGCGACATCCAGATCCTGTTCGACAACCTCTATCCGAGCCTGCCGCAGGTGCAGAACGGCACGCTCACCGGCCTCTGCGTCACCACGACCGAGCGCAGCGACCTCGCGCCGAACCTGCCGACCATGCGCGAGAGTGCGCCGGAGCTGGCGAATTTCGACGTCTCGTCGTGGTTCTCGGTTTTCCTGCCGAAGGGCGTCTCTCCTGCCGTGCTCGAGGCGCTCAATCTCCAGGTGAAGGCGATGCTCGAGCGCGACGACATCAAGAAGAACATCGTCGCTATGGGCGCCCGAGCCGACTACGGCACGCCGCAGCAGTTTGCCGAATTCGTGGACGTCGAGACGAAGAAGTTCGCCGGCATCATCCAGAAGGAAGGGCTGCAGATGGACGTGCAGTAGGCGTCACTTCCATCATGCGAGCGCAGCGAAGCAATCCAGAATCCCTCCGCGGAAAGACCCCGGATTGCTTCGTCGCAAGAGCTCCTCGCAATGACGGGGTGAAAGCATCCAACCTATCGAACAGAAAACCCCGCGGCTCGCGCCGCGGGGTTTTGTCTTGTTTCGTTCGCGCCGCTCAGTGCGCCAGGATCGCAAGCAGCAGCAGAGCCACGATGTTCGTGATCTTGATCATCGGGTTCACCGCGGGACCTGCCGTGTCCTTGTAGGGATCGCCGACGGTGTCGCCGGTCACGGCCGCCTTGTGAGCACCACTGCCCTTGCCGCCGAAATGACCGTCCTCGATGTACTTCTTGGCGTTGTCCCAGGCGCCGCCGCCCGAGGTCATGGAGATCGCGACGAACAGGCCCGTCACGATCACGCCGAGCAGCATCGCACCCACGGCCGAGAATGCCGCCGACTTGCCGGCCACGCCGCCACCCGCGATGGCGTAGATCAGGAAGTAAACCACGATCGGCGATAGAACCGGCAGCAGCGAGGGGATGATCATCTCCTTGATCGCCGCACGGGTGAGCAGGTCGACCGCCTTGCCGTAGTCCGGCTTGTCGGTGCCCTGCATGATGCCCGGCTTCTCGCGGAACTGCCGGCGCACCTCCTCGACGATCGCGCTCGCCGCGCGGCCCACAGCCGTCATGCCCATCGCGCCGAACAGATACGGCAACAGACCACCGAACAGCAGGCCCACCACCACGTAGGGGTTGTTGAGCGAGAAGTCCGGATTGACGCCGGCGAAGTAGGGATGGTGCGCGGAGTCTGCAACGAAGAACTTGAGGTCCTGGTTGTAGGCCGCGAACAGCACCAACGCACCGAGACCGGCGGAGCCGATCGCGTAGCCCTTGGTCACCGCCTTGGTGGTGTTGCCGACCGCGTCGAGCGCGTCGGTCGACTTGCGCACCTCCTTCGGCAGGCCCGCCATCTCGGCAATGCCGCCGGCGTTGTCGGTCACGGGACCGAAGGCGTCGAGCGCAACGACCATGCCGGCCAGCGCCAGCATGGTGGCAGTCGCGATCGCGATGCCGAACAGGCCGGCGAGGCTGTGGGTGACAAGGATGCCGGCGATGATGACGATCGCGGGCAGCGCGGTCGATTCCATCGAGATGGCAAGGCCCTGGATCACGTTGGTGCCGTGGCCGGTCACCGAGGCCTGGGCGATCGACTTCACCGGACGATAGTCGGTGCCGGTGTAGTATTCAGTGATCCAGATGATCAGCGCGGTGACGATGAGGCCGACCACGCCGCACTCGAACAGCGCCATGCCGGTGTAGTCGACGCCGTCGAGCTTGCCGAATCCGATCAGGTAATGGATCACGCCGGCGATGCCGACCAGCGACAGGATGCCGGTTGCGATCAGGCCCTTGTAGAGCGCGCCCATGATCGACTGGCTCGGCCCGAGCTTCACGAAGAAGGTGCCGATGATCGAGGTGATGATGCAGATGCCGCCGATGGCGAGCGGCAGCGTCATCATATCCATCAGGATCGGCGTCTTGGCGAAGAAGATCGCCGCGAGCACCATAGTGGCGACCGCGGTCACCGCATAGGTCTCGAACAGGTCGGCAGCCATGCCGGCGCAGTCGCCGACGTTGTCGCCGACGTTATCGGCGATGGTCGCCGGGTTGCGCGGATCGTCCTCGGGAATGCCGGCCTCGACCTTGCCGACGAGGTCGCCGCCGACGTCCGCCCCCTTGGTGAAGATGCCGCCGCCGAGACGGGCGAAGATCGAGATCAGCGAGGCGCCGAAGCCGAGCGCCACCAGCGCGTCAACCACGGTCCGGCTATCGGGCGCGAGCTTCAGCGAATGGACCAGGAAGCCGAAATAGAGGGTCACGCCGAGCAGCGCGAGACCCGCCACCAGCATGCCGGTGATCGCACCCGCCTTGAAGGCGAGTTCGAGGCCGCCGGCAAGCGATGTCGTCGCCGCCTGCGCGGTGCGCACATTGGCGCGAACCGAGACGTTCATGCCGATGAAGCCGGCCCCTCCCGACAGGATGGCGCCGATCAAAAAGCCGACCGCGACATAGAGACCGAGCAGATAGGCAAGCAGCACGAAGATGACGATGCCGACGATACCGATCGTGGTGTACTGACGCCTCAGGTAGGCCTGTGCGCCTTCGCGTACTGCCTCCGCGATCTCCTGCATGCGCGGCGACCCCGCATCCGCACTCAAAACCGAAGATGTCGCCCAGATCGCGTAGACGACGGAAAGCACTCCGCAGAGCACAATCAACCATAATGCTGTCATGTGATTTTTTGCCTCAGATCCTTGATGAACGTACCCCCGGCGCCTTTTATTTTCCGTCGTGCGGTGCGGCGCCTTGATGTTGAACAAGGCCGCCCTTGCCCGAAGGCGCGGCCCTAGTCGGTCACAAGCTTGCCAAAATCAAATTGAGGGTGCAACGCCGGATAAGGCCGAAAAAGCCGATCTCGGCAGGTATTTAGGCTCAGTCGGAGAGACTGGACGCCGGTTTGGGGCAATTCCTAGAAGTGGCTGTAGGACAGCCGCTTCAAGACCAGTTCCTGGCCCTGCCCGTCCAGGAAGCGCGGCCGCTCATGGCCAGCCACGATCGTGCCGATGGCCGTGACGGCAAGGCCTGCCGCCCGTCCCAAGGCAATCAGCGCGTCGCCTTGCGCCGGCGGCACCGTGCACAGCACCTCGTAATCGTCACCCCCGGCCAGCAGCGTCTCAACGCAAACGACGTTGGCCGCGATCAGGCCGGCCGCAGCAGCCGAGAGCGGCATGCTCGCCACGTCGATCGTGGCCGAGACGCCTGATGCCGCACAGAGCTTTGTCAGATCTCCGGCAAGGCCGTCGGAGACATCCATCGCAGCCGTCGCATGGTCACGCACGGCCTGCGCGAGAGCATTGCGCGGCTGCGGCACGCGATAGCGCGAGATCAGCACCTCGCGCGCGTGCGGATCGGAGGCCAGCGCACCCGCCGCCGCGCCGCCGTTGAGCACGTTGAGGCCGAGCGCGGCGTCACCAATTGTCCCCGTCACTAGGATGCGGTCACCCGGCCTTGCGCCGGTGCGGCCGACCATCTGCCCCCGCGGCACGCGGCCGAAGGCGGTGATCGAGATCATCTGCGGCCCCGGCGTCGACACCGTGTCGCCACCGAGCAGCGGGCAGGCAAATATTTTCGCGTCCTCGCCCAGCGCATCCGCGAACGGCCTGAGCCAGGCGTCTTCCTTGCTGCGCAGCGCCAGCGTCAGCACGAAGCCGGCAGGGGTCGCGCCCTTGGCCGCGAGATCGGACAGATTCACCCGCAGCGCCTTGCGCGCGATGGTGTCGGGCGGATCGGTGGCAAGATAATGCACGCCCTCCACCACCGCATCGGTGGTGACGACGATATCCTCGCCTTGGGATTTCAGGATGGCGGCATCGTCCACGAGCCCTAGCGCGCCGGGATCGGTCGCCAGCGGCTTGAAATAGCGCGCGATGAGGGAGTCTTCGGCGGATACCGGTTCTTTGTCCTGCGTCACGGTACTAGACCCGTCATCCTGAGGTGCGAGCCCTTGCGAGCCTCGAAGGATGCGTGGCCGAGATGCACCCTCGGTGGCACGCCGCCGTCCTTCGAGGCGTCCGCTTCGCTCCGGCACCTCAGGATGACGGCTACGGCGGACGTCGTCTCAATCTACCCCCGCCCGAACTCGTCACCGCGAAACTGGCGGCCGATCTGGTCGAGCACCGCGTTGACCATGCCGGTCTCCTCGCGATCGACGAAGGCGTTGGCGACGTCGACATATTCCGAGACCACGACGCGGCCCGGAACGTCCTTGCGGTGCTCCAATTCGTAGGCCCCGGCCCGCAGCACCGCGCGCAGGATCGCTTCGATGCGCTTCAACGGCCAGCCCTTCGACAGCGCCTCGTCAATCAGGGGATCGAGCTTCTTCTGGTCGCGTACGACGCCGGAGACGACGTCGCGGAAGAACGCCGCTTCCGCCGGGAGATATGTATCGCCCTCGACCTCGTTGCCGAGCCAGTGGCTCTCGAACTCCGCAAAAATGTCGTTGATGCCGGCGCCGGCGATGTCCATCTGGTAGAGCGCCTGCACGGCGGCGAGCCGCGCCGCACCGCGTCGGTTCGCCTTCTTCTCCGCGCCAGCCGGCGGCCTTTTGTTGCTATCGGCCATGATCAAGCTCGCGCCAGCCGGCGTTTTATCCGCAGCATCGCAATCGCGGCGCGCGCGGCATCGCCGCCCTTGTTGAGCTCGCTGGCGCGCGCTCGCGCCCAGGCCTGCGCCTCGGTGTTGACTGTGAGGATGCCGTTGCCGAGCGGCAGCTTTCGCGCCACCGCTAGGTCCATCAGCGCGCGCGAGGATTCCTGCGAGACGATCTCGAAATGGATGGTGTCGCCACGGATCACGCAGCCGAGCGCGATCACGGCGTCATAGGGCTTGCCATTGGCAGCCGCGGCATCGATGGCAATCGCCACCGCCGCCGCGATCTCCAGCGCGCCGGGAACCGTGATGACATCATGGGTCAGGCCCGCCGCCTTCAACTCGGCCACTGCGCCGTCCAGAAGCGCGTCCTGGAGATCGTCATAGAACCGCGCCTCGACAATCAGCGCGCGCGCGCCGGAAATGTCGGTCTGGTCCTTCAGGGGTGCACGCCGTGCGTCAGCCATAATCGATCCGTTTCAAAGGGGTTGGCGCTATGTAGTCGCCGCCAGCGGGTAAGCCAAGTTCAAAGACGCCGTCACTTCATTTCCGTCAGCCGCGCCGCGTAGCGGGCCATCAAATCGACCTCAATATTGACCTCGGTGCTTGCCTTCCAGGTACCGATCGTCGTGACCGTCAGGGTGTGCGGGATGATCAGCACCGAAAAGATCACGTCCTTCACCGTATTAACCGTCAGCGACACGCCGTCGAGCGTGATCGAGCCCTTGGTCGCGATGAACCGCGCCAGCTCCCGCGTCGTGGAGAGCTCGAACCGAGCCATGTCGGGCAGGTCCTCGCGGCTGACGAGGGTCGCGATGCCATCGGCGTGGCCGGCGACGATATGCCCGCCAAGCTCGTCGCCGATCTTGAGCGCACGCTCGAGGTTGAGCCTCGTGCCGACCCTCCAGTGCTTTGCGGTCGTCAGCGCCAGCGTCTCGGCCGCAGCATCGACGTCGAACCAGGTGGAGCCACTTTCGACACCCGAGGCGACGACGGTCAGGCAGACGCCGTTGCAGGCGATCGAGGCGCCATCGGCAATGGTGGTCTGATCGTAGCGGCAGGCGATGCGCAGCCGGTGCAACTGGCCCTGCGCCGTCGGCTTGAAGCCGACGATCTCGCCGATATCGGTGACAATGCCGGTGAACATGTTATGCGCGCTCGTAGACGGTGAGAGTATCGTGCTCGAATGTCTCGCTAGCATGAACCTTGTAGGCCTGCGACTGCGTGATTTTCGACAGGGGCAATGCATCGAGCGCATCCACCCCGTCGGCGCCCACCGCTTCCGCGCCGCGGAACAGCCATATCTCGTCGGCGAGGCCGGCCGTGACGAAGGACGCCGCAACGCGGCTGCCGCCCTCGACCATCAACCGCGTGATGCCCTTCTCGGCCAGCGCCTGCAGCACGGCCGCAAGATCGAGCCCGGATGCGTTGCCCGGCGATATGCGGATCACCTGCGCACCGGCGGCGCCGAGCCGCGTGGCGGCCGCAGCCTCCGCGAGCTCAGAACCCACCACCCACAGCGGTGTCTCGCGCGCAGAGCCGACGAGCTTGCTCGCGCCGGGAATGCGCAGGCTCCGATCGAGCACCACGCGCACCGGCGAGCGCGCCGCCATGCCCGGCAGGCGGCAGTTAAGCTCGGGATCGTCCGCCAGCACCGTGCCGATGCCGATGAGGATGGCGTCGCTCTGCGCGCGCAACAGATGCACGCGGTTGCGCGCCGCCTCGCCGGTGATCGCAACCGGCTTGCCCCCGGCCGCGCCGATCTTGCCGTCGGGCGAGACCGCGAGCTTCAGGATCACATGTGGGCGGCGATCCCGGATACGGCGAAAATGCCCGGCGTGGTCGAAGGCGGCCTCCACCGCACAAGGACCCACATCCACCGTGATGCCGGCAGCACGCAGGCGGGCGTGGCCTTGGCCGGCGACTTCCGGATTGGGATCCTCGATCGCGGACACCACCCGCTTGATGCCGGCGGCGATCACCGCGTCAGCGCAGGGCGGCGACTTGCCGAAATGCGAGCACGGCTCCAGCGTGACGTAGATCGTGGCGCCGCGCGCGGCCTCGCCCGCACGCTGCAGCGCTTCAGGCTCGCCATGCGGCCGTCCGCCAGGCTGGGTCCAGCCGCGGCCGACGATGACGCCGTCCTTGACAATGACGGCGCCGACGGCCGGATTGGGCCAGGTACGCCCCTGCCCGCGCCGGCCGAGCGCCAGGGCCAGCGCCATGAAGCGCCGATCGGTATCCCTGGACTCGCGGGCCTTCTGTGCAAATTGATCCTCCAGGATTCGGAAGATCATTTGCGGATCGCGGCGAGCCGCGCTTGCTCCTCACCGGAGAGCTCGCCGAGCACGTCGGCGAAATCCTTGGCCTCGCGGAAATTGCGGTAGACCGAGGCGAAGCGCACATAGGCGACGTCGTCGAGCGTGCGCAGATGCTCCATCACGGTCTCGCCGATCACCTCGGAGGAGATTTCGGCCTCGCCCCCGGTCTCGAGCTCGCGCACGATGGTGGAGACCATCTTCTCGACCCGCTCCGGCTCGACCTGCCGCTTGCGCAAGGAGATCGACACCGATCGCATCAGCTTGTCGCGGTCGAACGGCACGCGGCGTCCGTTGCGCTTGATCACCGTGAGTTCGCGCAGCTGCACGCGCTCGAAAGTGGTGAAGCGAAAATTGCAGGCGACGCAAACGCGCCGCCTGCGGATCACGGACGAGTCCTCGGTCGGACGCGAGTCCTTTACCTGCGTATCGAGACTGTTGCAGTTCGGGCAGCGCATCCGTTTAACCCAACCTTACTGGTAGATCGGAAACCGGTCGGTGAGCGCCTTGACCCGTTCCTTGATCGCGGCTTCCACCAGCGGCGCCTTGCCGTCGTCGGACTGCGCGATCGCGTTCAGGACTTCGACGATCATGCTGCCGACCTGCTGGAATTCAGCGACGCCGAAGCCGCGCGTGGTTGCCGCCGGCGTGCCCAGCCGAATACCGGAGGTGACAAACGGCGACGCGGGGTCGAAGGGAATGCCGTTCTTGTTGCAAGTGATGGCGGCGCGGACCAGCGCCTTCTCCGAGACGTTGCCCTTCAGGCCCTTCGGCCGGAGGTCAACGAGCATCAGATGGTTATCGGTGCCGCCGGAGACAATGTCGAACCCGTGGCCCTTGAGGGTTTCGGCCAGCGCCTTGGCGTTCTCGACGACGTTCTTCGCATAGACCTTGAAGTCCGGACGCAGCGCCTCGCCGAAGGCCACCGCCTTCGCCGCGATCACGTGCATCAGCGGTCCGCCCTGAAGACCCGGGAAGATCGCCGAATTGAGCTTCTTGGTCAGCGCCTCGTCATTCCACAGCATCAGCCCGCCGCGCGGACCGCGCAGCGACTTGTGCGTCGTGGTGGTGGTGATGTGGGCATGCGGCACGGGTGAGGCATGCACGCCGCCGGCCACGAGGCCCGCGAAGTGCGCCATGTCGACCAACAGGTACGCGCCGACGCTGTCCGCGATCTCGCGGAAACGCTTGAAGTCCCAGGCGCGCGAATAGGCCGAGCCGCCGGCGACGATCAGCTTCGGCTTGACCTCTTCGGCCTGCTTGGCGACCGCGTCCATGTCGATGATCTGGTCCTCACGGCGCACGGTGTAGTGCGCCGCCTTGAACCACTTGCCGCTCATGTTGACGGGCGAGCCGTGGGTGAGATGACCGCCGGCCGCAAGATCGAGGCCCATGAAGGTGTCGCCGGGCTGGAGCAGCGCCAAAAACACCGCCTGGTTCATCTGGCTGCCGGAATTGGGTTGCACGTTGGCAAAGCCGGCGCCGAACAGCTTCTTGGCGCGATCAATCGCGAGATTCTCGGCGACGTCGACCCACTCACAACCGCCGTAATAGCGCGCGCCGGGATAACCTTCCGCGTATTTGTTGGTCATCACCGAACCCTGCGCTTCCAGCACGGCGCGGCTGACGATATTCTCGGAGGCGATCAGCTCGACCTCATGGCGCTGCCGGCCGAGCTCGCCCTTGATGGCGGCTGCGATTTCCGGGTCGGCCTGATCGAGCGAGGCGGTGAAAAACGAATCGGGGGCGGAGGCGGTCTTGGCGAAGGTCATCTTGCGAATATCTCCACCGCCGCAGCCTTTTGGCGGGCTACGGGCGGGTCTGGTGTGGCGATCGGAAGCGGCGAGCGCGATCTACCACATCGCCCGCCCCCGGCCAAGGGTTTGCGGGTCGGGGACCGGATTTATGCCAGATATGGTGGGAAATGGAAAATTGGAGGTACGACCCCACCATCAAGACATTCTTGAAAGTCTCTAGTCTCCATCGACAATGGTTTTTGCGGAAAACACCTCTAAATCTGCGATTAGCAGCCTGACTTCCTTAGGAATTTCGCCCGAAGTCATAGCGTCGACGATCGAAGTGGGCGTCACGTTGACGCTGAAATCGCTTTGAAGGCGGGAATTTAGAGCACTTAGCGCTTCTTTACCGGGGACGATCGCTAAACGGCTCTCAGGGGTTCGCCAGAGATCCTCAAATTCCTCCAAAATCGCCTGACTGAATGTAGCCTCATGCACTCCAGTCGTCTGTTGGCGCTCGAATGCCCGGCGGGTAGCCAGATATTGCGCCTGGACATAGCTCTTTTTTTGCTTTGCAAACTCTTCGAGAAGCTGTTCAGCGATCGGCTCGGGTCTAATCTTCTCAGTCTTTCCCGACCTTCGTGCCCGATCAACTCTCTTACGCAGCACGGCTCGATCGATGGCGGCTGGAACCAGCACAAAATTCTCGATCTCCTTGCTGTGATGAATGGTAACCAACGCACAAAACTTCTCACAGTCCTCCTTGATGGCCTTTCGCTCAGGGTCACTCCGGTAGTCCTTGTCGAGAATCGCCGCAGCAAGAATCGAGCCACCAAGTGTAGTTTCCATTCCGGCTTTTAAGCTTCTAATCCTTTCAGGATTGAAGCCTTCGACCGGAACAACAGCAAAGTGGCTTCGATTTCCCACGATAGAATAGTCGAGTTTCAGTGCAAACTTTGACAAGAGCTGAAAGTCCTGGCCTTCGACGAATACAACTCGGCGCGATTTTGCGAGCTGTGTGAGTATCGGATTCAAGTTTGAGCCAAGGATGGAGAAAACTTCTTCCAGCTGCGAAGGCTGCTTGATCCTGCGACCACTCGTTCTTTGTTTGTTGATCAGCACAATATCGTCAGTTTCAGCCTCAGTAATTATCTCCGTAGAATGCGTAGCGAGGAGTATGTCTGGCCCCATCTCGCGCAGAAGCCCGATTAGTTGGCGTTGCAACTCCGAATGAAGATAGATGTCCGGCTCATCTATGAGAAAAAGCGCGGTGTCGCGCGACTGGATTATGTGCGTGAGCATTTGGCACCACACTTGAAATCCGAAACCAGCCCAGAATATCTCACGAGGTATCCGCTCCTCTGGGCAGAACATGTGCAAGCGCGGCTTGCCATGAGACATGTCGATCGTCGGACGCTCGACGTCCATTCCTGGCCACGTACGAACTAGCGCGGCCTGAAATTCATCGAACTTTTCGGGAAAGTGATGCCAAATATTTCGGAAGTTGCGCGCAGCTCGATAGTTGAAAAGCGCTAGCCTTGCTGCTTCAGGCTCGTACAGATTTTCGTTGTGTTCAAGCGGCCCTAGTATCGGAACGAAGCCGATCCTGCAGTTGAAATGTGACCTAAAGGTTGAAGGCGTAAAATTCGAACGGCCGTCCGAGTTTGCGATCAGATAGCAAATACCTTGCTCTGGAAAATAGAGGATCAATTCATTTGAATTTGAGAGCGTGAATTTACCGTCGCCGATTCGGAATCGTCGTAGTTGTAAAATAAGTTCTCCTCTGCAACGGAAATGCTGCGTAAGTCTATTTGATAGCCGTGGGTCGGTCCCATTCCCATCGGACCGTTAATTACATACGACTTCCTGTTATAGGCCCGCCTCATGCCTGCTGCGAGAATGCGAAATGCAGCTAAGACGGTCGATTTTCCTGCATTGTTCGGGCCCACCAAAATATTAAAATGCCGAAGCGAAAGACTGAACCTCTTGAATGCCTTGAAGCGCGAAAATTCAACTTTGACAAAACGAGTCGCGTCATCACTCGACATAGTTTGCCGCCCCCCATTCGTGGGGCGCGCGAACGTAAGCGCGAGCCCTTGCGGTTCCGCCTCTTGCGCACGGCGAGATTATCTCGCCTGAAATTCATTTGAATTTGGCCCGTCGTGTCTGCCGGCCCGAGGCAATAGGTTTCAATTACAACTAATGGTGGTCCACTTCGATCAGCTAAAAGTCGAATGACCGGAGTTTTCCCCATCCGGCAATCCGTCTCGGGAGAAAACTGGAACCGCAAGGCCGGGGCGCCCTAGGGCTACCCCGACACGAGTACCCCGTCACAGTCCGGTATACCCCGCCTTCACCGGGTCCACACTGCCGTCGAGCTGGCGCAGGTAGGTCAGGCCGCACACCGTCAACCTGTGGGTGTCCTTCTCGCCGGCTTCCATCAACGTATTGAGATAGTTCGTGACCTTGGCCCTCGCCTCCGCGCTCGCCGCAGAGCTGCGGTTGGCGAGCAGGTCATAGGTCTGCATGATGCGGTCGATGGCAGCTTCCATGGCATCCTCTGGTTCTTCGACATGTTGGGAGTCGTGATCAGGCAACCGCTTTGGCCTCGGACTGCGCTTCAAACCTGGCGATGGCCTTGTTGGCCAGCCTGATCTTGTTGAATTCGCCGTGCTGGAGCAGTTTGATGACGATCTCGAGCAGGCGTTCGTCGGTGACGAGGGTGTCGCGGATCGCGCCGGAGCGGCGAAGATAGTTCGCGGCGATGGCATAGGCCTCGCTCACGAGTTCCACGTTCGCCCCCACGCCACGCTCGACCAGCATCATCAGCCTCCGATCCGAAGAGGATAAGCGCGGAACCGGGAACTCGTTCCCACCGGTTAGCGATTTTTTTCGCAACCGCGAAATGACAAAACGCACCGGTCCGGACAGAGAGCCGGGCCGATGCGCTTGGGGAAGTTCAGGCACGTTCGGGAGGCTTGCCGGTCTTGTTGTGGGGCCGGCTTGGCCAAGTCTCGTCGAACGAACTCAGAGACGATACAGGATCTGGTCGGTCCAGAACCGCTCGAGGCGGTGCAGCGACTTGTTGAGGGTCGAGAACTCCTCACCGGAGATGCCACCGACCTGCTCCACCGTCTTGACGTGCTTCTGGTAGAGAGAGTCGACGATGCGGCGAACTTCCTGGCCCTGCGGCGTCAGGCGGATGCGCACCGAGCGGCGATCAACGCGCGAGCGCTGGTGATCGAGGAAGCCGAGCTCGACGAGCTTCTTCAGATTGTAGGAGACGTTGGAGCCGAGGTAATAACCGCGCGTGCGCAGTTCGCCCGCGGTCAGCTCCTTGTCGCCGATGTTGTAGAGCAGGAGCGCCTGCACCGAATTGATGTCCGCGCGGCCGCGGCGATCGAACTCGTCCTTGATGACGTCGAGCAGCCGGCGATGCAGCCGCTCCACCAGAGTCAAAGCTTCCAGATAGAGCGTCTGCACCGAACCCTGCTGGCCGGAGACGCGCTCTGCGGTATCTGCCGCAGTTGCGACGGCTTTCATCATGACACTTCCCCTGTTGTCGTTTTTATCGACACTCATTCGACGAAACTTGTGCTCCGTCTGATAGGTGCAACTTAAGGGGCTCGTTTGAAGATCGGCTTAAATAAGAGAATAAAGAGATCATGAATTTAAGACAGTGAATTGCGGATTAAGCCTGTGCCACAAGCACTTTCCGCAACCGTCTGTTGACTCTCGCAAGGCCCTGTTCACCCTCCGTCCGCCCCGATTGTCGCATTCCAGAACAGCCTCGCCCCGTTTCGAAACGGGCTCGTAAGAGCTGTGGCGGAATGCACGGAGTCAACGAAAAGTTACCTCGAATTTTAGGCAACCAACGGTCAACCAAGCGCGACACTCTCGTGTCCCGGACAAGCGAAGCGCAGATCCGGGACCCAGATAGCCAAGGCATGGATCGTGGAGAGATGGGCCCCGGCTCAGCAGCGCACCACGCCGCAAGTGCGGCGCGCTGCGCTGCGTCCGGGGCACGAGAATATTGGTGTGTCGAAAGCTTCGCCTATGGCGGCCGTTCGCGTGCGGCCATCCAGGCGAGCGCGAGATAGGCGGCCAGCATGAAGGCTTCGACCCCGACCACGACCAGGCTGCCGCCGTAAATGCCGGGGAACATCAGCTCGATCACCGCCATCGACACCACGGTCGTCAGCCACACCACCGCGCCCCAGGGTGTGGCGAGCCAGAGACCAACCGCGGCAACGAGCTCGATCACGGCGAAATAAACGGTGGCGGCCTGCCAGGCCATCGACTGGTTCTCGAACGCCTCGTCCTCGCCGCCGACGAAGCCGGTGACCTGGGCCCAGTGATAGAGACCTTTCAGGATCGAGAGCAGCGCCATCACCCGCAGGAACAGCACGAGCCGGCGCGTCCAGACATTGTCGTCGGACTCGGCACGCTCCGACGAGATCGCCGCCACCGACATTGCGTTGTCTCTGGCGTTGTCTCGGAGGGCGTCCCTGGCGCTGTCGCGGGCCGCATCGCGGGTGGAGATCTCGGACATGGCCCCTTCTGGCTGCTTTGCCCCGCAAAATCAATCGGCTGCCCAAGTCTTCAATTCTGCCTTGCGGCAGGTCAAGCCGCGGTGACGGGAACCATGCGAACTGGTATAAGAATAATTCCAGCCGGAGGAAGAATGATGGCGATCAAATACGGACGTCCGATCGAATTGCGCGAGGTTTCGCGCCGGGATGGCGCTGGCGCCTCCCCTGCCCTCGATCTGACCGTCCGGCCGCGCCGCAACCGCAAGGCCGAATGGGCCCGGCGCATGGTGCGCGAGAACGTCCTCACCACCGACGATTTGATCTGGCCGCTGTTTTTGATTGACGGCAACAACAAGCGCGAGCAGATCGCCTCGATGCCGGGCGTCGAGCGTCTTAGCGTCGATCAGGCCGTGCGCGAGGCCGAGCGCGCGATGAAGCTCACCATCCCCTGCCTCGCGCTGTTTCCCTACACCGACCCAGCCTTGCGCGACGAGGAAGGCTCGGAGGCCACCAACCCGAACAATCTGGTCTGCCAGGCGGTGCGCGCGATCAAGAAGGAGTTTCCGGAGATCGGCATTCTCTGCGACGTTGCGCTCGATCCCTTCACCAGCCACGGCCATGACGGCCTGATCTCCGACGGCAAGATTTTGAACGACGAGACGGTCGCCGTGCTGGTGCGCCAGGCCCTGGTGCAGGCCGAAGCCGGCTGCGACATCATTGCGCCCTCCGACATGATGGACGGCCGCGTCGCCGCGATCCGCGAGGGCCTGGATCGCACCGGTCTGCTCGACGTGCAGATCATGGCCTATGCCGCAAAATACGCCTCCGCCTTCTACGGCCCGTTCCGCGACGCCATCGGTTCGGCCAAGACGCTCACCGGCGACAAGCGCACCTATCAGATGGACAGCGCCAACACGGATGAAGCGCTACGCGAGGTCGAGCTCGACATCGCCGAGGGCGCCGACATGGTGATGGTGAAGCCCGGCATGCCCTATCTCGACGTGGTCCGCCGCGTGAAGGACACGTTCGCCATGCCGACCTTCGCCTACCAGGTCTCCGGCGAATACGCGATGATCGCGGCCGCCGCGAACAACGGCTGGCTCGACGGCGACCGCGCCATGATGGAGAGCTTGTTGGCGTTCAAGCGCGCCGGCGCCGATGGCGTGCTGAGCTACTTTGCACCGAAGGTGGCGGAGAAGCTGCGGGCGCAGGGGTAAGGCACGCGGGTCGACCCGGGTTTGTAGCGTTCGCAACTCGCCCCACCGCCCCCGAATCGCCGGAATATTTCGGCTTGTTAACGCCAGCGCGCCCTTGGCACACGGACGGCCTGTTCCCATCTCCTGCCACGGGAGTTTTCCCTTGGGAGGACGGTCATGTCTTATTCGGATTCGGGCAACGCCTGGCGCAATGACGGCGGAGCGCAGCCGCACGCCTACGATCCCTATCTGCACCCGGAACTGTTCCGCGGCGTTGCGACGCGGCGGGTGTTCGCCTTCCTGATCGACATGGTCGTGATCTCGGTGCCGGTGATCCTCGGCTACCTCTTCATCGCGGTATTCGGCGTGGTCACACTCGGCATCGGCTGGGCGCTGTTCTGGCTGGCCTGGCCGGCTTCCGTGATCTGGGCCATCGTCTATTACGGCGCCTGTATCGGCGGTCCGTCGTCCGCGACGATCGGCATGCGCCTGATGGATCTGGAGCTGCGCACCTGGTACGGCGCGCCGGGCTATTTCGTGCTCGGCGCCACCCACGCCGTGCTGTTCTGGGTGACGGTCTCGTTCCTGTCGCCCTTCGTGGTGCTGGTTGGGCTGTTCAACGGCCGCAGGCGCTTGCTGCAGGATTTCGTGCTGGGAACGGTCGTGATCAACAATTCCGTTCGCGCGCCGGTGCCGCAGGGCGCGCGGACCTACCAAACAACGACCTTTTGATCAAGGACCTACTGATCAAGAACCTATCAACCTGGACCCGCTATGCTGACCCATCTGACCTGCCGAGTTGACCGATTGACCAGGGGCTTTGGTAGCGCGATGCTGATACGTATTTTGGAGGCCCACGACGTCCCTTGACCCAGCACTCGCGCGACACCCCCCAATTTTACCTCACGGCGCCCTCCCCCTGCCCCTATCTGCCGGGCCGGCACGAGCGCAAGGTGTTTACGCACCTCGTGGGTGAGCGCGCCGGCGACCTCAACGACCTCCTGACCCATGGCGGTTTCCGTCGCAGCCAGTCGATCGCCTACCGGCCGGCCTGCGACCAGTGCCGCGCCTGCGTCTCGGTCCGAGTGATCGCCAACGAGTTCCGCCCCTCCCGCAATTTCCGCAAGGTGATCGCGCGTAACGCCGACATCATCGGCGAGCAGCGCAGCGCGGTGCCGACCTCCGAGCAATATTCGGTGTTCCGCGCCTATCTCGATTCCCGTCACCGCCATGGCGGCATGGCCGACATGACCGTGCTCGACTACGCCATGATGGTCGAGGACAGCCACGTCGAAACCCGCATCATCGAGTACCGCAGGCGCGGTCCCGACAGCGGCATCACCGGCCGCGGCGAGGAGCTGATCGCGGTCGCGCTGACCGACGTGCTCAGCGACGGCCTGTCGATGGTTTATTCGTTCTTCGAGCCCGGCGAAGTCAGCCGCTCGATGGGCACATTCATGATCCTCGACCACATCGCCCGTGCCCGACGTCAGGGCCTTCCTTACGTCTATCTCGGCTACTGGATCGAAGGCTCGAAGAAGATGGACTACAAGGCCCGCTTCCTGCCGCAGCAGCGCCTCGCGCCGTCAGGCTGGCTGCGCATCGACGCGCAGGGCGATGCGGCGTCCGAGCCGCAGGATTGATCGGCGCGCCGATCTCATAAGCCGGGCAGCTTGTAACCTGCGAGAATGGGACCAGCTCCGGAGGTTTCCTTGTCGAGCACCTATGATCTGATCGCGCGGGGCATGGTCGAGCGCCAACAGGTGCTCTGTTTCTATCAAGGCCACCCGCGCGCAATTTGCCCCGCAATATTGGGCCATACCGATGGCCAGGAACGCACGCTCGCCTTTCAGTTTGCCGGCAGTTCCAGCAAAGGCTTGCCGCCCGGAGGGGAATGGAAGTGCTTTAGGCTGGCGGAGATGACGGGGGTCGAGCTTCAAAGCGGGGAATGGCACGCGGGCTCAAGCCATCGCGAGCGCCAACAATGTGTGAAGGTTGTAGATCTCGACGTAAATCCCCTCAGTCCTTATCAGCCGCGACGCCGGGTCTAGTCTGCGCACGGTCGGTTTGCCGAAAGACAAATGCGTGATTGCAGCTTCGGCATTTGATGCGCAGTGGCGCGCAACAGTCACGATCCGAACAGCGAATCCACGAGCAGCTTCAAGTTCAAAACCACGATGATGCCCGCGACGATCCACGCGATCGCCGCCACCCACACCGGTATGGCGAACTTGCCCATCTTGCGGCGGTCGGAGACGAAGCGGACCAGCGGGATGACGGCGAAGGGCAATTGCATCGACAGCACGACCTGGCTGAAGACCAGCAGATCAGCCGTGCCGCGCTCGCCATAGATCGCGGTGACCACGATCACCGGAATGATGGCGATGCCGCGCGTCAGCAGGCGCCGCGCCCAGCTTGGCAGGCGCAAATCGAGAAAGCCTTCCATCACGATCTGGCCGGCGAGCGTCGCTGTGACCGTTGAATTCAGGCCCGAGGCGAGCAGCGCCACCGCGAACAGCGTCGAGGCGATGCCGAGACCGAGCAGCGGCGACAGCAGCTCGAAGGCCTGGCCGATCTCGGCGACGTCAGAGTGGCCGCTCTTGTGGAAGGTTGCGGCAGCCACGACGAGGATCGCAGCATTGATGAACAGCGCCAGCATCAGGGCGATGGTCGAATCTGTCGTCGCCCATTTGATCGCCTCGCGCCGGCCCGTGTCGTTGCGCTCATAGGCGCGCGTCTGCACGATCGACGAGTGCAGATAGAGATTATGCGGCATCACCGTCGCGCCGATGATGCCGATCGCGATGTAGAGCATTTCAGGATTGGTGAAGATCTCGGTCTTCGGCACAAATCCCCTCAGCATCTCGGCAACCGGCGGTGCTGCCGCGGCAAGCTGGACCGTGAAGCAGACTGCGATCACAACGAGCATTGCGATGACGAAGGCCTCCAGGAAGCGGAAGCCGCGATTCATCAAGACCAGAAGCAGGAAGGCATCCAGCGCGGCAATCAGCGCGCCGCCGATCAGGGGAATGCCGAACAGGAGTTTGAGGGCGATCGCCGTGCCGATGACCTCCGCGAGATCGCAGGCGATGATCGCCGCCTCGCAGGCGAGCCACAGCATGAAGTTCACCGCCGGCGAATAGGTCGCGCGGCAGGCCTGCGCGAGGTCGCGGTCGGTGACGATGCCGAGCCGTGCCGCCAGCGCCTGGAGCAGGATCGCCATCAAATTCGAGAGCAGGATGACGGAGAGCAGCGTGTAGCCGAACTTGGACCCGCCGGCGAGGTCGGTCGCCCAATTGCCGGGGTCCATGTAGCCCACCGAGACCAGATAGCCCGGGCCGACGAAGGCGAGCAGGCGCCGCCACCACGCACCCGCGATGGGGATTGCGACCGTGGCATTCACCTCGGCCAGGCTCTTGGTAACAGGCGCGTCGGAGCGCCAGCCGGCGGCGTCTCGGGTCAGATCGGGAGAGCGAGCATCCATGGGTAGAGAATACCGAAGCCGAGCCTTATTGCAACTAATTTGCAACTGCATCTAGCCGCATGGGTTCCCCCGGCAGCCGCTCCTTGTCGCCCATGTCGGGAAGCGGGTGGGTTTGGCCGTCCTCGGACGCCAATACTGGCGCCAACTCGACTTTGCAGGAAATGAGCCATGTCAAATCCCCCGCGCCTCCCCGAGACATTCAACCACCTCGCCTGGTCCAACCTGGCGGCACAGTCGGCCGAACAGATCGCGCTGGCCGCGGCTCCTATCGTCGCGGTGCTGACGCTCGGCGTGGCCGAGGGCCAGACCGGCCTGTTGCAGACTGCACTGACCCTGCCTTTCGTCCTCTTCGCCATTCCAGCCGGCCTGCTCGCTGACCGCATCTCCCGCCGTTCGCTGATGGCTGGGGCCGAGGCGCTGCGGGCTGCTGCCCTTGCGACGATCGTGCTCCTGCTCGCGCTCGGCGCCCTCAATCTGTCGCTGCTGGCGCTGCTCGGCTTTGCCGCCGTGTGCGGCACCGTCGTTTACAGCGTCGCCGCGCCGGCATTGGTCCCCTCGCTGGTGAATTCTGACCTCTTGCCGGCCGCCAATGCCCGCATCGAGCTCGCACGCACCATCGCCTTCGCCTGCGGCCCCGCGCTCGGTGGCGTACTGGTGGGATGGTGGGGCGCTAGTCCGGCCTTCGGCTTCGCCGCGGCTCTCTCGGTCATCGCCGTCGTGCTGCTCTCCGGCATCTACGAGCCCGCACGCACGCCGGCTCCACGGCGGCATCCGCTCCAGGACATCCGCGAAGGCGCGGCCTTCGTGTTTCACCATCCGCTGCTGCGGCCGGTCTTCATCACCCAGTTCATCTTCAACACCGGATGGTTCCTGCAGATCGCGGTGTTCGTGCCCTACGCCGTGCGCCACCTCGGCCTGACGGCGGCCGGGGTCGGCGCCGTGCTGACGATGTACGGTGTCGGCATGGTGATCGGCGCGCTGTTCGCCACGCGTGTGATGAAGCGCATCGCGTTCGGCACGGTCGTCGGCCTCGGCCCCGTTACCGGCTTCGTCGCCGCGGTGGTGATGGCGCTGACGGTGCTGGTCCCCTCGCCCTGGCTCGCGGGTTTGAGCTTCTTCCTGCTCGGCGTCGGGCCGATCCTGTGGGTGATCTCGACCACGACGCTGCGGCAGTCCGTGACCCCGCCACGCCTCTTGGGCCGCGTTTCCGCCATCAACATCATGAGCTACGGCGCCCGCCCGGTCGGCTCGGCGCTGGGTGCGATCGTCGGCGGCCTCTGGAGCGCGGAAGCGTGCCTCTATCTCGCGGCGGCCGTGTTCGGCGTGCAGGCGCTGGTCATTTGGCTCTCGCCCGCGGTGACGCTGGATAGGCAGCCGGAAATGGTGGGCGATGAGGCGGCGGCGCGGTGTTAGCGCCGCCGCGTGTGCTGGAGCAGCCAGCCTAGTTCGTCAGATACCGCTCGTAGCTCCCCGTCACCGGCTCGCTCGCGTCCACCTCCGGATCGAGCGTGTAGAGATCCTGCGCGCGGCCGATGCCACGTAGCGCGTAACGCCCGGTGGAGACGAGGTAGCGGCGGCCGGCGGCGTCGAGGCCCTTGTAGAATTCCGCCGACGCCAGCAGTTCGCGATCGACCGAACGGCTCATCGAGGCGATGCGACTGACCTCGTTCACGGTGGGACCGACCACGGTGAAATCAAGCCGGTCCTCGCTGCCGATATTGCCGTAAAAGACCTCGCCGACATGCAGGCCGATATAGGCGGACGTGGTGGGACGGCCATCGGCCTCCCGCCGCACGTTCAACGCGGCGACGTTCTTGCGGAACAAATGCTCGGCGCGTAGCGCGGCGCGGCGGGCATCCGCCATGTCCTCGCCGGTGAACATCGCGAGCACGCCATCGCCGATCAGCTTCAAGACGTCGCCGCCGGCGTCGTGGATCGCGTCGATCACGGCCTGCGCATAGTCGTTGAGGAACGGGATGATCTCGTCGGGGCCGATGCTCTCGCTGATCCCGGTCGATCCACGCAGATCCGAATACCAGAGCACGGCGTTGATGCGCTCGGTGACGCCGCGCGAGATTCGCCCGCGCAGCACCTGCTCGGAGGCATCGCGGCCGAGATAGACGCGGCCGAGCGTGCGCGCGATGTCGACCTGCTGCGCCGATTTGATCGCGAGCCCCAGCACCGGCACGAGATCGCGCAGAGCCTCGAGCTCGCCTTCGGCGAAGCCGCTGTCGCGGCGCGTGGTCCAGCAGGAATAGAGGCAGTCCATCAGGCCAAGCGCGCCATTCTCGCCGAAGCGATGCACGAAAGCTAGGTAGTGCCGGTGGCCGTCCTCGGCGAGCTCGCCGATCTGGGAAAAATCCATCGACGGCGCGTCGGCGAGGTCGATCACCCTCTCGTCGTCGCCATGCTCGAGCATGTGGAAGAACACCGAGCGGCGCCAGCTCTTGGCCGCGTCGCCTTCGGCGGTCGATCCGTATTCGAACGCATCGCTCTCGTTGCTCGGACGGTCGCTCCAGCGGAAGCCGCGCCCCTCGTAGATCGGATGCAGCGTGTCGATCACGACGAGCCCGCGCGAAAGTTCCAGCCCTTCGGCGCGGCAGCGCTCGCAGAAGCCGCGCAACAGATCGGTTTCGGGCAGGCCGGTAAGTCCCTGGCCGGCCAGCCAGTTCATCAGGTCGAGGCGCGAGGTCAATTGCATACGCCATTATGGCGTGCATTCGTGACGAGCGAAAGGCCGCGCGAACGCGTGCAATGAAGGCTCCCGTCCACAGCAGATCGAATATGTCACGGACGCTGTTGACGCGCTCTCGTCGCCGGCTGCAAATGGAATCGATGACACTGCTGACAAGACATACAGGGACATGAGCCAGCGCCAGCTTCCGATCATCCTGGCGCTCGGCACCACACAGACCCTGGCCTGGGCTTCCAGCTACTATCTGCCGGCGCTGCTCGCCGATCCCATGGCGCGCGACCTCGGCGTCTCCTCCAACTGGATCTTTGGCGCGTTCTCGGCCTCGCTGGTGATCTCGGCGATGCTCGGCCCGCGCATCGGGCGACAGATCGATCTCGTCGGCGGCCGGCAAGTGCTCTCGGTTTCGAACCTGACGATCGCCGCCGGCCTCGTCCTGCTGGGCCTCTCGCACTCGGTGGCGGTGATGGCGATTGCCTGGCTCGTGCTCGGCATCGGCATGGCGATGGGACTTTATGACGCCGCCTTCGCCGCGCTCGGCCGCATCTACGGCACCGAGGCGCGCAGGTCCATCACCGGCATCACGCTGATGGCGGGCTTTGCATCGACCGTCGGCTGGCCGCTTACCGCGTGGGGGCTGTTGCATTTCGGGTGGCGAGAGACCTGCTTTGCCTGGGCGGCCGCCAATATCCTGATCGGATTGCCGCTCAACTTCTTCATGCTGCCGGCGATCAAGGGCGCCAGGCAGGCCGCGGCGACGGCCGAGAAGCCGCATCTGCCGCTCAACCGCACCATGGTGCTGCTCGCCTTCGTCTTCGCGGCGGTCTGGACCGTCACCGGCGCGATGGCCGTCCATTTCCCGCGCCTGCTGGAGGCAACGGGCGCGACGCATGTCGAGGCGATCGCGGCCGGCGCGCTGATCGGCCCCGCACAGGTGGCCGCGCGCATTCTCGAAGCGGGTTTTCTCAGTCGCTTCCATCCGCTGTGGTCGACTCGGCTCGCCTGCCTCACCCATCCGCTCGGCGCGGCCGTTCTCGCCATCTTCGGCGCTCCCGCAGCGAGCGCGTTTGCACTGCTCCACGGCTCGGGCAACGGCATTTTGACGATCGCGCGCGGCACGCTACCGCTGTCGATCTTCGGCCCGAAGGATTTTGGCTATCGCCTCGGCATCATCGGCGCGCCGGCACGGATGGCGCAGGCCGTGGCGCCGCTGGCCTTCGGCCTGCTCATCGACGTCATGGGCACCAAGGTGCTGATCGTCTCGTCGGCCCTCAGCCTCTCGGCGCTGGCCGCGCTGTTCATGATCCGCGCGCAACCGCGGCCGGATTGACCGGGCCGGAGCTTTCGCGCACAAGCGAAGCATGACCGAAGACACAAGCCCGCCCCGCACATTCAAAGGCCTCTTGCGTTGGGCGACCACGCCGCCGCAGGCTTGGGGTGTCTATCTCCTCGCCATCATTCTTGTGTGGCTGATCTCGTTCTATGCCGGCTCCCTGAAGCCGAAGAAGGCGCCCGAAGCAGGTCCGCCCGCCGTGACCGCACCGCGGAGCTAAGCCGCCTTGGCATCGCTGGTCGCGATCCAGATGCCGGCGAACACCGCAACCAGCCCGATCAGTAGATTGGGTGTGATCGGCTCGCCGATCAGCAGCGCGGCGAGCAAGGTGGCGGCGATCGGATTGACCGTCATCGTATTGGCGACGCGGGTCGGCGTCGCGCGCGCCAGCGCCATGACCCAGAGGATGAAGGCGAGCGCGCCGCCGCCGATGCCGAGATAGATGCCGGCGATCCACTGCCCCATCGTGAAGTGATCAAGCGCGGCAAAGCTGCCCTTTACGAAACCCACCAGCACCAGCACGGCGGCGCCCGCGCCCATGCCGACGGTGAGAAAGCCGAGTGGGCTCGAGCGCTGCATCAGCGGCCGCGACAGCACGTTGTAGAACGCCATGCAGAACACGGCGCCGGTCATGATCAGCTCGCCACGCCACGCGCCCGGCGGGCTCTGCGCCAGGCCCGCGGCCAGCGCCGCCGCCACACCGAGCACGGCGATGCCGACGCCCGTGATCTTGCGCGCCGTCAGCCGCTCGACGCCGAGGATCGCGCCGACCACCATGGTGTGGAGCGGCAGCGTCGCGAGAGCGAGGCTGGCCCGCGCCGCGGTCGTGTAGGACACCGCGATGTTGTAGAGGATGAAGAACAGCCCGAAGAAGCAGCTGCCGAGCAGCGTCACGGCCGGCCAGTCGGACCGCTGCGGCCAGCGCACGCCGAGCATCAGCGCACATGGAAGAAGGCAAAGAAAGCCGATCCCCCAGCGCAGGATTGCGAGCAAGATCGGATCGGCGCCACCAACGAGATAGCGGGTGATCGCCGCGGCCGTGCCGCCGAGGCTGCTCGACACCAGCGCGATCGCGACCCCGGCCCATTCTCCCACAAACGTCTCCCGTTGCGGAGCTTGTTGAGGGCGCTAGCACGTCCCTGCTGCCACCGTAGTGGCAACAAGGCATTGCGGGAAGCTAGTCGTAAAACTCCGGCGCCATCTTCTGGCTGTCGCGCTGAGCCTTGTCGTGGTTGATCCAGAGCTGCGCCTTCTCCTTGCCGAGCGTGTCGGCGATCTTCTGCATCGAGGCCGCGCTCTGGTCCTTGTTGGCGTTCATGCTGGGCACGCGGCGGTTGTCCCAATTATCCTTGAAGTGCACCGCATCGCCGGACAGCACCACCGCGCCGGTCTTCGGCAACTTCACCAGCAGCGACTGGTGTCCCGGCGTATGGCCAGGCGTCGACAGGATGGTCACGCTGCCGTCGCCGAACACGTCCTTGTCGCCCGCAAGCAGCTCGACCGGATGCGACGGCTTGAAGCGCGGCTCGTTGTTGGCGCCGGGCCAATCATATTCGGTCCTCTGCACGTAGAGCGTCGCCTGCGGAAACAGCTCGACATTGCCGGTGTGGTCGGGATGGGTGTGCGAGACGGCCATCACCTTGACGTCAGCGGGCTTGACGCCGAGCTGGTCGAGCTGGGCGGCAAGCGTCTTCGGCCGCCGCCAGGTCACGGCCTTGGGATCGGCGGGCGGCAAGCCATTTGGCATCGCCGCGACTGCGTCGGCGATGCCGGTGTCCCACAGGAACCAGCCCTTGGTGTGCTTGATGAGATAGCAGCTATCGACGAAGTCCATCGTCTTGCCCTCGTTCAGGCCGGGCGTCCAGCGCGAGATGTCGCCGGCGGTGCCTTCCCCGCAATTGAGGACGTAGAGCTTTTCGACACCGGTCTTTTCCGACTGCGCCAGCGCCGCATGACCGGACAGAGCCAGTGCGGCGATGGCGAGAGCGAGCTTGATCCTTGGCATCATTCGTTCCTCCCTAGCAGCCATGTCGGCTGTGACCGAGGATCAACCCCGGCCCGTACGCAGAATTCCCGCCAAGCCATCGTCAATGCGAGCAGGTCTCAACCTCGATCGTGACGTGGCTCAGCCCCTTCAGGCCGGCGAGCCGGCGCTTGTAGACGGCCGGCTGCTGTGGCGCGTCCGACACCACCGAGAGCAGCACCGCGCAATGGCCGGGACCGACCTGCCACAGATGCAAATCGGTGACGCGGTCGTCGGCGACTTCCATTCGCGCGCGGATGGTGCGCTCGAGCTTCTCGTCGGCGCGCACGTCGAGCAGCACCGCGCCGGATGTCTTGATCAGGCCGAACGCCCAGCTTGCGATCACGGCACTGCCGATCAGGCCGACGGCCGGATCGGCCCAGACCCATCCCGAATACATGGCGACCACGAGCGCGGCGATCGCCAGCACCGAGGTCGCCGCATCCGCCATGACGTGGACGTAGGCGGCGCGGAGATTGTTGTCGCGGTGGTGGTGGCGGTCATGATGATCATGATCGTGGCCGTGATCATGATGCTCATGGTCATCATGCGCATGGCCGTGATGGTGGTGATCGTGGCTGTCGCGCAAGAGCCACGCACTGGCGAGGTTGACGCAAAGGCCGAGGGCGGCGACCGCAATCGCCTCGCCATAGACGATCGGCACCGGCGTGAACAGTCGCAGCACGCTCTCATAGGCGATCTCGACCGCGATCAAACCCAAAATGATCGCGCTGGCGAAGGCGGCGAGATCGCCGAACTTGCCGGTACCGAAGGTGAAATGCGAATTCCCGAGGTGCCGCCGCGCGAAGCGATACGCGAACGCGGCAATCCCCAGCGCGGCCGCGTGCGTCCCCATGTGCCAACCGTCGGCGAGCAGCGCCATCGAGCCGAACAGCGAGCCGGCGACGATCTCGCCGACCATCATGACCAGCGTCAGGACGACAACCAGCCAGGTGCGCCGCTCGTTCTCGTCGTGCTTGTCGCCCAGAAAGGCGTGGTCATGGGTCCATTGTTCGATGGAATGGGAATGCATCGAGAGTTCTCCGATAAGGTCCGGTCCGTTGACCCGCAATATAGACCTGCGGGTCTTCCCGGCAAAATTGGCGAAAACGGGCCGATTGACAGGTCGGCGCGGTTTCGGTGTAATGAAGTCCATGGGGATTTGAGCGATCTCCCCACGAGGCGACATGCCCAAGTATCGCGTCCCGTTGTTTTTTACGAGGGCGCATCATGTCTTCCTACACGACGATATCATCTGAAAAACTGGCACGGCTGATCGGCACGGCAAATGCCCCGGTCCTGATCGACGTGCGCACCGACGAGGATTTTGCCGCCGACCGGCGGCTGATCCCGGGTTCGATCAAGCTCAGCCACGACAATGTTGCGGAATGGGGCGGCGAATTCGCTGGCCGCACCGCGATCGTCTCCTGCCTGCGCGGCGGAAAGCTCGCGCAGGGCACGGCGGCCTGGCTCAGGCAGCTTGGGGTCCAGGCCGAGACGCTGGAAGGCGGCTTCGAGGGCTGGAAGGAGGCAAAGCTGCCGCTGCTCGACACAAGCAAGCTGCCGCCGCGCGACGCCAAGGGACGCACCGTCTGGGTGACTCGTGCGCGGCCCAAGGTCGACCGCATCGCCTGCCCTTGGCTGATCCGCCGCTTCGTCGATCCCAACGCGGTATTCTTGTTCGTGGCACCCCCCGAAGTGGTCGCCGTCGGCGAGCGATTCAAGGCAGCCCCCTTCGACATCGAGAACGTGTTCTGGAGCCACCGCGGCGAGCTCTGCACCTTCGACGTGATGATCGAGGAATTCGGGATCGCGGCACCGGCTCTGCTTCGCCTGGCAACGCTGGTGCGCGGCGCCGACACGGCGCGGCCCGACCTCGCACCGGAGGCCCCCGGCCTGCTCGCGGCATCGCTCGGGCTGTCGCGGATGTACGACGACGATCTCGAACAGCTCGAGGCCGGCATGCTGCTCTACGACGCGTTCTACCGCTGGTGCCGCGATGCCACGGCTGAGACCCACAACTGGCCGACCAACAAGGTGAAGGCGTAATGGATAGCCGTACTATCGAAACAGGAGCTGATGCCGGTCACGGCATCAGCTTCGGCGAAGCCTTTCGCGTCTGGCTCCGCGTCGCCTGCCTGAGCTTTGGCGGGCCCGCGGGCCAGATCGCGGTGATGCACCGCATCCTGGTCGAGGAAAAGAACTGGATCTCCGAAGGCCGCTTCCTGCACGCGCTGAACTACTGCATGCTGCTGCCGGGCCCCGAAGCGCAGCAGCTCGCAACCTATATCGGCTGGCTGATGCATCGCACCGCCGGCGGGCTGATGGCGGGCGGGCTGTTCATCCTGCCCGGCATCATCGCCATCATAGGCCTGAGCTACGTCTACGCCGCCTACGGCAATGTCAGCTTCGTCGAGGCGCTGTTCTTCGGGCTGAAAGCCGCCGTGCTCGCCATCGTCGTCGAGGCCGTGGTGCGCGTCGGCAAGCGCGCCTTGAAGAACCGCATCATGATTGCGCTCGCCGCGATTGCCTTCGTCGCAATCTTCTTTTTCGCGGTCCCCTTCCCCATCATCATCATTGCCGCCGGCATCATTGGCTATGTCGGCGCCAGGCAGGGCCGTCCGGAATTCGCTGCGGCCGGTCACGGCCCTGGCGGCAGCAGCGCCTTGGTCGACAGCATGCTCGGCGGAGCCGTGCCCGATCACGTCCGACCCGACACCGCCCGCACGATTCGCGTCGGTGCGCTGTGGCTGGCGCTCTGGCTGGTGCCGGTAATCGCGCTGCTGCTCGCTGTTGGACCAGACAACGTCTTCAGCCACATCGCGCTGTTCTTCTCAAAAATGGCGCTTGTCACCTTCGGCGGCGCGTATGCGGTGCTGGCTTATGTCGCCCAGCAGGCGGTCGAGCATTATCACTGGCTGAAACCGCACGAGATGCTGGACGGTCTCGGCATGGCCGAGACCACGCCGGGCCCGCTGATCATGGTGCTCCAGTTCGTCGGCTTCATGGCGGCCTACCGCGATCCGAGCGGCCTGTCGCCGATGCTCGCGGCTACGTTGGGCGGATTGCTCGCGACCTGGGTCACTTTTACGCCGTGCTTCCTCTGGATCTTCGTCGGCGCCCCCTACATCGAGCGGCTGCGCGGTAACACCGGGCTTGCCGGCGCGCTCAGCGCGATCACGGCCGCCGTCGTCGGCGTGATCCTCAACCTCTCGATCTGGTTCGCGCTGCACACACTGTTCCGCGAGACCGTGCCGGTGCACACCTTCCCGTTTGCCTTCGACATGCCGGTGCTGACGAGCGTCGACATCCCCGCGCTCGTGCTGTCGGTCGCGGCCGCGACCGCGCTCTTCCGGTTCAAGCTGGGCATGCTCACGGTGCTCGCCGGCAGCTGCGCTGCGGGCGTGGCGCTGCGGCTGGCAGGGGTGATCTAGGGAGCGGGCTCATAGGTTCGTCGCATCCGGTTTGCCATTGAAAGGCGTCGTTAAGCCGTCAGGGTTGCATGGCGGCCTTGGGCCATTCATGTCGCTCAATCCCTGCCTTCGAGACGTCCGGTCTAGCCCCTGAGTCCGGACCTGTCGCTGCACTGCGCCAACCGACGCGAAGGGCCATTAGGCGACATGTCCGAAAACAAGAGGCGGCCAACCGCCCGGACGTTCGCTGACGGCCATTGGCAGACGAACGACGAAGCGGTTGCAGTGCTCCGAAGAGCTGGTAGAGCCGCTTCATGCCGTTCCGCTATTCGTGATAGGTTACTCTCAGCCGTAAACGTTTTCAGCCGTGTTGGACAACAACGGAGGCTTTGCCAATGAAATCCAATTTTTACTCACGGCCGGTAGATGAGTTCGCCACAAGTAAAGCCGATGCACTGATCTTGGTCGGTCGCATCCTATTTGCGTGGGTGTTCGTCGGAAGCGCCTACGGAGCAATATTCAACTTCAGCGGCTCCGTCGGCTACTCCAGGTCGCTGAACCTTCCAGCACCCGAGCTGTTCACGGCGACCAACATCGCACTGGAAATATTGATATCCGTTAGTTTGGTATTGGGCATCGGAACGCGCTTCTGCGCAGTGCTGACATTTATGTTCGTGCTGGTGGCAACTGCTATTGCACACCGCTACTGGGAGTATCCGGCCGGTGCGCAGCAGATTGGTCAATACAATCATTTTCTGAAGAACATCTCGATCATGGGAGGCGCGATGTTGATCTTCGTCACTGGGGCGGGCCGCTTCAGTTTCGACCGAAGAATGTAGCCCGATCACTTCACTTTGACCTTGAAAGCCTCCTCGATCAGTCGGCGGATGCTCTTTGATAGCGGCTTGAGTGCCTCGCTCACGATCGCGAAGAGAAGCATCAGCCACGTCGCAAGCGCGGCACACCACAGCAATAGTTCAAATGTCTCCGGCATGATGACCTCATCAAAAATATCTGTTCTGAATCGGCAAATGCTACTTCAAATGCTACTTAACGGGACCGAGGCGGCAATCGGCGCGCTCCTGCGGCGTCGTGTATCTCCCTCAACTGCCAGGCTGGGAGTACTTGCCCCGAAGCTGACTTACAGTTTGGCGGACCTTGGCAATTTCGTCCTGCGTCCAAAGCCTGATGAGGTTTACATTGTGGATGGCGACGGATGCCACCACGGTACCGGAAATGGCCGGTGCCGCACTGGGATCGGGCACATCAAAAATCACCAGGACGCCCGGACCTTCGGAAGCGGTGCTATCCATTGAGAGCAGTTTCCCGCCGGCGGCTTCGATGAGGTTGTTGGCCGCTTCCACGCGATTGGTCCCAGGCTTGTCCATAATGCTGTTGAGGGATTTTGGTGTGTATTGCCCCGTCATACAGAATGCATGGTGACTTCCTCCTGTCGGGGAATGTTCAGGTCACTAAAGCGCAAGATTTATTTCGGGCTCAACAAAGACCATATACCCCGCCGTGGGCAACATGCCGCTGAAAATAAACGGGCCTTCGGCACTGCCCGCTCGCGGCTGAATAAACAACCTACATCAAAGATCTGTCGCGCGCCAAAAGAATCTGATTCGCTAGCCCTACCGCCAAGTGTCAGCGGGATTTACCTGCATCAGCCATCCCTCGAGCCAAACTATTGTCGGATCTGGGTCAAAGGTGGCGGTCGGACCCGAGTGGGACGACTTCCGCTGTACCTCTCGCTCCGGACATGTCGCTGCGCTGTGCCAGCCAACGTGATGGGCCAGAAGCGGTCGACGCAGCCTGGCGCGATGTTCGCCAGCTTCCGCCCTCAATAGCCGACATGAGTGGTTGTTACGTTCTTCTGCTTAGGCCGCAGCGGAAGTCGCTCGCCTATCCGCCAAACTTTTCTGCCCGCACGTCATTGTGGGCCGGGGAACTGTTACTGCCGCATTGGTTTCACCGAACGGCCACGAGAGAATCCAACGCTAACCAAAGTTCGTGGATAGTGCGTTTGGTTCCCAAACTGAGGAAAGGAATAACCATGCGCATCGTTACTGCATCCGTCATTATTGCAGCACTCTCGCTTGGGATGACCGCTTTCGTGCAGGCTCAAGGAGCGTCCCCGCAACCCAGAGCGCAGGAACCGCCCGCTCAGTCCGACACGGTCATTCGAAGCATACAGGTAGTCGACATCAAGCAATTGCAACCTGCGGTTCGCTCAAAGGTCGATGAAATCGTCGCGCAGACAAGCGAAGAAGATTTGCAATCACTTCGGAAGTCCATTGACGCGGCACCGGCGGCAGTATCTGCGCTTAAAGCGAAGGGCTTGAGCTCGTCGCAGGTTGTTGCCATCAACATCGCCGACGGTGTGCTCACGATGTTCGCCAAGACGGCCTAAAGCGGGAAGTTCTAGTGAAAGCTCCACCATGAATTGTCACCACTCCAAGCTTAACGGTACCGTGTTCGGCATACATGATTGGCTTATCTATCTACGGGATCAAGCGGTCACGTGTCGGAAACTTGTCGAGCAGGCCGACGATCGTCTCGTTAAAACCGAACTGCTTGCGTTGGCGTCGGTCTGCGAGGAGATCGCCGATAACATCGAAGATCATTTGGCAGGCGGGGAAGGCCGCGCGCCGCGTGGGGCAAGGCTGTCATGAAAGAGGCCGCCAACTGCGGCGGCCTCAAATGTCCGCAAGGGGTCAAAATCCGAAATACTCAACCTGCGCTAATCTAGTCCGCCATGCCTCGATCAGCGGACTTTAATGAAGCGGGTCGCCACTTCGCCGATGGGCCAGGACCACACCTGATCGTCTGCAATCAGCTAGCTCCGAATCGAACGGCTTGGATCAGCCAAATCACTGCCGCGAGGTTCAGTAGAGCAGTGCCTGCAGGACCATAGGTTTTCATCGGATCTTTGATCGTCCCGCCTATGACGGCATCACCGGCCTGAACGATGATCATGCTCCATGCGACGGCTTGGAGCCATCCAGTTGACCCCGTAATAAATGGGACCGCGCTCGCGATCACTAAAGCCGTGCTTCTCGCACAGGCATAAAGTGCCATGGTGCGGGCAGTGTTGCTCGCACCTAATGCCGCCGCCATGGAAAATCCAAGACTGATGATTGCGCTGATTGCGGTGATGGATGCGCAAGCGATGAAGGGGAGAGTCATTCAACATCCTGGTGCAGTCGTGGTTCGAAAAATCCAGTTATATACTGCTCCCGTCAGACAAACTGTCGTGAGCGCAAAGACGATCGAGATCAATGCGAGCCTGGCTCGACTGCAGTGACTCGACGCGGCTGGTTTGCAGGATCAGTCCTTCGATGTCTGCTTCGGGTCACAAGCGGTCGATGATGACCGCGCCGAACGACTTCCGCTCTGCCCTCGGAAGCTGCCGTCTCTCAGCACGCGCCCTTTGGGCGAAAGCCGTCACCCTCGCCTCCCCGTCCCGTCGGGCAAAACAGCCGCGACCACTTCCGCCACACCGCCTGTCAAGCCCATCTCGCAAAATATTCCACTTTACCGAATTTCTGATTTATCGTACAGACAAAACACCCTGGCCCGAGACAAGGGGCGGATCGCGATCGTCACGAACCGCGGGCTGGGCAGCGATGGACGCGACGGCGTCGGGCGTAACAGGCATTGCAGGGCGGCTTCGGCTGTGAGCAATCGCTTCGCGCCGACGACACGACGCCGACAGCGTCTTCGCATGGCTTCGGGTGTGAGCACACGCCAGCACTCGAAGTCCCAGCGAAGACGTGCGCGGACGAACAAGTCGTGTGGTCCTGACGCCCGGGGTCTGTGCGTCAAGTCCTGCGGTGATGAGGCGGCCCGACCGGGCGCGCGCATCAGCTATCCGCAGGGCGACGGGGGCAATAGTGCATCGCTCCCCGGGGAGAGCACGAAGGACACGTTAAAACCATCGCGCAGGGAAGGCCGGGCGATCCGGCGAACCTGCGGTCCACCCCGTGTGCATTTCTATGGCGCACGGACCTTGCGGGTGCCCGCCGGCGCCCGGCCTTCCCTGCGCCCTTTCCTTGAAGGTGGCGCGAGCGGTAGAACTCGGGCGAAATGCGCCGCGAGAATGCGAACTCTCGCCCGCTGTTTGAAATGTGAATTGAAGAGAAACGGCTGAATCTTGCTGCGTCATAAGACCCTCATGGTGAGGAGCGCGAAGCGCGTCTCGAACCATGAAGGCCCGGATATTTGCCCGAGGCCATCCTTCGAGACGCGCGTTCCGCGCTCCTCAGGATGAGGAGAAGAGTGGTTTGACGCAGCAGAACTACCGCCTCATCATCCGCGCAATCGCTTCCCCAATCATCACCGTCGTGAAGTGGGTGTTGGCGCGGCAGTCCGACGGCATGATCGAGGCGTCGGCGACGCGCAGGCCCGCGATGCCCTTCACCGTACCATCAGGGTTGACCACGCCGTCGGCCTGCTTGAAGCCGGTCATGCGGCAACTGCCGGCGGCGTGCTGGATGTCGCCGGTTTCACGCCGCAGCAGCGCATCGAGTTCACGATCCGGCAGCGCGGCTGCTTGCGGCAGCGTCAGATCGGTGTCGGTCAGCCGGATCCAGTCGGCGATGCCTGATAGCGCCGGCTGGGAGGTGATCACGGCCAGCCGTTTCACCGCATCCATCATGCGCAGCATGTCACGGGGATCGGCCAGCATGTTCTCCTCGACAACAGGATCGATCGCGGGGTCGGTCGAGGCCAGTTTAAGTGTTCCACGAGAATACGCGTTGAACAGCCCGGCGCCGATCGCTCCTGATACGCCGATGCCGCGGTGGTTGAAGGCGATCAGGATCATGTCCCGTTTGCCGCCATCGCCAAGGCCCGACGAATAGGTCACGCAGCAATTGGTGTGGCGGGTGTCGGGATCGCTCGGCTGCAGGTTTTCATGGAGCTGGACCGTGGCGCGAAACAGCGGATGGTCGAAGAAGTGCCGGCCGACCGGCAGGTCGCGCTCGACCGCGATTCCCATAGCCTTCAACTCATCGGCAGGTCCGATGCCCGAGCGCAGCAGGATCGCCGGACTGTGGATGGCACCGGCGCAGAGCACGATCTGGCGCGCGCTGATCTCGCTGGTGCCCTGCCCCTCGATGTGAACGCGAAGGCCGGTCGCCCGGCCGTCACTGATCAGCACGCGATCGACCAGTGCGTGCCCGCGAATCTCCAGATTGGCGCGGCTCCGCGCGGGCTCGAGATAACCTTCATTGGTGGTGATGCGGCGGCTGTCCCGGCTGTTGATGGGATAGCAGGCGACGCCCTCGCCGTCAGGACCATTGACGTCGGCGCACCAGGGATAGCCGCTCGCCAGCGCCGCATCGCGCAAGCCGCGATCGATCGGGCCCCATTTGTCCGGCGGCGCCCGATAGACCGGCAGCGGTCCGCCGCGGCCATGGCCCGCTGCGTCGCCGAACTCCAGATCATCCTCGATCACCGAGAACAACGGCATCACCTCTTTCGCGGACCAGCCGGTGCAGCCATTGGCGGCCCATTCGTCGAACGCATCGGCGACGCCGCGGATGGCGATCTGGCCGTTCATCATCGACGAGCCGCCGAGGCCCTTGCCGCGCCAGTAGAAGCGCGGCTCCTGCCCCGCCACCCGGCGCGTCAGCAGATCAGGCCATTGCCATTTCTCCTGGTACTCGCGCTTGTGGATGATCGGAATGGGATTTGGCGTCATCACTTCCCAGGGCGCCTCGTCGGCGCGCCAGTCGAGACCCGCTTCCAGCAGCAGGACGCGCCGTGCGGGATCTTCGGAGAGCCGTGCCGCAACAGCGGCGCCAGAGGAGCCGCCGCCGACAACAATGACATCGTACATCGCGCTACTTCTCAACGTTCCAGAAAACCGGGATGGCGGACGGTATCAGACCGCGCAAACCGGCGCGAGAGGCGGCGGGCTGGGCGAGCGACGATCCGGTCTCACCCGCCGCGCGTTGCGGCATATGAAAACATAGGACGGAAATCGCCGGCGACGATAATTTGCAGGCGCGGCAGCGGCCCTGCGGCTGGTCGGGGTGATCTGAGCCGAGCTCTATGGCGTGAACTTGTAGGACAGGCCGGCGCGCACGGTATCGATGGTCTGCCGGCCGCCCCGATCCGTGGTGGGCGTGCCGCCTGGCTCAGTGGTCGTGATGTTGCTGGTCGCTTCTACTGTGCCGAAATCGTAGTGCAGATATTCGATGCGGCCGATCCAGTTCGAGTTGCCGAGGAAGGTCTCGACACCGGCGCCGGCGGCCATCCCGAAATGATTGCGCGCCGTCTCGATCACAGCGGCCGTGACCGGGCTGGGGGCCGAGTTGGCCGAGCTATCGATGCGGTGCGCACGTTCGAACGCGAGACCGCCGGTGGCATAGAGAAGCCAACCATTCGAGGGTGTCCAGCCGAGACGCCCGCGCAACGTGCCCAGGTATTTGACGTTGTCCGACAGCGTGTCGCTGATGGTGCCCGCGAGCACGGTTGGCGTCGAGCCCTTGATGCCGGTGGCGCTGCCGTCGATCTCGATACCCGCAACGACGCTCGCATACTGCCAGTTGTAGCCGGCCTGGCCGCCGCCGAGCCAGCCTTTCGACTTGATATCGCCGATGGTGACCCCGCCAAGCAGGGAGGCGTCCGAAAAATCGTTCTGCTTCCAGCCATAGCCGCCATGGGCGCCAAGATAGAAGCCGGACCAGCTTTGCAGCGACGGCGGCGGGCCCGCCTTGGCGTAGGCAAGCGCAGACACCGGCAAAGCCGCGTCCGGCCCGAACTTGTAGGACACGCCCGCGCGCACGAGATCGACGGTTTGATGGCCGATCGCGGTCGCCGCGGCAAAATTCGCGAGCGGCGGCGAGACGGAAACCAGACTTGAATCCGAACGGACGCGGCCGAAATCGTAGTGCAGATATTCCAGCCGCCCGATCCAGTTGCTGCTGCCGAGCATCATCTCGCCCCCCACACCTGCAACCCAGCCGAAGCGGTCGCTCGGTGTGGCCGTCCGCGTGGTGGTGACGCCCGTCGCGGTGGTGTCCTGCTGCACCTGGGAGATCTCGAGCCGTTCCCAGCCGAGGCCGGCGGTACCGTACAGCAGTAAGGTGTCGATCGGCGTCCAGCCGAGACGGCCGCGCACGGTACCGAGATATTTCACCTTCTCGTCAAACTTCAGCGTCGAGGTGAAGCCAGGAACCGCGATCGAAGCTGTCGAGGTGCTGCCCTTGATGTCGGCCGCGCTGAGGTCGGTCTCGAGGCCGGCGACCACGCGATCATATTGCCAGTTGTGGCCGAACTGACCTCCGGCGACCCAGCCTTGCGACTTTGCACCGGTCAGTGCGCCATCCGGTGCAAAGTCGAGCAGCGGCAGCGGCAAGGTCGCGGGATCATCGCCCCAGCCATAGCCACCATGGGCACCCGCATAGAACCCGGCCCAGCCGTTGCGCGCCGATGCCATCACGGGCGCCTTGACGTAAGGCACCGGCGCGAGACGCGCCTGCTCGCCAAACTTGTAGGACACGCCGGCGCGAACCAGCTCGATGGTCTGCGACCCCGACGTCGAGTTCACCTGGCCGATCGCAGCGGTGATCGCGGACGAGTCCGCGATCTGGCCGAAATCATAATGCAGATATTCAATGCGGCCGATCCAGTTCGGGCTGCCCAGCATCGCCTCGACACCGGCGCCGGCGACCCAGCCGAACCGGTCGGTCGGCGTGCCGCTGGACGACAGCGTCGCACCGACCGGCGCAGTCGAGGTCTGCAACGTCTGCGATGTGGAGTCGAGCCGCTCCCAGGCGAGGCCTGCGGTCCCATACAGCAGCACATTGTCGGCCGGCAGCCAACCGAGGCGGCTGCGAACGCTGCCGAGATATTGCGCCTTCTCGCTGAGGGTGATGGTCGTCGCGTCGGTCCCGCCGGCAATCAAACGTTAGGAGGTGCGCGATTTGCGAATCAACAAACCGCACCTCCCGTTTGAACGTCGAGCTACCCGATCACCTTGCCGAACTTGTTCGATTTCGGAAAACCCTTCGGCGCCAAGCGGCCAGCGTCGGCGCGGGTGCCTTGCCACTCGGCCAGTTCCTTCATCGTCGCCGAGAATTCGCGGCCAGCGGAATCCTTCCAGGTCAGCCCCGCCTTGGCGTCGAACACCGCGATGTCCGAAAGGCCGCCGTCCTTGTACTTCTGCAGGCGCGCACCACGGCCACGCGGCATCTCCTGCGTCTGGTCGAGCGGGAAGACCAGCATCTTGCGGTTCTCGCCGATCACCGCGACAGTGTTGCCGAGCACCTCGGTGATCGCGCACGCCTCGTTCGGCATGTCCACGTTGAGGACCTGCTTGCCCTTCTTGGTGGTGCCGACGCAATCGTCCTCGTTGACGACGAAGCCCTGGCCCTCGTGGCTCGCGACCAGGAATTTGCGTCCGCCCTTGTTGACGAACAGCGTGACCGGCGCGGCCTCCGGCTCGAGATCGATGAACTGGCGGATCGGCTCGCCATGACCGCGGCCGCCCGGAAGTTTTGCGACATCGAGCGAGTAGAATTTTCCGTTGGTGGCGAACAGCAGCAGCTTCGAGGTCGTTTCCGCGAAGAACGCGAACCCGAGCTTGTCGTCCTGCTTGAAGGCCAGCCCCGAGAGATCCTCGACATGGCCCTTGAGGGTGCGGATCCAGCCCTTGTCGGAGACGACGACGGTCACCGGCTCGCGCTCGACCAAGGCCTCCTCCATGGCGGCGAGATCGTGCTCGGGCGCGTCCGCAAAGGTGGTGCGGCGCTTGCCGAGCGCGGTCTTCGGCCCGAACATGTCGCGGACCTTGCCAACCTGCTCGGCGACCTTCTTCCACTGCTCGGGTTCGGACGCCAGCAATCCCTCGATGCCCTTCAGCTCTTTGCGCAGATCCTTGTCCTCGCTGCGGATCTCCATTTCCTCGAGCTTGCGCAGACTTCGCAGCCGCATGTTGAGGATGGCTTCAGCCTGCACTTCGGTGAGCTTGAACGCCTTGATCAGCGCCGGCTTCGGCTCGTCCTCGTTGCGGATGATCCTGATCACCTCGTCGATGTTCAGATAGGCAATCAGCAAGCCGCCGAGAATCTCCAGCCGGCGCTCGATCTCGGCCTTGCGATGGTTGGTCCGACGGATCAGCACGTCGCGCAGATGGTCAAGCCATTCGCGCAGGCACTCCGCGAGTCCCACCACCTTGGGCACACGGCCCTTGATCAGCACGTTGAGGTTCAGCGGAATCTTGTTTTCGAGCTCCGTCAGCCGGAACAGCGATTCCATCATCAGCGCCGGATCGACATTCTTCGACTTCGGCTCGATTACGATACGGACGTCTTCGGCCGACTCGTCCCTGATGTCTCCGACCAGCGGCAGCTTCTTCTGGTCCAGCAGTTCGGCGATCTTCTCGATCAGGCGCGACTTCTGCACCAGAAAGGGTATCTCGGTGACGACGACGACCCAGGTGCCGCGTGCGCCCTCTTCCTGCTCCCATCGGGAGCGGACGCGGAACGAGCCGCGGCCGGTGGTATAGGCTTCAGCGATCGCCTGCTTGGAATCGACGCAGATGCCGCCGGTCGGGAAATCCGGGCCCTTGACCCATTTCAGCAGCGCCTTGGATTTCGCGTCGGGCTTCTCGATCAGATGCAGCGCGGCTTCGCAGAGCTCGGCGGCGTTGTGCGGCGGGATCGAGGTCGCCATGCCGACCGCGATACCCTGCGCGCCATTGGCGAGCAGGTTCGGGAAGCCGCCGGGCAGCACGACGGGCTCTTTCGACTGGCCGTCGTAATTAGGGCGGAACTCGACCCCGTCCTCGTCGATGCCGTCGAGCAGAAGCCGCGCGACGTCGGTCAGCCGCGCTTCGGTGTAGCGGTAGGCAGCGGGATTATCGCCGTCGATATTGCCGAAATTGCCCTGGCCGTCGACAAGCGGATAGCGCGAGGAGAAGTCCTGCGCGAGGCGGACCATGGCGTCGTAGATCGCCTGGTCGCCATGCGGATGGAACGAGCCCATCACGTCGCCGACGATTTTGGCGGATTTTTTGAACGCCGTGCCGGGGTCGAGCCGGAGCAGCCGCATGCCGTAGAGGATGCGCCGGTGCACCGGCTTCAGGCCGTCGCGGGCATCGGGCAGCGCGCGGTGCATGATGGTCGAAAGCGCGTAGGCAAGATAGCGCTCTTCCAGCGCCTCACGCAGCGGCACGTCGTGAATTTCGGCCGGTTCCTCCGGCGGAATCAATCGTTTTCCCATGCCGCCCGGTTAAACCGTGGAAGCGAATCGGGCAAGGATCGATTGGTTCCCTGTGGGCGGCCTACTGGCCGGCCCAGCCTGCGGTGAAGGTCTGGGTGGGTTGCGCGTTTTTAGCCTGCGTGGTGGCCGGGGCATTGGTCAGGCACCGCCGCGCCGTCTCGATCTCGGCCTCCGTCGCGCCCTTGGATCGCGCCCATCCCTCTGCGGCTGCAGCGGAATATTTAGCCACATAGAACCTGACGACGGTGCAGGAGGCGCGGCGAAAGACGCCGGGTTGCTCGCCTGCGAGGGCGTCCGGCGCCAGCGTGACAAGCGCCGCCGATATCACAAATCCCTTGATCAGCATGAGGCTTATCCCCGGTTGGAACCCCGAGGGCAAGTCCAGGAAACCCGATTTGGTTCCAATGACGGTTGGCCTATTGAGGCAATGCAGAGCCGCGCCAGCCTCATGGCGCGGGAATCGCGGCCTTCGCCTGCTGTCTCGTCAGCGCGTTGATGAAGCCTGCCCGCGCGTCGGAATGGCCCTGCCCCCGCGGCTCCAGCACATGGCGCAGCAGGAACAGCCCGGTCAACCGAAGGCCGTCCTGAAGATCCTGGTCGGTGACGTCGCTCGCGGCTTCGCCACGACGCAAAAACGGCGGCAGCCGCAACAACCGATCCCGCCACGGCTCGCCCGCGCCGCGTGACACCGCGCCGCCAGATTTCGGCGAGACATAGATCAGGTCGGTAGTCTCCCCGGTTACCGCGCAGTTTTCCAGCGCAAGCCCGAAGCCGAGCTCGGCGAGCATCGCCAGCTCGAAATGGATCAGGTGCACGGCGGCGCCGCCGATGTCGTCGAAATCGTCGAGCGAATGCTCGAGCTGCGCCAGGATGTTTTCGTGCGGATCGCGCTCCGGCAGCAACCGCGCAATCGAGGCGAGATGGGTGATGCCATAGACGCCGTGGGGGGATGTCAGCAGCGTCGCCGCGCGCAGCTTGAGGCCCTCGATGGCATAGGTGCCGAGATGCTCGTCGAGCCGCGCCCGCCACACCACGCTGAGGCTGTTGCCGGGCTGCAGCAGCGGCCGCATCCGCGAGCCGGCGCCGCCGCGGACGAGACCGAGATGGCGGCCGTGCGCACGCGTCAGCAGCTCGACGATGGAGCTACTCTCGCCATGCCGCCGCACGCCCAGCACGATGCCTTCGTCGGTCCATTCCATGTGCGGAGTCTAGCGCATTTCAGGCGATCGTAGGGTCGGCAAAGCGAAGCGTGCCCACGAATTTGATTAACCGCGCAAAGCGGCGAATCCTCACGCGTTGAACCAACCCTGTGCATCTCCGCTGAACGAGAAATACAATCCCATCGCCGTCAGCACGCAGGAGACGATCTCGATGGCGCTGTCGAGTTCCATGCCCTTCTCGCCGATGATCTGGCCGAGCGAGATCACCGACAGCACGAGCGCTGCCGCCAGCACCCATCGCGGCCAGTTCTTGCGCCAGCGTGCAGCGAGCCAGACGAAATAGACCAGCAGCAGGATCATGCCGCCGGCGAGCAGCGTCGCCGTCATGATCATCTGCTCGGTCATCTCGGCATTCGGTGTGCGGTCCTGCACCGCGACCGACAGGGCGTCCAGCATCAAGGATGCATAGAGCAGCGCTTCGAAGCGCCGTACGTTGCCGGGTACGCTCATCGGTGACCGATCTTTTCTTGGTTATTCTTTGGGAAATTCCAGGCCCATCTCGCGGTAGCGATCGGGATCATCGCCCCAGTTCTCGCGCACCTTGACGAACAGGAACAGATGCACCGGCACACCGAGGATCTCGCCGATCTCCTTGCGTGAGTCCGCGCCAATCGACTTGATCGTCGCGCCGCCCGCGCCAAGCACGATCTTGCGCTGGCTCTCGCGCTCGACGAAGATCGTCTGTTCGATGCGGACCGACTTGTCCTTGCGCTCCTCCCACTTGTCGGTCTCGACCGTGGACTGGTAGGGCAATTCCTGGTGCAGCTTGCGAAAGATCTTCTCGCGCGTGATCTCGGCCGCAAGCTGCCGCATCGGCGCGTCCGACATCTGGTCTTCGGGATAGAGAAACGGCCCCGGCGGCACGATCTCGGCGAGAGTATGCCTGAGGTCGTCGACGCCGTCGCCGGAGATCGCCGCGATCATGAAGGTCTTCGCGAAGGCCATGCGCTCGTTGGCCGCCTGCGCCAGTGCCAGCAGCTTCTCGCGCTGGACCAAATCCACCTTGTTGATGACCAGAATCTTCTCGTGCTTGACGCTTGCGACCTTGGTGAGGATCGCCTCGGCTTCCTCGTCGATACCGGCCTTGGCATCCAGCAGCACGCAGACGAGGTCGGCGTCATGCGCGCCGCTCCAGGCGGTCGAGACCATGGCGCGGTCGAGCCGGCGCTTTGGCAGGAAGATGCCGGGCGTATCGACCAGGATGATCTGCGCGTTGTTCTCGATCACGATGCCGCGGATCAGCGCCCGCGTGGTCTGCACCTTGCGCGAGACGATCGTGACCTTGGCCCCGACCAGCGCATTGACCAGCGTGGACTTTCCGACGTTCGGGGCGCCGATCAGCGCGACAAAGCCGCAGCTCGTTGCGGCGGGCGCTTCGCCGCTTGATTCAACCGTCATTGCCGCCGCCAACACCTTCGCGTTCGATCATCACTGAAGCCGCTACCTTCTCCGCTGCGCGCTTGCTGCCGCCGGTGCCTTCGGCCGGCGCCAACCCCGGCAGATCCACCGCGACACGAAACTCCGGATCGTGATGCGGACCGGTGCGCTCGACCTCGCGGTAGACCGGCGTCGGCAGTCCCTTGCCTTGCGCCCATTCCTGCAGAACGGTCTTGGGATCGCGCAAGGGACGCCGCGGCTTGTGCATGCGTTCGGTCCAGTTGCGCTTGACGAACTCGGACGCCGCCGCGTAGCCGCCGTCGAGGAAGACGGCGCCGATCACGGCCTCGCAGATGTCGCCGAGCACGCTCTTGCGCAGGCGCGCGTCGGCACCAGGACCGACCGAGCCGAGCTTGATGTCGTCGAGTAGACCGAGCGACTTGGCGACGTCGGCGCAGCTCTCCTTGCGCACCAGTTCAGCAAGTCGCTTGGACATCTCGCCTTCGTCGGCGTTCGGGAACGCGTGATAGAGCATGTCGGAGACGACAAGTCCGAGCACGTGGTCACCGAGGAATTCCAGCCGCTGATAGCTGTCGCCACGCTTGCGCCCGGACTTCAGCGCCGAGACATGCGTGATGCCCTGCATCAAGAGGTTCGGATCGGCGAAACTGTGGCCGATGCGGGCCTCAAGCGCCGCGTTCGCATCCGGGCCCTTGGTCTTGCTGCTCCGCACCCGCTTCTTCTTTGCAGGGGTCTTGATTTCAAGGGTGTTGGTCGCAGCTTCGCCGTCGGGGCCCGCTTGCGCCTCGGTCGGGTGGGTCGCGATATCCTTGACTTCGTCTTTCATCGGACGATTTTGAAGAAGCGATTCCAGCGCACCGCCCACGGCCAGCGCCAGAACATCCAGGCATGCTCGCCTTCGGCGATCGAGAAGAAGATCATCTGGGCGCGCCCGACCAAATTCTCCTGCGGCACGTAGCCGACCTGGCCGAGGAAGCGGCTGTCGGTGGAGTTGTCGCGGTTGTCGCCCATCATGAAGAAGTGGCCGGTCGGCACGGTGTAGACGTTGGTGTTGTCCACGTAGCCGTTGTCGGCGCAGTCCAACGTCTCATAGGACACGCCGTTCGGCAGCGTCTCCTTCCAACGCTTCACCCGGGAGACGCCGCCGCCTTCCGAACCGCAGGGATCCTCGCCGACAAATTCGCTCATGCGCTGCCGCTCGACCGGCGTGTCGTTGATGTAGAGCAGACCGTCCCGCATCTGGATGTGGTCGCCGGGAAGCCCGATCACGCGCTTAATGTAGTCGGTGGAGTCGTCCTTCGGCAGGCGGAATACGACGATGTCGCCGCGGCTCGGGTCCGAGCCCCAGATCCGCCCCGAAAACAGCGGCGGCGAGAACGGGATCGAGTAGTGGCTGTAGCCGTAGGAATATTTCGAGACGAACAGATAGTCGCCGACCAGCAGCGTCGCCTTCATCGAGCCGGATGGGATGTTGAACGGCTGGAACAGGAAGGTGCGGATCACGAGTGCGATCAAGAGGGCGTGGATCACGACCCGGATGGTTTCGCCCACGCCGGTCTCAGTTTTGGTCCCTGAAGTCACGCTCATTGCTCTCTCAATTCCGGCCGGCGGTCCACAGCGCGCCCCCCTCCCGCGAACGGCCCGTCGGTTCGCGTCCCAAGGAGATTGTCCTGATTCTGATAATGAGAGCCAATTCCGGCGTAAAGCCGAATTCGCCCAGGCTGATTTGCGTCCGCGGACTTTTAGACGGTTGTCGGAGGCCACGCAATCAAGGAACGCATCAAAACTGGATAAGTATTTGATTTTTAATGATAATTATAAAATCGCGGGAGACCCGTCAGGGTTTGGCCAGCGGCACGGCGGAAATGATGACGAAGGCCTGGGCCAACGGCCAGTCATCGGTGATCGACAGATCGATCTGTGCTTCGAACCCCTCCGGCGTCAGGGCCTGGAGCCGGGCCTGCGCCCCGCCCGTCAATTGCATGGTTGGCCGTCCTCCCGGCAGGTTGACCACCCCCATGTCGCGCCACCACACGCCGCGTCTTATGCCGGTGCCGAGTGCCTTGGAGCAGGCCTCCTTGGCCGCGAACCGCTTGGCGTAGGTCGCCACAACCATCTTCTCGTTCTTGGCGCGCCGCTCCGCCTTGGCTCGCTCGGCCGCGGTGAAGATGCGATCGAGGAAGCGCTCGCCATGGCGCTCGATCACCTTGCCGACGCGGGTGATGTCGATCAGATCGGAGCCGATGCCGATGATCATGCCCGGCTCCGGCCGCGGTCCATCGCTGCGCGCATGCTGCGCACCGTCTCGGCGAGACCGACGAACAGCGCTTCGCCCATCATGTAGTAGCCGATGTTGAGCTCCATGATCTCTGGCAGGGCCGCGATCGTCTCCGCCGTGGCATAGTCGAGCCCGTGTCCGGCGTGAATCTCCAGCCCTGCTTGCTTCGCCAGCTTTACGCCCGCCACGATCCGCCGCCATTCGGCCTCGGCCTTGTCGGTGTGGCCATCGACGACGGCGTCGCACCAGGCGCCGGTGTGGATCTCGATCACGGGCGCGCGCAGCCGCGCCGCCATCTCGATCTGGGCGGGATCGGCGGCGATGAACAGCGACACCCGGATGCCGGCATCGTTCAGCCGCGCGATATAGGGCGCCAGCGCGTTGTGCTGACCGACCACGTCGAGCCCGCCCTCGGTCGTCACCTCCTGGCGCCGCTCCGGCACGAGGCACACCGCGTGCGGCTTGGTGGCGAGCGAGATGCGCATCATGTCGTCGGTCGCCGCCATCTCGAAATTGAGCGGCTTGGAGATTTCGGCTTTCAGCCGCGCCATGTCCTCGTCGCGGATGTGCCGGCGATCCTCGCGCAAGTGAGCGGTGATGCCGTCGGCGCCGGCCTGGATCGCCAGTAGCGCCGCGCGTACCGGATCTGGATTGCGGCCGCCGCGCGCATTACGCAGGGTCGCGACATGGTCGACATTGACGCCGAGGCGGAGCGGAGGTGCAGGCATTTCAGGACTCACGGAACCATAGGGACAGACCAAGCCAGAAGGCGTCTATCCATTAACACGTTCGACGCGGGCGACGACCGCCTTCGCGCGCAGCTGGGCCAGGATCGCACTCAAATGCTTCAGATCGTAGACTTCGAGATCGATCGTCGTCTCCGTGAAGTCCGGTGAGCGGCGCTGCATGCTGATGTTGTCGATGTTGCCGTCGTGCTCGGCAATCACGGTCGCGATCTGCGCCAGCGCGCCGGGCTCGTTGACGTTCTCGACCCTGATGCGGGCCGGGAAGCGCTGCGGCGCGGAGTCCTCGATGTCCCAGCGGACGTCGAGCCAGCGCTCCGGCTCTTCCTCGAAATCCTTCAGGGCAGGCGCCTGGATCGGGTAGATGGTGATGCCCTCGCCCGGCGTGACGATGCCGACGATGCGGTCACCGGGCACGGCGCCGCCGTTCGGCGCGAACTTCACCGGCAGGTCCGAATTGATGCCGCGGATCGGGATCGCGACCGAGCTGCGCGGCGGTTCCGACGACTTCTCCTTGAACTTGGCGGCAAGCCCCTTCTTGACGCCGTAGCGCGCGATGCGCTCCTCCTTGTAGTCGGGATACATCGCACGCGCGACGTGGGAGGCCTTGATCTCGCCGCGCCCCACAGCCGCCATGACGTCCTCGATCGAGGTCCGCGCGAGCCGCGGCAGCGCGCCCTTGAGCTTGTCGTCGGCGTATTCGATCTTGGCGCGCTCGAACAGGCGTTCCACGATGCGCCGGCCGAGACCGACATATTGATCGCGCACCGCAGTCCTGGTGGCGCGGCGGATCGCGGCGCGCGCCTTGCCGGTGACCGCGAGCGTTTCCCAGGCGGACGGCGGCGCCGCTTGCGCTTCCGAGGTCAGCACCTCGACCTCGTCGCCGTTCTGGAGCTCCGATGACAGCGGCGCGAACTGGCCGTTGATCTTGCAGCCCACCGCGCTGTTGCCGACGTCGGTGTGCACGGCATAGGCGAAGTCGATCACATTGGCATGACGCGGCAGCGCGATCAGCTTGCCCTTCGGAGTGAAACAGAACACCTGGTCGTGGAACAGCTCGAGCTTGGTGTGCTCAAGGAATTCCTCCGGGTTCGCACTTTCGGAGAGGATGCCGATGGTGTGGCGCAGCCAGGCGAACGCGTTGGACTCGCGCTTGAGGAACTCGGTCGGCGAGCCGGCGCCCTCTTTATAGAACACGTGCGCGGCGATGCCGCGCTCGGCGATCTGGTCCATCGCCTCAGTGCGGATCTGCAGCTCGACGCGCTGGTTGCCGGGGCCGATCACGGTGGTGTGGATCGAGCGGTAGTCGTTTTGCTTCGGGGTCGAGATGTAATCCTTGAAACGCCCCGGTACGACCGGCCAGGTGGTGTGGACGATGCCGAGCGCGCGATAGCAGGACTCGATGTCGTTGACGACGAGACGAAAGCCGAAGATGTCGGACAATTGCTCGAATCCGACCGATTTGCGCTCCATCTTGGTCCAGATCGAGAACGGCTTCTTGCTGCGGCCATAGACCCGCGCGCCAAGGCCCCTGTGCCGCAGATTGTTGGAAAGCTGCGCCTCGATCTCGCCGATCAGATTGCGGTTGCGCTCGGCGAGCGCATCGAGCCGCTGCATCACCACCGAATAGGCTTCGGGATCGAGAGTCCGGAAGGACATATCCTCCAGTTCCTCGCGCATTTCCTGCATGCCCATGCGCCCGGCCAGCGGCGCATAGATGTCGAGCGTCTCCTCGGCGATGCGCCGTCGCGATTCCGTCGGGACGAAGTCCAGCGTGCGCATGTTGTGCAGGCGATCGGCGAGCTTCACCAGCAGCACGCGGACGTCGTCGGCAATGGCCAGCAACAATTTGCGCAGATTCTCGGCCTGCTTGGCCTCCCGCGACACCAGCTCCAGCCGCTTCAGCTTGGTCAGGCCCTCGACCAGCGCGCCGATCTCGGGCCCGAAGATCTGGTCGATCTCGGCCCGCGTCGCTTCGGTGTCCTCGATCGTGTCGTGGAGCAACGCAGCCACGATGGTTGCATCGTCGAGCTTCAGGTCGGTGAGAATCGCCGCCACTTCGAGCGGGTGCGAGAAATACGGGTCGCCTGAGGCGCGGGTCTGCGAGCCGTGCGCCTTCATGGCGTAGACATAGGCGCGGTTCAGCAGGTCTTCGTCAGTGTTGGGATTGTAGGACCTGACGCGCTCGACGAGGTCGTATTGACGCATCATGCGCGCGCGGGACTTCGCCGGACGCGCCACCGGCGCAGTCGGGGCCACGGCAACCGATTCGGTTGCGGCCTGCATCTGCGTTTGTGTGCGACGCCGATATACCATGCCGTCCTGCCTTCAAACGGGCCACGAAGCAGCCCGTTGCATACATCTTAGCTCCGATCGCGCGTGTGTCCGATCAATTCGGTGACAGGGCCCCGCGCGAACCGACAACACTATGGTAACCACGAAAACGCCAACAAAAGCAAAGGCCCGAACAACGGTTCGGGCCTTTGACAAGATCACAAGAAGTCGATGACTGCGACGGGACGATCTACTCGTCCTCCTCGGGCTGCTCCTCGGGTGGCGCGAGGCCTTCGAGACCCTTCAGGAGCTCCTCTTCCGTCATGCGCTCGACCGCGACTTCGGTATCGTCCGCGTCTACGCTTGCACCGGCGGAACCGATCAGCGGCACAGTGTCCGGCTCCGGCTCATCGACCTCGACGAACTTCTGCAGCGAGTGCACCAGCTCCTCGCGGAGGTCCTCCGGCGAGATGGTCGAGTCAGCAATTTCACGCAAAGACACAACAGGGTTCTTGTCGTTATCGCGGTCAACCGTTAGTTGTGAACCAGACGAAATCATGCGGGCACGGTGGGCTGCCAGCAGGACCAGGTCAAACCGGTTGTCGACCTTGTCGATACAATCTTCTACGGTGACGCGAGCCATGGACTGTCGCTCCGTTGTGGGTGGGACGAAATATGTGGATGATTGGCGCTAGTTATAGGGGCCGGGACGGTTTCGCAAGGCCAATTTGTAATTTGGCCTCGCCAAACGGCTCTGCTACGCCCACATTGGGGCTGGGATGGGTGGTTTCCCGGGCTGCCATCGAGGGCGGCGCGGGTGTATGCAAGTGCGCCATAACTATACCTTGATTGCCCCGGCTTCTCCGGATTTGCGGTTTCGACGGGTTTCGGCGGGACTTTAGAACTGCGCGGCTTGCTGTCGCCGCGCCAACAATAAACGATCAATCACGAACTCTACGCGAGCAAACTGAATGTCACCTTCCTCTACCGACAAGATCGCGCTCTTCATCGACGGAGCCAATCTCTACGCGACGGCGAAAACTCTCGGCTTCGATATCGATTACAAGCGCCTTCTGAAGGAATTTCAGAGCCGCGGGACACTGACGCGGGCATTCTACTACACCGCGATCATTGAGGATCAGGAATACTCCTCGATCCGCCCCCTGATCGACTGGCTGGACTACAACGGCTACACGGTCGTGACCAAAGCGACCAAGGAGTTCATCGACGCCTCCGGCCGCCGCAAGGTCAAGGGCAACATGGACATCGAGCTCGCCGTGGACGCCATGGAACTCGCCGAACACATCGACCAGATGGTGCTGTTCTCGGGTGACGGCGACTTCCGCTCCCTTGTCGAGGCCGTTCAGCGCCGCGGCGTGCGGGTCACCGTGATTTCCACGATCGCCAGCCAGCCGCCGATGATCGCCGACGAGCTGCGCCGCCAGGCCGACGTCTTCACCGACCTCGTCGAGCTGCAGGCCAAGCTCGGCCGCGACCCGTCCGAACGCCCCGCCCCGCGTGACCGCGGTGACCGCGAGCCGCGCCATCATGCCCCGCAATTCCTCCAGCGCGCGACGACGATGGCGCCGAGGGGCGATGACGACCTCGACGAGTGAGGCGGCGCGGTCAAGCCGCCCGCCCCTCACAGTCGTCCCCGACCGTGACTGTCCGCTCTGTCCGCGCCTGGTTGCCTTTCGCGAGGCCAACCGCGCGCGCGAGCCATTGTGGCACAATGCGCCGGTTGCGCCTTTCGGCGACATCAAGGCGCGCCTGCTGATCGTCGGCCTCGCGCCGGGGATGCAGGGGGCCAACCGCACCGGCCGTCCCTTCACCGGCGATTATGCCGGCGACCTGCTCTACGCCACGCTGCTCGAATACGGGTTCGCCAAGGGCAAATATCAGGCGCGTCCCGACGACGGCCTGAAGCTGGTCGACTGCCGGATCGCCAATGCGGTGCATTGCGTGCCGCCGCAGAACAAGCCGCTGCCGGTCGAGATCCACACCTGCCGCCAGTTTCTCTTGGCGAATCTCGCAACGATGCCGAACCTGCGCGCGATCATCGCCCTCGGACGCATTGCGCACGACACTGTGCTCAAGCCGCTGAACCTGAAGGCATCGCAAGCCCCCTTCGGCCACGGCGCGGTGCACCAGGCCGGCGCGTTCAGGCTCTACGACAGCTATCACTGCTCGCGCTACAACACGAACACCCGCGTGCTGACGCCGGACATGTTCCGCTCCGTGTTCGCGAAGGTGAAGGCGGATCTCGACTAGGTCTTGGCGGGATTGGCCTTCAGCCAGTCCAGGACATCGCCGGCGTTCCGGTCGGGCGGGAACACCGGATAGAACACATGCGTGATCTCTGCGTCGTCGACGATCAACGCGAGGCGCTTGATCAGCGTGAGGCCTGCGACCTCCATGGTCGGCAAATTCAGGGCGCGCGTGAGCGCCAGCTTCTCGTCCGACAGCACCGGGAACGGCAGATGCAGTCGCGAGGTCATCTCGGTCTGGTACGCGTTGCTCTGGGTCGAGAGGCCGAACACCTGCGCGGCGCCGGCGGCCTTCAGTTCGGCGAACAGATCGCGAAACGCGCAGGTCTGCGGCGTGCAACCGCGGGCGCCGGGAATCATGTCCCAATCGTCGACGAGCGAGATTTTGCCGGGCTCGCCAGTGCGTGGATAGGCGAACACCACGGTGCGACCGGAGAGCGCCGACAGCGTCACCGAAGTGTCGTCGGTCGCGAGCAGGCTGATCGCGGGCAGCGTCATGCCTTTCAGATGCGCCGCGCCGCCGTCATCTGCGGGTGCGGGAATCCGGCTCCAGTCGACCTCAAGCAGGTTTTTCTGAGTCATCTCGCTAGCCCCTAGCCCGCAGCAGGCGGCCCTTCTCCCGGCTCCAATCGCGCTTCTTCTCGGTTTCGCGCTTGTCGTGTAGCTTCTTGCCCTTTGCAACCGCGAGCTGCAGTTTGGCGCGACCGCGCTCGTTGAAGTAAAGCTTGAGCGGGATCAGCGTCATGCCTTCACGATCGACCGCGCCCATCAGCTTGTTGATTTGCTTGCGATGCAGCAGCAGTTTGCGCGGCCGCTTCGGCTCGTGATTGAAGCGGTTGCCCTGGAGATATTCCGGAATGGTGGCGTTGATCAGCCAGATCTCGCCGTCCCTGGAATCGGCGTAGGACTCCGCGATCGTGCTCTTGCCGCTGCGGATCGACTTGACCTCGGTGCCGGTCAGCGCAATGCCCGCCTCGACCGTATCCTCGATCGCATAGTTGAAGCGGGCCTTGCGATTCTCCGCCATGACCTTGATAGGACGTTCGTTCTTATCGGCCATGACAGACAGATCCGGTCGAGATGCGCGCGTAGGCTAACAGTTTGGATGAAGCGCGCGCGTCACTTCTTGAGGAGATCGCGGATCTCGGTCAAGAGCGCGACTTCCGCTGACGGCTTCGGCGGCTCCGCGGGCTTGGCCTCGTCCTTGCGCTTGAACTGGTTCATGGTGCGGATGACCATGAACAGCACGAAAGCGATGATGACAAAGTTCACGACCAAGGTGAGGAAGTTGCCATAGGCCAGTACCGCACCCTGCTTCTTGGCTTCGACAAGATTGGTCTGCGTGACCTGCTTGGAGAGTCCAACGAAGTAGTTGGAGAAATCCAGGCCGCCGGTGGCTGCACCGATGATCGGCATGATGATGTCGTTGACCATCGACGTCACGATGGCACCGAAGGCGGCGCCGATGATGACGGCAACGGCGAGATCGACGACGTTGCCCTTCATTGCGAATTCGCGGAATTCCTTCAGCATATCCGTCCCCTTCCTTCGATGTCACGCGCGGGACCAGCCAGTGCGGATTCCCAGATCTCAGTTGATCAGGCCAGCGTGCACCATAGCGCTGCGCACGGCAACGCGCGTCGGTTCGGTGACCGGAACCATCGGCAGCCGCAGCGTCTCGTCCAGCTTGCCGAGCAACGACAGCGCGTACTTGATCGGCGCCGGGTTGCTCTCGATGAACAGGTTGTTGTGCAGCGGCATCAGCTTGTCGTGCAGCTTCAGCGCAGTGGCATGATCGCCCTTGGCCCAGGCGGCCTGGAACTCCGAGCACAGGCGCGGCGCGACGTTCGAAGTCACCGAAATGCAGCCATGGCCGCCATGGGCCATGTAACCGAGGATGGTCGCATCCTCGCCGGAGAGCTGGTTGAATTCCTCGCCCATCGCCGCGCGTTGCTGCGAGACGCGGACCATGCTGGCAGTGGCGTCCTTGACGCCGGCGATGTTCTTCAGCTCCCACAGCCGCTTCATGGTGTCGACCGACATGTCGATCACCGAGCGCGGCGGAATGTTGTAGATGATGATCGGAATCCCGATCGCGTCGTTGATCGCCTTGAAGTGCTGGTACATGCCTTCCTGGGTCGGCTTGTTGTAGTAAGGCGTTACGACCAGCACCGCGTTCGCGCCCGCCTTCTCGGCGTGCTGGGCGAGCTCGATCGCCTCCTTGGTCGAGTTGGAGCCGGCCCCGGCGACGACGGGCACGCGGCCCTTCGCTTCCTCGATGCACCATTCGACGACCTTCTTGTGCTCGTCATGGCTCAGCGTCGGGCTCTCGCCGGTGGTGCCGACGGGGACCAGGCCGTTGGTGCCCTCTGAAATCTGCCAGTTGACCAGGGAGCGGAACGCCGACTCGTCCAGCGAGCCGTTCTTGAACGGCGTGACCAAGGCGGTGAACGAACCCCGGAATTTCGTCTTGGCTGCCATGGACTTCCTCCTCCGTACGCGGCGATCTCGAGAGCAAGCCGCATTCATATCGGGTCTATCCCGCCGGTAAAAGACCCGCTTCCGTGTGACACACCGTTTAGGCCGCGATTTTGCCGCTGTGGTGGTGCAAACCCGGCAAAGGTAAGCGGCTGTTGGTATTTTGTCCGCATATTCAATCAAGTACAGCCAAATCTTGTACAACTGGGTCTGAGCCAATTGACTGATTCGGGGCGACGAACGCCATGACCTCCTTTCCGCGTGCCACATGGCGATTGACCGGTCTGGCCGTGTGCCTGATGGCAGGGCTATCGGTCGGCTGCGCCGGCTGGGCCAAGTCCAATGAGACGACCGCGGAAGGGGCCAAGGACACGGCGAAGGACACCGCGAAACCAGCCGCCAGGACCACTGCAAAGGGGTCGTCCAAGGGAACCGGCAAGGAAACTTCGAAGGACGCCGCCAAGGACGGTGCCAAGGGCGCGAGCAAGGGTGCGACCAGCGCCCCCGCCAAGGATGCCGCGAAGAAGCCTGCCACGAATGCCAGCAAGGATGCTGGCAAGAACGCCGACAAGCAACCCGCGAAGGACAAGCCCAGGCCTGCGGCGGCCGCCGCGCCAAAATCAAGGCCGACCGCCAACGGTTCGCCCCCCAAACCCGCACCCGCGCCGTCCGTGACGGCCACCGTCAGACCGACCGCCCCGACCCCCGCCAAGCCCGTCGCGGCTCCGGTCCTGGCGCCGGCGACCCGCCAGCATGCCGCGCCGCGCAAGCCGGTCACGCCGGCCGCGGTTGCTGCGACCTCCTCGACGTCGCAAGCCGACAAGGACACGCTGGAGACCGTTATCGAGCTCGTGCGCAAGCGCAAGTCGGGCGACGCCACCAATGCCGCGGCCACGATGTCGGATCCCGTGGCGCGAAAACTCGCGGAATGGATCATCCTGCGCGGCGAGGATAATGGCGCGACCGTGGAGCGCTACCGCGCCTTCCTGTCCGCCAATCCGAGCTGGCCGTCGCAGACATTCCTGCGCCGGCGTCTGGAGGCCGCGATGTGGGACGACAGGCGCGACGATTCAGTCGCGTGGTCGTGGTTCGAGAATGAATCCCCCGTGTCCGCCAAGGGCCGCTTCGCGCTCGCCAAGGCGATGCTGGCGCGCGGCGACCGCGCCAATGCCGAACGTCTGGTGCGCGAAGCCTGGCGCAGCGATGCGATGTCGGAAGACACCGAGAACAACGCACTCGATCAGTTCGGCGCGCTGCTGACGCCCGGCGATCAGAAGGCGCGGATGGACACGCTGCTCTACGGCAGCGAGAACGAGGCCGCGCTGCGTGCTGCAAAGCGCCTCGGTGCTGGCTATGTCGCCCTCGCCAAGGCCCGCATCGCCTCCCTCAAGAAAGCGCCGAACGCACGCGCGCTGCTCGAGGCCGTGCCGCGCGAGCTGCATGGCGATCCCGGCTTCATCTTCAGCAAGATCCAGCTGCTGCGCCGCGAGGAGAAATTTGCAGAAGCCGCCCAGCTCATGCTGTCGGCACCGAAGGATCCGGGCCGGCTCTACAATCTCGACGAATGGTGGATCGAGCGGCGTCTGCTGGCGCGCAAGATGATCGACACCGAGGAATTCCGCAGCGCCTATCTGATCGCGCGTGATGCGGCCCTGCCCTCGCGCGACGTCTACAAGACCGAGCAGGAATTCACCGCCGGCTGGATCGCGCTGCGCTTCCTCAACGATCCCGCGGCCGCCACCCAGCATTTTGCCCGCATCGGGATCGGCAGCGTCAATCCGACCACGCTGGCGCGCGCCGGCTATTGGCAGGGCCGCGCCGCCGAAGCGGCAGGCCGCCAGCAGGAGGCGCGCAACGCCTACGCGCGGGCAGCCGAGCAATCCACCAGCTATTACGGCCAGCTCGCACGCGCCAAGCTCGGCCTGCCGCAGATCGAGCTCAACAGCCAGCCGCGCGGCCGCGGCGCCGAACGGCTGGAGATCGTGCGCGCCGCGCAACTGCTCTACGAGCTCGACGAGCGCGAGATGGCAGTGCCTGTTCTCGCCGACATGGGCGAGAACGGCGATCCCGAAGCGCTTGCCGGCCTCGGCGAGCTCACCCAGCGCTACAACGACGCGCGCGGCATGCTGCTGCTCGGCAAGGCCGCGCTTAATCGCGGGCTGCCGTTCGATTTCTATGCCTACCCCGTTAACGGCATTCCGCAGTTCACGCCGATCGGCCCCGAGGTCGAGCGCAGCATCGTCTACGCCATCGCGCGGCAGGAGAGCGCGTTCAACCCCTCGGTCGTCTCGCCGGCGCAGGCCTATGGGCTGATGCAGGTGACGCCGGACGCCGCGCGCTATGTCTGCAAACGGCACGGCGGGACCTACGATCTGGGGCGGCTGAAGAACGATCCGGTCTACAACGCCACGCTCGGCTCGGCCGAGCTCGGCGGGCTGCTCGAGGACTACCGCGGCTCCTACATCATGACCTTTGCCGCCTACAATGCCGGCCGCGGCAGTGTGAAGAAGTGGATCAATCGCTACGGCGATCCGCGCGACCCGAAGGTCGACGCGGTCGACTGGGTCGAGCTGATCCCGTTCTCCGAGACGCGCAACTACGTGCAGCGGATCATGGAGAACCTTCAGGTCTACCGCGCTCGCTTCGGCGGCGGCACGCGCTTGCAGATCGAGGCCGATTTGCGCCGCGGCGCCGGCAGCGTGGAGTAGAGGCCACCCTCTTCGCTCGCTGCCGGGAAAGCCCATTGAGGACGACGGCCCGGTGCGGGGGCGGCTCCTCGGTTTGGCGAACGGGTTGTCAAACTAATGGCGAAGGAACTTCCTGCAGCCTGACTAAGATCGAACCCCTGTCAGCCGATTTACGAGAGACGGGCGCGAACATGCGACGGCAGAAAGAAATAATAAAATCAATGGCTTAACAGCATCGGCGGGACGGATTCGAATCATTGACAGGCTTCTCTCGAGCAAGCCGCCTCCCCTAATTTGTAAGCAAATTCAACTATTTAGCCGGGTTCAACGAGACCGAAACCCTCCTTGCTACATCCGCAAAAGGTCCAGCGCCGTGTCCGTTGTCGCGACGTTATGTTCTCGCTCCGGGAGCAAACCGCTTCGTTTCGAAAATCGCTGGGAATATTCGAGCGAAAACACGCGCTTCCAAATTGACCGGCCCAAGTAATTAGATGCATAAGGCTCGCACCGGAGAGGTGGCCGAGTGGCTGAAGGCAACGCTTTGCTAAAGCGTCATACGGTCTCAAGCTGTATCGAGGGTTCGAATCCCTCCCTCTCCGCCACCCAGAATCAAAGATCCGTGCGTTCCATCATCTGAAAGCGATCGTTGAGACGGTGCGCAAGCCTGGCGCAAGGATCGGCGCCACGAGCTCAGCTCGATTCGCGCTCTCCTGATATAGGTGTGCCCGCATCCGGCGGATGAATCGCCAGATCGGCCCATGCGAGGGCCAATCGGCACCGCGGCCGTCCGAGTTCCAGATGGCCGTCGTCGGCCGCGATCTGAATCGGCAGCCATTGAGTAAGTCTCGGACCCACGCCGGGTCATTCCCGTCGGGGTCGCTCACGCCGCGCCGGTCCAGATCACGGCACGACGAACGCAATTGACTCAGCGCAACCAGGCTCCGCCGTGAAAACACTGGCCCGGATGTGATGCTGGGCTCAGTGGGCGGAGACCCACGCCCTCGCATCGCGCTGCGCGGCCGAGATTTCGGCATCCGACATCTGCCCGGCGATTTCCTGGCGCAGCGTCACGGCGTCCTTGCGGCCCTTCAGGGCGGCAAGATTGAACCATTTATGCGCGGCGACGAGATCGACGAGACCGGAGCGTCCGCTCGCCCAATAAATCCCGCGCTCGAACAGCACGTCCGACAGCGCGCCTGCGTCGATAGGTGTCGCGGTCTCCAGATCGAAAGTACCCTGAAACATAACGCATCCCCTTTTTTATGCCGTCTCGTCCCCCGAGCGCGGCTCCCGTCCGATCAACTGTTCAACTCATCCCAGCGTCTTTTTGCCCAAGCCGTTTGCCGGCTTGTTGGAGGTAATGATGGCGGGCAAATTTGAATGGCAGTTTAAGTATCGCGATGAAGCAGACGTAAACGCGCCCGCCCGGGGCGCGCGCGATAAATGCAATAAGCCCCTGTTTTGCAGGCACTTCTGCAATTCGTCAGATTCGGTTTACCTTGGGATCTTGGGAGAACGATAACCATCGCGCACGGTGACGCGGGTCCTGTGGCGTCCCCGCCCGCTGTCGTCACCTGCATTCCAGAGACAGCAATTGTCCCACGGGAGGCCGCGGCGTACCGGATCGCCCGGGCGGGGCCCGGCGAAGACACCGCGAATGGAGAAGCGGCGCGGGAACAGCGTGCACTTGCGCCGCAGCCCTCGGCTGCCCGAGGCAGAGCGGCCAAGGCAGAGCAGCCACGTCAGCGCAGCCACGTCGCGGTCAGATCAGCAATGTCGGGATATGGGAATGCCGGCAATACCCCGGCCTCAAGAGAACGAGGGCGTCGGCGAACACGTCAGGACCAGATTTCACGTTGGCCCGAAGGCCGCCTGTGAAATTGCGGAGCTCCTTACGGAGAGCCGCACCGAACGAAGAAAACTTGTTTCTTCTGCCGGACCGGGCTTAGCGAGCGAACCCGCGAAGAGAACGATCCGACCGTTGACCTGATGTCTCGCCGACACCCTCTATCGTCGACCAGAACCTTTTGAGAGGCGCTGATGACGTGCCGGCTCTCTAGGAGCCGGCAACTTCAAAAAGCGAAGTTACTTCTTCTTCGCGACCTTGCGGGTCTTCTTCGCAGTCTTCTTCACTGCGGACTTCGCCTTCTTCGCCTTCTTCGCCTTCTTAGCTTTCTTGGCCATGTTGCCCTCCGATGTGTGAGATGGCTTAATCGCTGCATGCAGTCGGGGATCGAGTGCACACTCATCCCGAATACACCAACACAACGAAAAAAACAGCGTCTCGCTTAAAGAAGTGTTGACGAGCAAAGACGCGTGCGCTTGGCGAGCGCGATGCAAGCGCACTGCATGACGTGTGCTTGCGATCGCGGAGAGTGCCCGCCGCATCAGCTTCCGCGAGAGATGCAATTGCAGGAAACACTATGCAGCAAGTATTTTTCTGCACGCACACATCGCGCGCGATCGTCGCGACGACGCGCATCTCCAATCCCGCGACGGCCTCGCGAAGGCGCTTCGCGGACTCTGAGTCGCGACTTTTGGCAACGAAAATATTTTCATGATTAACGCCGCGAGCGCTCGTCAGAGCGTGTGCAAGCCGCCGTTTTGCGCGAATCGCGTGCGGCGATTCGGTCGGCGTATCGCGGTCGATCAGGATGAAGTTTGCCGCCGAGGATGCGCGCGAGCATCGCATCGCGAACCGAAAGCGAGGTGACGACGCGTGTCCGTCACCTCGTTCGAACGCGCGAAGTCAGATGCCGAGCTTGGACTTGAGCAGGTCGTTGACGCTCTGCGGGTTGGCTTTGCCGCCGGACGCCTTCATCACCTGACCGACGAACCAGCCGAGCGACTGCGGCTTGTCCTTGACCTGCGCGGCTTTGTCGGGATTGGCCGCGATGATGTCGTCGACCACCTTTTCGATCGCCGAAAGATCGGTCACCTGCTTCATGCCGCGGCTTTCGACCAGCGCGCGGGGATCGCCGCCCTCCTGCCAGACGATCTCGAACAGATCCTTGGCGATCTTGCCGGAGATGGTGCCCTCGCCGATCAGGTCGATGATCGCAGCCAACTGCTCGGCGCCAACCGGAGTGCCCGTAATATCCCGGCCTTCCTTGTTGAGACGGCCGAACAGCTCGTTGATGACCCAGTTCGCGGCGACCTTGCCGTCGCGCGCGCGGTTGGCGAGCTTCTCCAGCACGGTCTCGTAGAACACCGCGCTCTCGCGCTCGGCGACCAGCACGCTCGCGTCATAGGCCGACAGGCCGAGATCCGCGACGAAGCGCGTCTTCTTCTGGTCCGGAAGCTCCGGCAGCTTCGCCTTCAGCCCGTCGACGAACTCTTGGCTGAACTCCAGCGGCAAAAGGTCGGGATCGGGGAAGTAGCGATAGTCGTGCGCCTCTTCCTTGGACCGCATCGACCGCGTCTCGCCCTTGTTGGGGTCGTAGAGCCGGGTCTCCTGGTCGATCGCGCCGCCGTCCTCGAGGATTTCGATCTGGCGCCGCGCCTCGTACTCGATCGCCTGGCCGATGAAGGTGATCGAGTTCATGTTCTTGATTTCGCAGCGGGTGCCGAGCGGCGCGCCCGGCTTGCGCACGGAGACGTTGACGTCGGCGCGCAAGCTTCCCTTCTCCATGTCGCCGTCGCAGGTGCCGAGATAGCGCAGGATCGAGCGCAGCTTGGTCACATAGGCCTTGGCCTGCTCGGCATCGCGGATGTCCGGTTTTGATACGATCTCCATCAGCGCGACGCCGGAACGGTTGAGGTCGACATAGGACAGGGTTGGCGACTGGTCGTGCAGCGACTTGCCGGCGTCCTGCTCCAGATGCAGTCGCTCGATGCCGATGGTTGCGGTCTTGCCGCCGTCCAGTTCGACAACGACCTCGCCCTCGCCGACGATCGGCGACTTGTACTGGCTGATCTGGTAGCCCTGCGGCGAGTCCGGATAGAAATAGTTCTTGCGGTCGAACACCGAGCGCAGATTGATCTGCGCATTGAGGCCGAGCCCGGTGATGACAGCCTGCCTGACGCATTCCTCGTTGATGACGGGCAGCATGCCCGGCATCGCGGCGTCGACCAGCGATACGTGACTGTTCGGCTCGCCGCCGAACGCGGTCGAGGCGCCCGAGAACAGTTTTGAGTTCGACGTCACCTGGGCATGGATCTCCAGGCCGATGACCATCTCCCAGTCGCCGGTGGCGCCTTTGAGAAGCTTGTGCGTGGCCGTGCTCATGTCTTGCTCCCGAGCAGCGTGGCAGCGATCCGCTCCCACTCCGCCTGCAATGAATCCTTCGCCACCGGCTGGCCGGCCTGGCGATACCAATAGCCGGCATTGCCGAGGTCGCCCTCGACCCGGTGCAGATAGGCGTGCACCCAGGCGGCTTCGCGGCTGCCCTCGTCCTGAACGATCTTGTGCGCCTGGTCCCAGTCGCCCTTGGCGGCCCACCACAGGCCGGCGAGCGGCGCGCTGAGATCCGGCGCCGGCGCGGCGCCGTCGAGGCTGGCGATATACGCCGCCATATTCACCACCATTTCGCCGGCGTGAAGCGGCCGGCCGCCTGCTCGATCACCTCGCCGAGCGAGAACAGCGTCTCCTCGTCGAAGGGCCGGCCGATCAGCTGCAGGCCGAGCGGCAGGCCCTGCGCGTCCTTGCCGGCGGGCACCGCGATGCCGGGCAACCCCGCCATGTTCACGGTCACCGTGAAGATATCGTTGAGGTACATCTCGACGGGGTCGGCCCCACCCTTCTCGCCAATGCCGAAGGCCGCCGACGGCGTCGCTGGCGTCAGGATCGCGTCGACGCCCTTGGCGAAGCAGTCCTCGAAATCCTTCTTGATCAGCGTACGCACCTTCTGGGCGCGCAAATAGTAGGCGTCGTAATAGCCGGCCGAGAGCACGTAGGTACCGATCATGACGCGGCGCTTCACCTCCGCGCCAAAACCTTCAGCACGGGTGTTCTCGTAGAGTTCGTTGATATTCCTGCCCTGCTCGCGCAAACCGTAGCGCACGCCGTCGTAGCGCGCGAGGTTGGAGGACGCCTCCGCCGGCGCCACGATGTAATAGGCCGGCAGCGCGTACTTCGTATGCGGCAGCGATATCTCGACCAGCTCGGCGCCGGCCGCCTTCAGCCAGGCCGCGCCCGCTTCCCAAAGTTTTTCGATCTCGGCCGGCATGCCGTCGAGACGGTATTCCCTGGGAATGCCGATCTTCATGCCCTTCACGGACTTGCCGATCGCGGCCTCATAGTCCGGCACGGGGATATCGACCGAGGTCGTGTCCTTCGGATCGTGGCCGGCCATCGAGCGCAGCAGCATCGCGGCATCGCGCGTGCTGCGCGCGATCGGACCGGCCTGGTCGAGCGAGGAGGCAAAGGCGACGATGCCCCAGCGCGAGCAGCGGCCATAGGTCGGCTTGATGCCGACGGTCGCGGTGAACGCCGCCGGCTGACGGATCGAGCCGCCGGTATCGGTCGCGGTCGCGCCCATGCAGAGCAGCGCGGCCACCGCAGAGGCCGAGCCGCCGGACGAGCCGCCCGGCACCAGCGTCGTGTTGCTTCCGTCGCGCCGCCAGGGATTGCCGACCGGGCCGAAGCACGAGGTCTCGTTCGACGAGCCCATCGCGAACTCGTCATTGTTGAGCTTGCCCAGCATCACCGCGCCGTCGCGCCAGAGCTGCGAGGTGATGGTGGACTCGTAGGTCGGCACGAAATTGCCGAGGATTTTTGAACACGCCGTGGTGCGCACGCCCTTGGTCGCGAACAGGTCCTTGATGCCAAGTGGAATGCCGGCGAGCGGCCCCGCATCGCCTTTCCCGATCCTGGCATCCGCCTCGCGCGCCATTGTACGCGCCTGATCCGGCGTCTCCATGACGAAAGCATTGAGCACGCGCGCGGCTTCGATCGCGTTCAGATGCGCATCGGTCAGCTCGAGTGACGTGAAAGTCTTGGCCGCGAGGCCCTTGCGGGCTTCGGCGAGCGTCAGCGATGTCAAATCGGTCATTTATTGATCGGGCTGCAGAAGAATGGAGACAGGGACTTGTCGTTGGCCGGGTCGTCTTTCTTGGCGGCCGCTTTCGCAGCCGCCTCGATCTCGTCGAGCACGGCATTGACAGCGACGTTGGGGTCGGCAGCCTTGCCCTGCCTCTCCATCTTGTCGAGATAGTTCATGTAGGCCTGATAGGCCTTCTCGTCATCGCAAAGCATGCACATCGGACAGCGTCCTGAGAATTACTCGACCACTTTGGGCACAAGAAAGAAGTGACCTTCGGTCGCCGGCGCATTGGCAACGATATCGTCGGCGATCTCGCCGTCGTTGACCACGTCTTGCCGCTTCTTCATCTGCATCGGGGTGACCGAAGTCATGGGCTCCACGCCCTCGACATTGACCTCCGAGAGCTGTTCGACAAAGGCGAGCATGGCGTTCAGCTCGCCCTGCAGATGCGGAACCTCGCCTTCGGAAACAGCAATGCGCGCCAGATGCGCGATGCAGCGGACGGTAGCGGCGTCGACGGACATAATATAAGGCCTCTCACGGCAAAACCTATGTGCCGTATAGCAGAGGCCGCTTTTGCGCCGCAACCGGGGCTGGGGACTAGCCGGCCAGCGCCTTCATCCGGGCAAGTGCCGATCTGGCGAGATCCCGGGTCAATTCGGCCGCCGGGACCTCGCGGCCCAAGGCAATGGCCTGGCCAGCCCAGAGATTGGTGAAATCCACCCTGCCCTGCTTCTCGGCAGCCGCCTTCAGCGGTCCGAGCGCCGTTGCGGCATGGGGAAATGGCGGCGCATCCGGCGAGATCGGGCCGGCCTCGCGCATCAGACGGTTCTGGACGCCGCGCGCCGGCCGCCCGGTCATGACATTGGTGATGATGGTGGAATCGTCCCGTCCTTCGGCGAGCGCCGCGCGGGCCGCCGCACTGACCTTGGATTCCGGACAACGCAGATAGGCGCTCCCGATCTGCACGCCGGCCGCGCCGAGCGCAAACGCCGCCGCGATACCGCGGCCATCCGCAATGCCGCCGGCCGCAATCACTGGCACCTTCACCGCGTCGACCACCTGCGGCACCAGAGCAAAGGTGCCGGGCTGTTCCGAGATCTTGTCGGTCAGGAACATGCCGCGATGGCCGCCAGCCTCCGCACCTTGTGCGATCACCGCGTCAGCGCCGTGCTGCTCGAGCCAGACCGCCTCCCTCACCGTGGTCGCCGAGGCGATGACGAGACATCCTGCCGCCCTGACCCGCTTGAGCAGCGCGTCCTCGGGCAGGCCGAAATGGAAGCTGACGATCTCCGGCTTCAACTCCTCCACGACCTCGCAGAAGCCGGCGTCGAACGGTGCGCGGTTTGCGGCATTGATGGGTGCGGCGGGATCGAGGCCATGCTCGCTGTAGTAGCCCGCGAGGCGATGCTTCCAGCGCGCCTTCGCCTCTGCCGTGAGCTCGACCGGTGTATGGCAGAAGAAGTTCATGTTCACCGGCGCGGAGACGCGTTGCCGGATGATGTTGACCTGCTCGCGCGCCTTATCCGGCGACAGCATCGCGCTCGGCAGCGAACCCAGCGCCCCGCCTTGCGCGGCCGCGATCACCAGCTCCGCATCCATCACACCAGCCATCGGCGCCAGCACGATCGGAAATTCGGTCTTGAAGAGGTCGATCAATCGACGGTCAGGCCACATGGTTTTGCTCTCTCGTGGTTCAGGCAAGCGGTGCCATGGAATTACGCCGGCCGGTTAGCAGTTGCTCGGCCTCGGTCGCGATACGTTCGACGATCTCGGCGGCGGGCGGAATATCATGGATCAGGCCGACAGCCTCGCCGGCAAAGACCGCGGCGACCTCAAAATTGCCCGCGGCCCTTGCCGCAGCATACTCAACGGTCACCTCGGCCGCGCGCTGCATCAGCTCGATCTCGCGGCCGGTCCAGCGCCTGATATGATCGTTGACCAGCGTTCGCGCGGTGAACGGAGCCGGCCAGAACAGGCTGCGCGACCAGTCGACGATGACGCCGCGCACCGTGTCATTGGGATCAGCGTCGCGAATGCGCTGCTTCGCTTCCTCCGCACCGGCGGCCTCCACGCTCGCATAGAAGCGCGTTCCGATCAGCACGCCGGAGGCGCCCAGCATCATCATCGCCGCGAGCCCGCGGCCATCGGCAATTCCGCCGGCGGCAACGACCGGCACGCGCCCGGCCGCGAGATCGACGATAACAGGCACGATGTCGACGGTGGTGCGCGATGCGCCATGGCCGCCGGCTTCGGTGCCCTGCGCGATCAGGATGTCCGCACCTGCGTCGAGCGCCTGCTTCGCCATGTCCTCGCTCTGCACCTGGCAGATCAAGCGCGCCCCGCACGCCTTGATGCGCGCCGCAAACGGCGCGGGATCACCGAACGACAGCATGATCGCCTGCGGTTTGGCATCCAGCGCAACGTCGAGAAGTTCAGGTTGTTTTGCGAGGCTCCAGGTGATGAAGCCGATGCCGAATGGCGCAAACCCGCTTAATCTCTTTGCCTCGGCCTCGAGCCGGGCCCGGTCGCCATAGCCGCCACCCAAAATCCCGAAACCGCCGGCTTCGCTGACGGCCCGCGTCAGCCGGCTGCCCGCGATCGTATCCATCGGCGCCAACAGGATCGGATGCGTGAGTCCCAGCAGCTGGGTCAGCGATGTCACGATCGGCATGGTCTCCCTCCCGGCTGGACACGGACACTAGGCTTGAATAACATTCTGGAAAAATGATTTCCAGTGAACGCAACCATCTCAAAAGCGAAACGATACGATGGAACTCAGCGACATCCAGACCTTTGCGGCGGTTGCCCGCACCGGCGGCATCACCCGCGCCGCGGAAGAGCTCAACACCGTGCAGTCCAACGTCACCCAGCGAGTGAAGGCGCTGGAAGCCGAGATCGGCACACCGCTATTCGAGCGGCACAGCCGCGGCATGACGCTGACGAGCGCGGGCAAGCGCCTTTTGCCTTACGCACAGCGGATGGCCGCATTGTCACGCGAAGCTGTGCTTGCCGCCCGCGACGACGGCGAGCCGAAGGGACCGCTTGCGATCGGCTCGATGGAAACCACCGCGGCGGTGCGGTTGCCGCCATTGCTCGCGGACTTTCATCGCCGCTTTCCTGCCGTCCGGCTGAGCCTGCGTACCGCGCCCACCGCCGACCTCGTCGCGAGCGTGCTCGAAGGCACGCTCGACGGCGCCTTCGTCGCGGGTCCGATTGCGCATGCCGATCTCACCGCGACAAGCGCGTTCCGCGAAGAGCTCGTGCTGGTCAGCGCGCGGCGCTGGGCCACGCTTGCCGAGCTACGCGCCGGCACGCCGGAGTCCGGCCCGACCGCGCTGGTGTTCCGCAGCGGCTGCACCTATCGGCAGCGGCTCGAACAGATTTTTGTCGAGTTCGGCTGGCCGTCAGCCGCACGCTTCGAGCTCGGCACGCTCGACGGCATGATCGGCTGTGTCGCCGCCGACATGGGCGTGACGCTGCTGCCGCGTGCCGTCGTCGAACGCAGCGCGATCAACGGCAGCGTGACGATCCACGCGCTCGGCGCCTTGCATGCGCGCGTCGAAACCCTCTTCATCCAGCGCCGCGCCGGGCATCAAACCAGCGCGCTGAACGGGTTTTCCGCCGCCTGCCTGAAGAAAAACGACGACGTCATCGCTGCCTGAGACGCCATCGCCGCAGCGCCACGACCGCCCAGATCGCCTCGACCACGCCGAACGGCCAGGCCCCTTGCAGGAAGCCGTAAGCCGAACCGAGCACGCAGGACATCGCGAACAGCAGCACGAACCAGTGGCTGCGGTCTTCCAGGGCGTAAGTGACCAGCATCGCCGTCACGGCGAACAGGCCAAATAGTGTCAGCGCATCCATTGTTTCGGGTTCACTCCGTAGCGCGACGCGTGATATGCGCTAATCCCATGCCGGCTCTTATCCTGCCTCTCGTCGATGCTGCAACCCACTGGCCCGAACGCGGCGGGTTGGTCGGGCTCGATCTGGGTACCAAGACCATCGGCGTTGCCGTCTCCAATCCGGACCGCCGGCTCGCTACCGGCGTCGAGACGATCCAGCGCAAGGCCTTCAAACAGGATGCCGCCCGGCTGCTCGCGATTGCCGGTGAACGCAAGGCCGTCGGCTTCGTGCTCGGCCTGCCCATCAACATGGACGGCAGCGAGGGCCCGCGCGCGCAATCGACCAGGGCGTTTGCCCGCAACCTCGCCGGCCTGACCGCGCTGCCCATCGGCCTCTGGGACGAGCGTCTGTCGACCGCCGCGGTCGAACGCGAACTGATCGGCATGGACGTCAGCCGCGCCAAGCGCGCCGAGGTGATCGACGAGCACGCCGCGATCTTCATCCTGCAAGGCGCGCTCGACCGGCTCGCCAATCTGCGCGCAGCGCCGGGGCCTGACTGATCCATGGCCGTCGTGATCGCGGCGCTCCTCCCGGTCTTTATCCTCATCGTGCTCGGCGTCGTGCTGAAGCGCACCCTGATGCGGCTCGACACGCAATGGCACGGGCTGGAGCGGCTGACCTATTTCGTGCTGTTTCCGATGCTGCTGATCCAGACGCTGGTGAAGGCCGACCTGTCCAGGGTCCCAGTCGCCGGCGTCGGCGGCGCGTTGCTGCTGTCGGCGCTCGCGATGTCGCTGCTCTGCCTCGCGCTCCGCCCGGCTCTCGCGCGGCTCGACATCGACGGTCCCGCCTTCACCTCGATCTTCCAGGGCGCTACCCGCTGGCAGACTTATGTCGCACTCTCCGTCTCCGCCAACATGTTCGGCGATGTCGGGCTGGCCCTCGCCTCGGTCGCTATGGTCGCGATCATCCCGCTGGTCAACGTGTTCAGCGTCGCGGTGCTGGCCCATTACGCCGCGCCGGAAAAGCAGTCTGCCCGCGCGATCGTAATGACGCTGGTCCGCAATCCCCTGATCTGGGCCTGCGTGATCGGCCTCGTTATCAACGTCGGCCATCTGCCGCTGCCAAAAATCTGGCACGAGGTCGCAGATGCGCTCGGCCGCTCCTCGCTCGCCATCGGCCTGCTCGTCACCGGTGCCGGCCTGCAGCTCAAAGGCCTGCTCCGCCCGAGCGTCGGCGCGACGATCGGCGTAACGTTCAAGCTGGTGCTGATGCCCGTGCTCGCGCTGGCGCTTGCCGTCTGGTTCGGGCTAGCAGGCACCAACCTCGCGATCATCGCGATCTGCGCGGCGGTGCCGACCTCGCCCAGCGCCTACGTGCTGGCCCGCCAGATGGGCGGCGACGCGCCATTGCTGGCGCAGATCATCACGCTGCAAACGATCCTGGCGGCAATCACCATGCCGATCGCGATCGCGATCGCGCTGGTGGCCTAGCTCCCCAGCCACATCGTCAGCACCACCGCCGTCAAATTGTTCAGCGCATGCAGCACGATCGTGAGCCAGAGCGAGCTGCTGCGGTAGCGCATGTAGCCGAACCACAGGCCGATGGAGAAGACCTCGGCGAGGAAGTACATGTCGTATTGCAGATGCACCGCCGTCCACACCAGCGACGACAGGACGATCGCGCCGGGCACGCGCAGGAAGCTCGCCGACCAGCCGCGGTAGAGGAATCCGCGCGCCAAAACCTCCTCGGACATCGGCGCTGCCACGCTGAAGGCGAATAGCAGGAAGAAGGCTGCGCCCTTGTCGCGGCCGGATTTCAGCAGATCGGTCATGAAGCCCGGCGTCGCCTCGCGGCCGAGGCTCCGCGACATCGTCTCCCAGGCCACCACGATCAGGACAAGCCCGACGGCGCCGAACAGGAGTTGCTTCCAGGACGACCAATGCAGCGCGAGATAATCGGCGAAAGCGGCCTTCTTGATGCGGATGGCCAGCCACACCGCGGCCAGCGTCGCCGGCAGGCCCATGGTCACCGACAGCGCAAGCGCCTGCGGCTCGCGGCCGACGAGCTGAAGCGAGGCGAGGTCCATCGGCAGGCCACGCTGCGCCACCAGCAGAACGATGGCGCCGATCTGCCCGACGAACATCGCGACGAAGATGAGCAGGCCCCACAGCGCCGTGCCCAGGAACTTCCAGACGCGCGGCGTCGCAAGGGTCACGGTAAGCGGCGGATGGTCGGGATTGAGGGAGTCCATTAGGGGCTTTCGTTAGAAGCAGTCTATCGAGCGACCGTCATGCCCGGGACGTAGGTGAACGGAAGCGACGCCGTCCTTCGGACGGATGTGCCGGCCATGACGATGTGGTTCCAGCATGCCCCGTTCAAGGCAGCGCCCGCTCCAGCAGTGCACGCATCTCACCGCTCTCCAGCTCCACCGCGCCATACATGCTGGCGTGGTTGGCCGCGAGCCGAGTGACGGCGAACAGCTCGGCATGGCGGGGCGACACAGCGTTGAGCGCGGCGGCTGCGGCAAGTAGGGCCAGCTTCTCGACCGCAAGCCGCGCGACGCGCTCGCCGTCCGCCCGGCGGAAGCTCTCGCCGATGAAAGTGATCGCCTCGCCTGCTCCGGACAAGCCCTTCGTCTCAGCCGCAAGTCCTTGCAGCACCGCCATCGCCGCATCCGCCTCGCGCGAGAGCGCGCGCAGCACGTCGAGGCACATCACATTGCCCGAGCCTTCCCAGATCGCGTTGACCGGCGACTCCCGGTAGTGACGTGCCAGAATGCCGTCCTCGACATAGCCATTGCCGCCGAGGCACTCCATCGCCTCGTAGAGAAACGCCGGCGCGCTCTTGCAGGTCCAGTATTTGATCGCGGGCGTGAGCAGCCGCATATAGGCGGCGTCGGCCGCATCGTGCAGCGTGCGGTCGAAGGCGCGGCAGAGCCGCATAATCAGCGCGACGCTCGCCTCGACATGCAGCGCCATGTCCGACAGCACCGCCTGCATCAAGGGCTGATCGGCAAGATGCTTCTGGAACACACTGCGGTGACGGGTGTGATGCAGCGCGTGCGCGAGCCCCGAACGCATCAGGCCGACGGAGGCGATTGCGCAATCCTGGCGCGTGAGCTGCACCATCTGGATGATGGTGCGGATGCCCTTGCCCTCCTCGCCGACGGCTTCCGCATAGGCGCCGACGAACTCGACCTCGGACGAGGCATTGGAGCGGTTGCCGAGCTTGTCCTTCAGACGCTGGAACTGGATCGCGTTGATCGAGCCATCAGGTGCAAACCGGGGCATGAAGAAGCAGGTCAGCCCCTGCTCCGCCTGCGCCAGCACCAGGAACGCATCGCACATCGGCGCCGACATGAACCATTTGTGGCCGGTGATGCGATAGGCATCCCCATCGCGCACCGCCCGCGTCATGTTGGCGCGCACGTCGGTGCCGCCCTGCTTCTCGGTCATTCCCATGCCGAGCGTGATGCCGCGCTTGTCCCACCACGGCGCGAAGGCGGGATCATAGCTCTTCGTCGACAGCACCGGCATCACCTTGCCGAGCAGATCCGGCTGCATCACCAGCGCCGCGACGGAGGCGCGCGTCATCGTGATCGGACAAAGATGCCCTGTCTCGACTTGCGCGGCGATGTAGAATTTTGCCGCACGAATGACCTCGGCGGCATCGCCCGTAGGCTTTCCATCCGTCGTCCACGTCGAATTGTGCAGGCCGGCATGCGCGCTGTGCGCCATCAGCTCGTGATAGGCGGGATGAAACTCGACCTGGTCGCGGCGGTTGCCCTTGGAATCGAAGGTCCGCAGCTTCGGCGTGTTCTCGTTCGCGACGCGCCCGCGGTCCGCCATCGCGGCCGAGCCCCAATGCCTCCCGAACTCCGACAGCGCCCGTTCCGCCGCCGCGCCGCCATTGGCCTTCACCGCCTCGACTAGCGGCCGATCCATGGCGAACAGGTCGACGTCCTCGAGCGGCGGCGACTGGTTGAAAACCTCGTGAGTCGCGAAGCTGGGCTGGGTCATCTTGTTTCTCGGCGCGGGATCAGTTCCGCCGCGGCGGAATCGGGAAATCATAGGCCGCTCCACCCGTCCCCGGCAGGGAAAAATGCCACCACTCCTTCGAATAGTTCACAAAGCCTTGCTTCGCCATCGCAGCCACCAGCCGCCTGCGCCAGGCGCGCTGGTCCGGATTGATCGACGGTGCGGCGGTGTGCCCTTTCACGTCGGTGCAGTCATAGCCCGTGCCCATGTCGACGCTGCCTTCCGGCAGCCGCGCCTCGACCGGCGCCGTGCAATCGGCATAGCTTTTTGACGGGTCGTATCTGCCCGAATTGTCGGCTTTGAGATCGACCAGGGTGAGATCGAGCGCCGCGCCGGTGGAATGCTGCGAGCGGCTCGCGATGTAGCCGAGGCGGAACAGCTCCGTCTTGGGAATTTTGGGATTGTAGCGCCGCTCGGCGGCGGTCTCGTGGCCGTTCTGCGACCAGCTGACCATGTCGAGCGAGGCCCGCGCCGGCCGGTAGCAGTCGAACATCTTCAGCGAGAGATTTTGCCCCGCCAGTTCCTGCTGAACCGCCTTCAGCCGCAGCCCCACCTCACGCTTCACCACGCATTCACCGGCGCCATAGCCGGCCAGCTGACGGCCGACGAAATTGTTCGAGGTGGCGTAGCGGATGTCCTGGACGATGCTGGCGTCGATGTCGCGCAAATAGACGAAACCGCCGGGAAGCGATTGGGCGTAGGCGGATGAGATTGAGGCGACCGTTAAAAGTACAATCAAAATCAGGCTAGCGGAGCGCATTGAAACTTCCCTCGTTCCGGGTTCGATGCTTCGCATCGCCCCGGAATGCCAGCAAGACAGATCAGGGGATAAGTCACCGGTTCGGCTTTGGCCCTTGCCCCCTCAGCCATCCCCGCCTATAGCTCTCGTTTTAATGACATCGAAATCGACCTTCGTCCTCGGCCACCGGCATTTGCTGGGCATCGAGGGCCTTTCCGCGGCCGACATCACCGGCCTCCTCGACCTGTCCGAAGAATATGTCGAGGTCAACCGCCAGGTTGACAAGAAGCGCACCGTCCTGCGTGGACGGACGCAGGTGAACCTCTTCTTCGAGGCTTCCACCCGGACCCAATCCTCGTTCGAGCTCGCCGGCAAACGGCTGGGCGCCGATGTCATGAATATGTCGGTGTCCTCTTCGTCCATGAAAAAGGGCGAGACGCTGATCGACACCGCGGTGACGCTGAACGCCATGCACCCGGATATCCTGGTGGTCCGGCATCACGCCTCCGGCGCGGTGGAACTGCTGGCCCGCAAGGTCGACGGTTCCGTGGTCAATGCCGGCGACGGCGCCCATGAGCATCCGACGCAAGCGCTGCTGGATGGCCTCACCATCCGCCGCAACAAGGGCCGCATCGAAGGCCTCGTCGTCGCGATCTGCGGCGACGTGCTGCATTCGCGCGTCGCCCGCTCCAACATCATCCTGCTCAACACCATGGGCGCGCGCGTCCGTGTCGTCGCCCCCTCGACGCTGCTGCCGCCGGGGCTCGAACGGATGGGGGTTGAGGTTGCGCGCGACATGCGCGAGGGACTCAACGGCGCGGACATCGTCATGATGCTGCGGCTGCAGCGCGAGCGCATGAACGGCTCCTTCGTGCCTTCCTCCTCCGAATACTTCCATTATTTCGGGCTGGACCAGAAGAAGCTGGCCTACGCAAAACCCGATGCGCTGGTGATGCATCCCGGCCCCATGAACCGGGGCGTCGAGATCGACACGGCGGTCGCCGACGGCGCACAGTCCCTGATCCGCGAACAGGTGGAGATGGGGGTCGCCGTGCGCATGGCCGTGCTGGAAGCGCTCGCCCGTAACCTTCCGAACGCGTGATGCCCATGTTGATCGATCGACGACCCATTCTGCTTGCCAATGCCCGCGTCGTCGATCCCTCCAGGGATTTTGACGGCATCGGCGACGTCCTGATCGCCGACGGCACCATCCGCGAGACCCGCCGCGGCATTGGAGCTGCCGGCGTCCCGGAAGGCACCGACATCGTCAACTGCTCCGGCAAGATCGTGGCACCCGGCCTGATCGACATGCGCGCCTTTGTCGGCGAACCCGGCTTCAGCCATCGCGAGACGTTTGCTTCGGCGAGCCAGGCGGCGGCGACCGGGGGCGTCACCACCATCATCTGCCAGCCCGAGACCGAGCCTGTCATCGACAATTCAGCGACCGTCGACTTCGTGATGCGCCGCGCCCGCGACACCGCAATCGTCAACATCCTGCCGATGGCGGCGCTCACCAAGGGCATGCACGGCGAGGAGATGACCGAGTTCGGTCTCCTGAAGGCCGCAGGAGCGGTCGCCTTCAGCGACAGTGACAGGAGCGTCACCAACGCGCAGGTGATGCGCTGGGCGCTGACCTACGCGCGCGATTTCGACGCGCTGATCGTGCATTATACCGAAGACCCCAAGCTGGTCGGCGAAGGCGTGATGAACGAGGGCGAGTTCGCCACGAGGCTCGGCCTGATGGGCATCCCAAACGCGGCGGAGGCCGTGATGCTGGAACGCGACATGCGCCTCGTCGCGCTTACCGGCGGTCGCTATCACGCGGCTTCGCTGTCCTGCACGGATTCGCTCGACGTCCTGAAACGCGCCCGCGATGCCGGGCTCCCCGTCACCGCGTCGGTCTCGATCAACCACCTCGCGCTGAACGAGAACGACATCGGGCCCTACCGGACATTCCTGAAGCTGTCGCCCCCGCTGCGCACGGAGGACGACCGCCGCGCGCTGGTCGCAGCTGTCGCCTCCGGCCTCCTCGACGTCATCATGTCCGACCACAATCCGCAGGACGTCGAGGGCAAGCGCCTGCCGTTCGCGGAAGCCGCTCCCGGTGCCGTCGGGCTCGAGACCATGCTGCCAGCGGGCTTGCGGCTCGTGCATAATGGCGAGCTGGAATTGAAGACGCTGATCCGGGCGATGTCGACCCGACCGGCCGAGATCCTGGGCTTGCCTGGCGGAACCCTGCGCACAGGTGCCCCGGCCGACGTCATCGTGATCGACCCCGATGTCCCCTGGGTGGTCGATCCCGCCGACCTCAAATCGCCCTGCAAGAACACGCCGTTCGACGAGGCCCGCTTTACAGGCCGCGTGGTGCGCACCATTGTCGGCGGACGGACGGTGTACGAGCATGTCTGACGTGCGGAGCTGCAGCCATGGGATCTTCAGACATGGGATTTTCAGACATGGGGCTTGAATTGTTTCTGCCGGTGGCTTTCGTCATCGGCTACCTGCTCGGCTCGATTCCGTTCGGGCTGATTCTGACCAGGCTCGGCGGTACACAGGATCTGCGCTCGATCGGCTCCGGCAGCATCGGCGCCACCAACGTGCTGCGCACGGGGCGCAAGGGCCTTGCCGCGGCAACCCTGCTGTTCGACGCGCTCAAGGGCACCGCGGCCGTGGTGATCGCCGGTTACATCGCGGGTCCCAATGCCGCGATGCTGGCCGGGCTCGGCGCCTTCCTCGGCCATCTCTTCCCGGTCTGGCTCAAGTTCAAGGGCGGCAAGGGCGTCGCCGTCTATATCGGCATCCTGCTCGGCCTGATCTGGCCGGCAGCGGTGGTGTTCTGCCTGCTCTGGCTCGCCACCGCAGCCACGACCCGCTACTCATCGCTCTCGGCGCTGGTGGCGGCTTTCATCACGCCGATGTTCCTGTGGTGGTTCGGCCAGCCTGCATTGTCTGCGCTATCAGCCGTGCTGACGCTGCTGCTGTTCTACGCGCATCGCGAGAACATCAAGCGGCTACAATCGGGCAAGGAAAGCCGCATCGGCGAGAAGGCCTGAGCCGGGCATCTACGGATACCGAGCCGGCCCCCTTCTGCATTATGTCCCAAATGCTGTTCGCAACTTGCCGCCGAATCACGGCTGTATGGTGGAACGGGTTCCTGGCCTGGCCCTGATCATGGGCATGGCTCTACGCGGTTGCTCAGAATGAGCGAGAAAATTGTCGGCGCGCACGTTGAAGGTGGCTTGCAGGGCACGGCGGCAAGCCGGCTGCTCTCGATGACGGACATCTGGTCCGGTGCGCCCTCGCGGTTTCCTGCTCCCAAGCCTGTGTCCGTTTCGCCACCGGCGCCGCAGCCTGCTCGCATCGCGCAAGCTCCTCTGACGGTTGAGGCCGTGATCGCGGCCGCACCAGTTGCGCCGGCGCGGCCCCGCGCCAACCCATGGCCGCCGCAGAAAGTGTCGCTGGCGCTCCAGGGCGGCGGCACCTTCGCCGCCTTCACCTGGGGCGTGCTGGAGCGACTGCTGGAAGAGCCATCCATCGCGATCGACACCATCAGCGGCGCCAGCGCCGGCGCCATCAACGCGCTGCTGCTCGCCTCCGGTTTCGCCGAGGGCGGCCGTGAAGGCGCGCGCGCGCGGCTGAACCGGTTCTGGATCCGGCTGATGCACGAGGCCTCGTTCCGATCGCTGATGCTGATCGGCGGCTTCTCGCCGGCGGGAAGCTCGGTCGCGTTCGGTCCGACGCTGCGCTCCGGCCAGTTCGATCCGTTCGATCTCGATCCGCTGCGGCAGGCGCTGTCGCGCGACATCAACTTTTCCGCCTTGCGCGACGCGCGTTGCCCGAAGCTTCTGATCGCGGCGACGCGGATCCGCGACGGGCAGCAGCAGATTTTTCGCAATGACGCGATCACCGCCGACGTCGCGCTGGCCTCGACCTGTCCGCCGCTGGTTCACTGCGCCGTGGAGATCGACGGCGAGGCCTATTGGGACGGCGGCCTCGGCGGCAATCCGCCGCTGCTGCGGCTCGTGCAGGACACGACAAGCTCCGAAATCCTGCTCGTCCAGGTCACGCCGGCGCGCGACAGCTACGTGCCGATCACGCTCGCCGCGATCGACCGCCGGCTCGACCAGATCGCGGCCAATGCCGCCCTCAATGCCGAGATCGCGGCAATCGAATGGACGCAATCGCACGCGGCACCTTCGCTGCGGCTCTCCAGGATCGCCGCGGAAGATTTCGTCGACGGTCTGGCGCAGCGCTCATCCACCGATCTCGGCCGCGGCTTCATTCGCGCGCTGCACCGGAGCGGGCGCGAGGCCGCGGAGCGCTGGCTCGGGCAAGGCGCGACAGGCGCGGAGGCCAAACGCGCTCGTCCCGCACCTGAGCCGGCGCTAGCCTGATTTCGTCAACGCGTTCTCCAGGAACCACGCGGCAGCAAGCGCGCCGGGATCGTTGCCGAATCGCGCGATCACCTGCACGCCGATCGGCAAGCCCGCGACCTTGTGCACCGGCACGTTGACGCAAGGATTGCCCATCAGCGTCCAGAGCCTGTTGTAGCGGGGGTCGCCGGTGGAGGCGAGGTCCTTGGCCGGCGGCGCGCCCGGCGCCGAATAGGTGAGCAGCACGTCGACGCCCTCGAACAATTCACTGACCTCGCGGCGGCCGCGGCGGCTGATCCGGCGTGCGTCGTCGTAGTCCTTCGGCGTCAGGCCGACGGTCGCATCGAGGCTGGCGCGCAGCATCGGCGCGATCTCGTCGTGATGCTCCGAAAACTCCCAGGCGAGCGCGCGATGCGCCTCGAAATCCTGGATGATCGGATGGACGCGCCAGGCCTCCTGTACCGCCTCCGGCAGATCGATGGTCTTCACGCTGGCGCCGGCCTTCTCGGCGGCCTTGATCGCGGCTTGCAGCCCCTCTTCGGCCGCCGGCTCCACGGCGCCGGCAAACTCCTGCCTGACCACGCCGATGCGCGGCGCCTTCGCCGCGACGATGCCGGAGAATTCGGTGCGGCCGGTCATCGCCAGCAATCCGCGCGCGAGATCTTCCGCGTGCGCCCCGAACAGGCCGACCGTGTCGAGCGCCCACGAATAGCATTTGACGCCGACCGTCGGCAGCATCCGGAACGACGGCTTGATCGCAGCAGCCCCGCAATAGGCCGCAGGCCGGATCACCGAGCCGCCGGTCTGCGTGCCCAGCGCCAGCGGGATCATGCCGGCACCGACGGCCGCGGCCGAACCGGAGGACGAGCCGCCCGGCGTATGGCCGAGATTGTGCGGATTGAGCGTCGGGGTCGGATCGCGCGAGGCGAATGCCGTGGTCGTGGTCTTGCCGATGATGGTGGCGCCCGCCCGCTTCAGCATCATCACGACAGGCGCGTCCGCGCGCGGCTGCCAGCCGCGATAGATCTCCGAGCCCATCTCGGTCGGGAAATCGGCGGTGTCGATGATGTCCTTGATCCCGACCGCGATGCCGCGCAGCGGACCGGAGGCTTGCGCCTGCGCAGACTTGTCGTGACGGACGAAGGCGTGGACCTCCTTCTCCCGGACCTCGATCGCCGCGTGCGATTGCGCGATGGCGGCCTCGGGCGAAAGCTCGCCGGCTTCGATGCGGCGCTGGAGATCGGCGAGTGAGATCATGGCAATACCCTTCTTATTGCCATCGCTTTTAGCATCGCGACGAGACCGCGCAAGCGCACGTCACTGTTGCCCACGCCCTCAGGTTGTTCCATGCTGCGCCTGCAAGGAGCCGCCGTGGACGCCATCAATCCCAGCGTGGAGCTGACCGAGGCCGACAGGCTCGACCGCCTGCGGCTGATCCGCTCCGACAATATCGGGCCGCGCACCTTCCGTTCGCTGGTCAATCATTTCGGCACGGCCCGCGCGGCGCTGGAGCGGCTGCCTGATCTCGCAAGCCGTGGTGGCGCGCAGCGTTCGGCGCGCATCTGCAGCGCCGACGAGGCGAAGGCCGAGCTTGCCGCAAGCCGCAGGTTCGGCATCGCCTGGCTCGCGCCCGGCGAGGATGGTTATCCGACCCGGCTCGCAACGCTCGACGATGCACCGCCGCTGCTCGCCGTGCGCGGCGACAGTGCAACGTTAATGCGGCCGATCATCGCCATCGTCGGCTCGCGCAACGCCTCGGGCGCTGGACTGAAATTCGCCGGTCAGCTTGCCCGCGAGCTTGGCGAGGCCGGCTTTATCATCATCTCGGGGCTCGCCCGCGGCGTCGACCAGGCCGCGCATCGCGCCAGCGTCGAAAGCGGCACGATCGCGGTGCTCGCCGGCGGACATGATTGCATCTACCCGCCCGAGCACGGCGATTTGCTGGCCTCGATCCTCGACCACGAAGGCGCGGCGATTTCCGAGATGCCGCTCGGCCACGAGCCGCGCGCCCGCGACTTTCCCCGCCGCAACCGGCTGATCTCGGGCGCAGCGCTCGGCGTGGTCGTGGTGGAGGCGGCGCACCGCTCGGGCTCGCTGATCACCGCACGCATGGCGGCCGAACAGGGTCGCGAAGTGTTCGCAGTGCCCGGCTCGCCGCTCGATCCGCGCGCCGCCGGCACCAATGATCTGATCAAGCAGGGCGCGACGCTCGTCACCGAAGCCGCCGACGTCGTCAACGCGATCCAGCCGATCATGGAGCGGCCGCTGATGCATCCGGCGAGAGAACCCGACAGCGAGCCGTTCGAGAGCGATCCGCAAGGGCACGACCGCGACCAGATCACCGGCCTGCTCGGCCCCACTCCTGTCACGATCGACGATCTCGTACGGATGTCGGGCGCCTCGCCCGCGATCGTGCGCATCGTGCTCCTGGAGCTGGAGCTCGCCGGCCGGCTCGAGCGTCACGGCGGTGGTCTGGTGTCGCTGCTTTAGGTTTCGTTGCGCTGATCGAAACGCGTCCTTGCAGCCTCGATTTGCGCCAGATGGTCCATCGCCCATTTGCCGAGTGCCTCGACGGGCTGCGACAGCCCGCGGCCGAGATCGGTCAGCTCGTAGTCCACGCGCGGCGGAATGGTCGGAAAGATCGTGCGCGTGACGAGGCCGTCGCGCTCCAGCCCGCGCAGCGTCAAGGTCAGCATCCGCTGCGAGATGCCGTTGATCATGCGCTTGAGCTCGTTGAAGCGCCTCGGCCCATCGCCGAGCATCATGATCACGAACACGCTCCATTTGTCGCCGACGCGGGACAGCACGGAGGCGACCCCGCGGCAGTCCGCATGGGTGGGATCCGGCCTCGGTGAGGCAGGCAAATCAATGTGTGCAGGTTTCAGGGATGTGCCCATGGCTCAAAAAAGTGCGTTCTTGCGGGGGGTTCGATAGTCACTCATGTAGCTCTGGTTACAAACATATACCAGGGTGACCCCAAATGAAACTCCTCCATCTCGACTCCAGCGTGCTCGGCCCCCACTCCGTCTCCCGGCAGGTCTCCGCTGCTATCGTCGACCGGCTCCGGCAGTCGACACCGTCGCTCGACATCGTCTATCGCGACCTGACCCAGACCCCGCTCGCCCACCTCTCCGGCTCGCACCTCGCCGCCGCGCAAGGCGCACCTGCGCCGGCGGAGCTCGGACCCGATCTTGCCGCGAGCGCGGCGGTGCTGGACGAGTTCCTGGCTGCCGACATCATCGTGATCGGCGCACCCATGTACAATTTCACCATTCCCAGCCAGCTCAAGGCCTGGATCGACCGGGTCCTGGTGGCGGGGAAGACGTTCAGCTACGGGGCGAACGGACCGCAGGGTCTTGCCGGCGACAAGCGCGTGATCGTGGCTATCTCGCGCGGCGGCTATTACGGCCCAGCCGCGCTCGGTGAGCATCTCGAAACCTATCTGCGCTGGGTGTTCGGCTTCATCGGCATCACCAGCCCCGAGTTCATTTTCGCCGACGGTATTCAGGTTGGTCCGGATCACCGCGAGAAAGCGGTGGCTGGCGCACTTGAGGCGGCCACCAGCTTGCGCGCGGCGTAAAGCTTACGCCGACACCAGCCGCTGCCGGACTCCGGCGGCGGCTGAGAGTTCGACGAAATTAAAACCAGGCGCCCTGAACGCCGAGAATGACGGCGACGAGCGAAACGAACAGACCGATGCCTGAGAAAAGAGCCACCCCGATGAACTCGGAGGTGTCGGACCGCTTGGCGGGAATGGCGGAACGTTCGGCGTAAATACGCGGTGCTGAAATCGACGATGAAATGCGAGCTGCCTTCGGCATATCGGGCTCCCTTGAAAATGAGTCTTGTGACCCTGCCGTAAAAGTGTCTTTGCAGCGCAAGCGAAGGTTCAACGCCTCACGCAAGGTTCAGAAAAAACGTCTCGCAGGACGAAGGAACCGGCCGGCGCAACCGCTTGCCGCGGCGCCGACCGATTCAATTTTCGCAAAGATTGATCAGCCGCGATAGATCGGCGCGCCGCTCGGAGAAGCGACCGCGCCGCCGTCGACGAAGATCTCCTGGCCCTGCACATGCGCGGAATCATCGGAGGCGAGGAACAGCACCGTCTTCGCAACGTGATCTGTTTCACCAATGCGGCCGAGCGGCGTCGACAGCGAGATCCGCTTCTCGAACGCTTTCTCGGCTTCGGGTGTCGCGGTCGCAGGTCCCCAGATCGGCGTACGGGTCGCGCCGGGCGAGACCACGTTGACGCGGATGCCGCGCGGCGACAGTTCTGATGCCATGATCCGCGCCATCGCGCGCACGCCCGCCTTCGCAGCCCCGTAAGCCGAGTAGCCGGGAATGCCGAGCACGGAGATCACCGAGCCGTTGAGGACAATCGAGGCATTATCGTTGAGATAGGGCAGCGCCGACTGAACGGTGAAGAACACGCCGGTGAGATTCGTGCGGATGACCTTCTCGAAGACCTCCAGCGTCGACGAACCGAGCGGCGTGCCGCCGGCGATCCCGGCGTTGGCGAACACGATGTCGAACTTGCCGAATTTTTCGGCGCCCTTCTTGATTGCAGCTTCCGTCGCGGCGATGTCAGTGGCGTCGGCGGCGAGCGCGAGCGCGTTCGGGCCAAGCTCTTTCGCCGCAGCCTCCAGCGTCTTCTTGTTGCGCCCGGTGATCACCACCTTGGCGCCCTCGGCCACGAAAAGTTTCGCCGTTGCCAATCCAATGCCGCTGTTGCCGCCGGTGATCAGGGCCGTCTTGTTCTTCAGTCTCACGCTCGCCTCCAGTGGTTGCATCATAAAACTAGATTGCCATCTAGGGCCTACGGTTTTATGATGCAACCACACAAGCGCGTGACTGATGTCAAAACGCACGGCACGACGGAACGAAGACGATGGTGAAACGAACGAGCTTCGAGGGCGATGCCTGCCCGATCGCGCGATCACTGGACGCAATCGGCGACTGGTGGTCTCTGCTGATCATCCGCGAGGCGCGGTTCGGCCTGCGCCGCTTCGGCCAGTTTCAAAACAAGCTCGGCATGGCCAAGAACATTTTGTCCGCGCGCCTGCGTGTGCTGGTCGACCACGGCATTCTGGCAACCGCCCCCGCTTCCGACGGCAGCGCGTATCAGGAGTATGTGCTGACGGAGAAGGGCCGCGGCACCTTCCCGATCCTGGTGGCGCTGCGGCAATGGAGCGAGGAATTCGACGATCACCCGGAGGAGATCGCGACGATTCTGGTCGATCGCGAGAAGGGCCGCCCGGTGAAGAAGCTCGAGATGCGCGCCGAGGACGGGCGGCTGCTCAGTCCCGCGGATACGACGCTGAAGCCGCGGCCGGCGCCGCGGCGGCGGTCGGCTGCAGCGCGCTCAGATCGCTGACCGTCATGCTGAGGTGCTCGTCCTGCAAAGCAGGGCGAGCCTCGAAGGATGACAGCCCGGCTGCTGCATCCCGACCGCTCATCCTTCGAGGCTCCCGGCGCGATGCCATGCATCGCGCCGCTCACACCTTAGGATGACGGGTCTGATACTGGCCGGTGCCCTCACGACAGCTTGCGCTTGCTCCGCAGCCGCAGATGCTCGTCGGCTTCCAGCTTGGTCATCCCCAGGAGATAATGCAGCACGTCGAGCTTGTGCCGCTCGGCGAGCTTGCGCAATGCCGCGACCTGCTCGGTGATGAAGGCTACCGCCTCCTCGACGCCGCCCTCGCCCGGTTCCTCGTGACGCAAGCCCCCCTGCGCGCCTGATGCGGCGCGCGCCCGTTTCTTTCCTGGCCTAGTCACCAGACCCCACCCGAATCCATATCCCCGCAGAAACATTACGCCGACATCGGCCGCAACTCAAAGGTGGTATTTTGCAACTTTCTCGATATGAAACTTTTCCCATCGGGATGGCTTTCAACACCCCTCGATTTGACAGCGAGGGTCGCACCACCCATGTTCGGGACGAAACGGCCGACCCGAATCTCATCGAATTCGGCCCAGATTTTCCCCGTAAGTTACTGGAACTACATGAATATCGTTATTGTGGAGTCGCCGGCGAAAGCCAAGACGATCAACAAGTATCTGGGCTCGTCCTACGAGGTTTTGGCCTCGTTCGGCCATGTCCGCGACTTGCCTGCGAAGAACGGTTCCGTCGATCCCGACGCCAATTTCAAGATGATCTGGGAGATCGACCCCAAGGCGGCCGGCCGGCTCAACGATATCGCAAAATCCCTGAAGGGCGCTGACCGCCTGATTCTCGCGACCGACCCTGATCGCGAGGGCGAGGCCATCTCCTGGCACGTGCTGGAGGTGCTGAAAGAGAAGCGCGCGCTGAAAGACCACAAGATCGAGCGCGTGGTGTTCAACGCCATCACCAAGCAGGCGGTCACGGACGCGATGAAGAATCCGCGCCAGATCGACGGTGCGCTGGTCGACGCCTATATGGCGCGCCGCGCGCTCGACTATCTGGTCGGATTCACCCTCTCCCCCGTACTGTGGCGCAAGCTGCCGGGCGCCCGCTCGGCCGGCCGCGTGCAGTCAGTGGCGCTGCGGCTGGTCTGCGACCGCGAGCTGGAGATCGAGAAGTTCGTCGCGCGCGAATACTGGTCGCTGATCGCGACCCTGCTGACGCCGCGCGGCGATGCCTTCGAGGCGCGTCTCATCGGCGCCGACGGCAAGAAGATCCAGCGTCTCGACATCGGCACCGGCGCGGAAGCGGAAGACTTCAAGAAGGCGCTGGAAACGGCGGCCTTTGCCGTCACCTCCGTCGACGCCAAGCCGGCCCGGCGCAATCCGCAGGCGCCCTTCACCACCTCGACGCTGCAGCAGGAAGCCAGCCGCAAATACGGCTTTGCGCCGGCGCACACGATGCGCATCGCGCAGCGGCTTTATGAGGGCATCGACATCGGCGGCGAGACCACCGGACTCATTACTTATATGCGTACCGACGGCGTGCAGATCGATCCGTCCGCGATCACCCAGGCGCGCAAGGTGATCGGCGAGGATTACGGCAACGCCTACGTGCCCGACGCGCCGCGCCAGTACCAGGCCAAAGCCAAGAACGCCCAGGAAGCGCACGAAGCAATCCGCCCGACCGATATGTCCCGCCGCCCCGACAGCATGAGCCGCAGGCTCGATGCCGATCAGGCGAGACTCTACGAGCTGATCTGGAAGCGCACCATTGCGAGCCAGATGGAATCGGCCGAACTCGAGCGCACCACGGTCGACATCACGGCGAAAGCCGGCGGCCGCACGCTGGATCTGCGCGCGACCGGCCAGGTGGTGAAGTTCGACGGTTTCCTCGCACTCTATCAGGAAGGCCGCGACGACGAGGAGGACGAGGACTCCCGCCGCCTGCCCGCGATGAGCCCGAACGACGCACTGAAGCGGCAGTCGCTCGCCGTCACCCAGCACTTCACCGAGCCGCCGCCGCGCTTCTCCGAGGCCTCGCTGGTCAAGCGCATGGAAGAGCTCGGCATCGGCCGGCCCTCGACCTATGCCTCGATCCTCCAGGTCCTCAAGGACCGCGGCTACGTCAAGCTGGAGAAGAAGCGCCTGCACGGCGAGGACAAGGGCCGCGTCGTGGTCGCATTCCTCGAAAGCTTCTTCGCCCGCTATGTCGAATACGACTTCACTGCCAATCTGGAAGAGCAGCTCGACCGCGTCTCCAACAACGAGATCTCCTGGCAGCAGGTGCTGAAGGATTTCTGGACCGGCTTTATCGGCGCCGTCGACGAGATCAAGGATCTGCGCGTCGCGCAGGTGCTCGACGTGCTCGACGAGGTGCTGGGACAGCACATCTATCCGCCGCGCACGGATGGCGGCGACATCAGGCAGTGTCCGAGCTGCGGCAACGGCCGGCTCAATCTCAAGGCCGGCAAGTTCGGCGCCTTCGTCGGCTGCTCGAACTATCCGGAATGCCGCTACACCCGTCAGCTTGCTGCCGACGGCGAGGCGAGCGCCGACCGTTCGCTTGGTCAGGATCCCGAAACCGGCCGCGACGTCTGGGTCAAGGCCGGCCGGTTCGGGCCCTACATCCAGCTCGGCGAGGCCAAGGATTATGCCGAAGGCGAGAAGCCCAAGCGCGCGGGCATTCCGAACGGCACCTCGCCCGGCGATGTCGAGCTTGAGCTTGCGCTCAAATTGCTGTCGCTGCCGCGCGAGATCGGCAAGCATCCGGAGACCGGTGAGCCGATCACGGCAGGTCTCGGCCGCTTCGGGCCGTTCGTGAAGCACGAGAAGACCTATGCCAGCCTGGAGGCCGGCGACGAGGTGTTCGACATCGGCATCAACCGCGCGGTCACGCTGATCGCGGAGAAGATCGCCAAAGGCCCGAGCCGCCGCTTCGGCGCCGATCCCGGCAAGACGATCGGCGATCATCCCACCCTCGGCACCGTCACGGTGAAGGGTGGCCGCTACGGCGCCTATGTCACAGCCGGCGGCGTCAACGCGACGATCCCGAGCGACATCGAGAAAGATGCCATCACGCTGCCGCAGGCGATCGCGCTGATCGACGAACGCGCGGCCAAGGGTGGCGGCAAGAAACCGAAGAAGACGGCGAAGCCGGCCAAGGCCAAGACCAAGGCCAAGAAGGCCGCGGCCGGCGATGACGCCGCGCCAAAAACCAAAAAGCCGGCCGCGAAGAAGGCGGCCAAACCCAAATCCGAATCCACCAGCAAGGCGCGCGCCGCCGTGTCGTCGTCGGCCAAGACTTCGGCCATCAAGACGTCGCCGACCAAGGCAGCTGGCGCCAAAGCTCCGGCCAAGAAGAGTGCCGGCACCAATTAGAGGCTAAGTGAAACGTAACAATGACCGTGGCTTTCCCGACCGGAACGCCATCGTCGCCTTCATCAAGGCAAATCCCGGAAAGGTCGGAACCCGCGAAATTGCGCGCGAGTTCGGCCTGAAGAACGCCGATCGCGTCAAGCTCAAGCGCATGCTGCGCGAGCTCGCCGACGACGGTCTCGTCAAGAAAAAACGCCACACCATCTCCGAGCCCGACAGCCTGCCGCCGACGCTGGTCGCCGACATCACCGGCCGCGACGCTGACGGCGAGCTGGTCGCCTCCCCCACCGAATGGGACGAGGTCGAAGGCGGCGAACCGCCAAAGATCCTCATCACAATGCCGCGCCGGCCAAGGCCTGGCACCGCGGCCGGCGTCGGCGATCGCGCGCTGCTGCGCGTCGAGCGCTCCGATGAGATCGAAGGCCCGGCCTATCGCGGCCACATCATCAAGGTCTTCGACAAGGCCAAGAGCCGCATCCTCGGCGTCTTCCGCAACCTGCCCGAAGGCGGCGGACGGATCATCCCCGTCGACAAGAAGTCCGCCGACCGCGAGCTGAACATCGCCCCGACCGAGATGCACGGCGCGCAGGACGGCGATCTCGTCAGCGTCGACATCATCCGCTCGCGCGGCTTCGGCCTGGCATCAGGCCGCGTCAAGGAGAAGCTCGGCTCGGTCAAGTCGGAGAAGGCGATCAGCCTGATCGCGATCTACGCGCACGACATCCCGCTGCAATTCCGCCCCGCGGCAGAGCGCGAAGCCGAAGCGGCGGAGCCGGCCAACCTGAAAGGCCGCGAGGACTGGCGCGACGTCCCACTCGTCACCATCGATCCGCCGGACGCGAAAGATCACGACGACGCGGTGCATGCGCAGCCGGATGACGATCCCCACAACAGAGGCGGCTTCATCGTCAACGTCGCCATCGCCGATGTGAGCTTCTACGTCCAGCCGGGCACCGCGCTCGATCGCGACGCGCTCGACCGGGGCAACTCGGTCTATTTCCCCGACCGCGTCGTGCCGATGCTGCCCGAGCGCATCTCCAACAATCTGTGCTCGCTGGTGCCGGGCGAGCCGCGCGGCGCGCTCGCGGTGCGGATGGTGATCGGCCCCGACGGCCGCAAGCGCTCGCATACGTTCCACCGCATCCTGATGCGTTCGGCAGCGAAGCTGAGTTACGCGCAGACGCAGGCCGCGATCGACGGCCGGCCCGACGACACCACAGGCCCCCTGCTCGATCCGATCCTGAAACCGCTCTATGCCGCCTATGCCTGCGTCAAGCGCGCGCGCGACGAGCGCGATCCGCTCAATCTCGATCTGCCCGAGCGCAAGATCCTGCTGAACAGCGATGGCACGGTCGACCGCGTCGTCGTGCCTGACCGGCTCGACGCGCACAGGCTGATCGAGGAGTTCATGATCCTCGCCAACGTCGCGGCGGCGGAGATGCTCGAGAAGAAGTCGCTGCCGCTGATCTATCGCGTGCATGACGAGCCGACGCTGGAGAAGGTCCACGCGCTCGCGGAGTTTTTGCAGACGCTCGACGTTCCCTTCACGAAAGGTGGCGCGCTGCGCCCCGCTCTGTTCAACCGCGTGCTGGCGCAGCTCGAAGGCCACGACCACTTTCCGCTGGTGAGCGAGGTCGTGCTGCGCGCCCAGGCGCAGGCGGAATATTCCTCGGAGAATTACGGTCATTTCGGGTTGAACCTGCGCCGCTACGCGCATTTCACCTCGCCGATCCGCCGCTATGCCGACCTCGTCGTGCACCGCGCCCTGGTCCGCGCGCTCGGCCTCGGCGACGGCGCGTTGCCCGACAGCGAGACGCCGGAAACTCTCGGCGAGGTCGCCGCCCACATCTCGGTGACCGAGCGCCGCGCGATGAAGGCGGAGCGCGAGACCGTCGACCGCCTGATCGCCCATCACCTCGCCGACCGCATCGGCTCGAGTTTTCAGGGCCGCGTCTCCGGCGTCACGCGCGCCGGCCTGTTCGTCAAGCTGGCCGAGACCGGCGCCGACGGCCTGATCCCGATCCGATCCCTCGGCGCGGAATATTTCAACTATGACGAAGGCCGTCACGCGCTCGTCGGCACGCGCAGCGGCACCATGCATCAGCTCGGTGACGTCGTCGACGTCCGCCTGATCGAAGCAGCCCCCATCGCAGGCGCGTTACGCTTCGAGCTGCTGTCCTCCACGGGCGAAACCGCGCCACGGCACCGCAGGTCATCTGGTCCGCAACGCCGCCCCTCGTTCAAGGCGCATCCCGGGCGTAGTCCAGCCAAGAAAGGCAAGCCGGAGAAGCAGAAGAAGCCCGGTAGGGGCAAAAAGGCCAAGGGAAAAGGCAAAGGACAGAAGGGCAAGGCGTGGTGACAACAAGCACAGCCCCAAAAATCTGGACCCGCGAGACCGGCCTCGTCGAGAAGCGCGACGTCTGGACTGCCATGAAGCGCGGCTTTCGCGGCCGCTGCCCGCGCTGCGGCGAAGGAAAGCTGTTCCGCGCCTTCCTGAAGACCGCGGACAATTGCTCCAGATGCGGCCTCGATTTCACGCCGCATCGCGCCGACGATCTGCCCGCCTATCTCGTCATCGTCATCGTCGGCCACATCGTGGTGCCGACTATTTTGTGGATCGAGACCAACTACACCACGCCGGTCTGGATCAGCTTCGCGGCCTACCTGCCCTTCACCTTCGTCGCCTCGCTCGCACTGCTGCAGCCGGTCAAGGGCGCCGTGGTCGGATTGCAATGGGCTCTGCGTATGCACGGGTTTGACGAGAACCCACAGGATGGTATTCCGCCGGTGTAAGCAAAATAAACAAGAAGCGGTTTGGGTGAGGACATGACGGATACGTCGCAGACAGCCGAGAAGGCAAAGATCCACGAGGGCAAGGAAGCCGACCACCATCCCTATTTCCGTCCCCGGGATGCGGCCACACTGATCCTGGTCGATCGCAGCGGCGCCGTTCCCAAAGTCCTGGTTGGCAAGCGCCACGACAAGGTGGTGTTCATGCCCGGAAAGTTTGTCTTCCCCGGCGGCCGCGTCGACAAGGATGATTATCGCGTGCCGTGCGCGGCGCCCATCACCGCCGAGCTCGAAGCCAATCTCGCCAAGGGCAGCCCGAAGACCCCGGCCTCGCGCGCGAAGTCACTCGCCATTGCCGCGATCCGCGAAGCCTGTGAGGAGACCGGCCTCTGCCTCGGGCGCAAGATTCAAGATAAGGCCGAGGGCAAGGCCAAACTCGAAGGTGCCTGGAAGCCGTTCGCGGATGCTGGCCTGTTGCCCGATCCCTCCAGCCTGTTCCTGATCGCGCGCGCGATCACCCCGCCCGGCCGCGTCAAGCGGTTCGACACGCGCTTCTTCACGGCGGACGCCTCCGCGATCACCCATCACGTCGAAGGCGTGATCCATGCGAATGCCGAACTTGTCGAGCTGGTCTGGGTCGAGCTCGGCTCAAAGCCGCTCGCCGATCTGCATCCGATGACGCGCAACGTACTCAACGAACTCCACACGCGCCTTGCCACCGGCCCGCTCCGTCACGATGCGCCGGTGCCGTTCTTCCATTTCTACGGCGGCAAGATGCAGAAGGATATTTTGAGCTGACTACTCGTCCGCATCCGGCTCGGTGGAGACATAGTCGCGCGCGGGAAGGTTCAGCGCTCGCCCGAGCTCGTTGGCGAGCTGGCTGGCTTCCTCGCGCTTGGTGAAGCTCATCAGTGCGATCGGCTCGGTACCCTTGTTGCCGCACAGATTGACGTCGTAGGTCGTCGCTTGCGGATCGTAGTCGTCGGTGATGCCAATGAAATGATAATCGGCGAGATCGCGACGCTTGCGAAAATTCAGCGGACCGAACTGCCTGGTGATGACGATCTGGCGCAGCGTCTCGTTCAGCACGACGAAATAGCGGAACGTCAACAGGATGATTCCGGGAATCCCGACGAGCAGCCCGAGCCCCGTGAACACCAGCACCGGCACGAGATCATCGGCGAGCCTTCCGAAGCCGGCAAAATCCTGGCGCAGGCCGAGCGCGACATTCCACAGCAGATAGCCGCTCGCCGCCAGCAGCGGCAACGACAGCAGCCGCCCGACCCAGGGCATGGGCCGGTCGATGCGGACGATACTGCCGTCCACGGTCATAGCGTCTGCCATTGAAGGCCTCCTCACGAGCCGAAGTCATGGCTTGGTCGGAGCGAGCGGCGGATCGGTTCGATAGCCCCTCGCCGTCGTTCCAGACTCGCGCCCCGGAATGACGGAATTGTGCTGAGTGCGTCGCGAAAAACAAAAAAATCTTCCCGCTCTTACCAATGGCGGAGTTCCCCGGCGTGCCTATGTCTTCTCCAACCACACAAGGAACGGATACGGGGCGATGGCACAACGGCAACTCAAGCTTGGCGCGTTCATGCGCCCGATCAGCATCCACACTGGCGCCTGGCGCTATCCCGGGGCCTGGCCGGACGCCAATTTCAATTTCGGCCACATCAAGACGCTGATTAGAAAGCTCGAGGCCGGCAAGTTCGACGCCTTCTTCATGGCCGATCACCTCGCCGTCTTGAACATGCCGGTCAACGCGCTCAAACGCAGCCACACCGTGACCTCGTTCGAGCCGTTCACGCTGCTGTCGGCGCTCTCCGCCGTCACCGAGCGCATCGGCCTGATCGCGACCGGCTCGACCACCTTTGACGAGCCCTATCACGTGGCACGGCGTTTCGCCTCGCTCGACCATCTCAGCGGCGGACGTGCGGGCTGGAATATCGTCACCACCTCGAATCCGGATGCCGCGCTGAATTTCGGCCTCGACGACCACATGGAACACGCCGAGCGCTACAAGCGCGCCCGCGAGTTCTACGACGTCGTCACCGGCCTCTGGGATTCCTTCGCCGACGACGCCTTCGTGCGCGACGTCGAAAGCGGCGTGTTCGTCGATCCCGCGAAGATGCATGTGCTCGATCACAACGGCAAATATCTGAAGGTGCGCGGGCCGCTCAACATCGCCCGCCCTGTGCAGGGCTGGCCGCTGATCGTGCAGGCCGGCGCATCGGAAGACGGCAGGCAGCTTGCGGCCGAGACAGCAGAGGCCGTGTTCACCGGCGGCGGCAGCCTCGCCGACAGCCAAAAGCTCTATGCCGACATCAAGGGCCGCATGGAGAAGATCGGCCGCGACCCCGAGCATCTGAAAATCCTGCCCGGCGCCTTCGTGGTGGTCGGCGACAGCGTCGACGAGGCCAAGGAGAAGCGTGCGTTGCTCGACAGCCGCGTGCACTACGACAGCGCCATCGCCTCGCTGTCCGTCATCCTCGGCACCGATGCCTCCGGCTTCGATCCCGATGGACCACTGCCCGAAATCCCCGAGACCAATGCCAGCAAGAGCGGCCGGCAGCGCATGGTCGACCTCGCCGCGCGCGACAAGCTCACGGTGCGCCAGCTCGCCCAGCGCGTCGGCGGCTATGGCGGGCTGTCCTTCGTCGGCACCGCAAAAACCATCGCCGACCAGATGGAGGAATGGCTGGTCGGGCGCGGCTCGGACGGCTTCAACATCATGTTCCCGTTCCTGCCCGCCGGCCTCGACGACTTCGTCGACAAGGTCGTGCCGGAGCTGCAGCGGCGCGGGATTTTCCGCAAAGAGTATGAAGGGCCCACCTTGAGGGAGAATCTGGGCCTGCCGCGGCCGAAAAACCGGTTCTTCGAGGGGTGATCGGGCCGATTTGAGTGCTTTTCGACCCCTAAAATCTTGACATCAGGCGGTTTCTGGCTAGGTTGCCGCCCAACGCGGGCCGTTTGGCCGGCTCCAGATTCCCTTATTGTTGAGGTTCAGAACATGGCCAAAGCGGTCACCATCAAGGTCAAGCTCGTGTCCTCGGCCGACACCGGCTTCTACTACGTCGCCAAGAAGAATTCGCGCACCATGACCGACAAGATCGTCAAGAAGAAGTACGATCCCGTCGCGCGCAAGCACGTCGAATTCCGCGAAGCCAAGATCAAGTAAGATCGGCTAAACGCTGCTGAGTTTTGCGGGGCCCTTTCCGGCCCCGTTTTTATTTGTGCCTCTCTCCGTGTCTGCGCTGATGCAAGCGCTTTCACATTTCGGAAAGCTTCCGGAAAGGCGGCCGGCAACCAGACGCCCGGCGTTGGCGCGAGGGCTGCGACTGCGCCCCGCACGTTCTCTCTCGTGTCCCGGACGCGCTGCAGCGTGAAACGCTGCTGCGCCGAGCCGGGATCCAGAAAGCAACACAACACGATGCAGGAGACGTGGGCCCCGGCTCTGCAGCGCACCGCTGAAGAAGCGCTGCGCTGCGTCCGGGGCGCGAGAGCGCGAGGACGCGTGCTTCTGGAAATGTCGCGTCCGCTATGCGCGCAGAAGACTACGCTGAAGCCGAGTCGCTCGATGTCGACAACGGGCCGATAACCGCCATCATCGGCCATTGGACACAGTCAATTCATCGCAGCAAGAACCATTTTTTTCATGTTTGCAAGGGCGTGGTAACCCTTCGCCAATTGCAAAAGGTTTTCCCTTTCCGGTCCATGCGGTAAGCGAGCGGCATCTTCACGCAGGGCTTTCGCGAGTTCGTCGCACTGGTCGATGGTCAGGTGTTCCTCTTGCATAGCGGCCCTCAAAGCATTCGAGTTGGTCGTTCCCAACCGATGCCGGCCCGAGGCGTTCCCGGATCATTGTTTGTGTCCCGCTGGATTAGCTTGTCACACTGACGCAACCGGGAGCTATGCAAATGCGGCAGATTCTTCTAACTTCTATTTTGCTACCGTTGCATAGTTCTCGTCGATTTTTGTTTCCTGGGACAGGCGCTCGATCCGACCGTCGCACCTAGTAATTGCTGAGTGGAGATTGGAAAATGGCTTGGAGCAAAGTTCTCAGCTTTACCGATCCGTTCCCGTATCAGACGAACGTTCGTGCCTCCGACATGCGAATATTTCCCACCGCCAAGGGAGAATTTCGAGGCCAGGTGACGCAAATCGTGATGAACGAATTGTGGATGCAGCGATTTCATGAACAATTGCCACGTGTCCACAAAGGGACGGTGCGGCCCGGCCGCAAGGTATTCACCTTTCTCTCGGAAGCTCAGCCAGAGGTGTATCACTGCGGCCGATTGTTGTCGCAAGGTGAATTGATCTCGGAAGACTACGAAGTACAGCACATGAGGACCACGGGAGATTTCCACCTCGGATGTATTTCTCTTGCGCCGGAAGAACTAGTAAGGGCGAGCAAGGCGATAGCAGGTCGCGAATTTGATATTGAGCGCACCAAACACGTCATTCGGCCAAGGCCAGACCTCGTGAGGCGATTGCTGGCGCTCCATGAGACGGCAGAACACATTGCCAAGACCACGCCAAACTTTTTCGAACTTCCGGAACTTGTTCGGGCATTTGAACAGCAATCTGTTCACGTGTTGATCAGATGTTTGACCGACAGCATTATATCAACGCCCAACAGCCGCAATCTTCGCTATGAAACCGTCGTCGCGCGCTTCGAAGAGTTCCTGGAAGCGAACCCAAACAAGCCCCTATATCTGACCGACGTATGCGCGGCCGTCGGCGTAGCAGAAAGAACTCTGCGATTCGCCTGTGAAGAGCACGTCGGAATGGGCCCTGTCCGCTACCTCAATTTGCGGAGAATGCACCTTGCCCGTCGCGCGCTGGTGCAAGGGATTCCTTCGACGACAACGGTAACCCGAATTGCCACCGATCACGGCTTTTGGGAGCTGGGTCGCTTCTCGGTCGCCTATCGAACGTTGTTTGGTGAAATGCCTTCGGAGACCTTGAGAAGTCCGCCAGTTGACTACAAAGATTTTCCTGATCGCCCGTCGTCGCGCCAAGGTCCAGTCGAGGTGATCAGGACAAGATGATCGATTCGGTCATGTTGATCTCAGCCATGACTATCGATCAATCATCTTGCTTCTCGACCACGACTCCGGACGCCCTTGGCTGCTGATGAAAAACAATATGCTGTACGCGACGATGGTCGAGTCGAGCAGAAAGGGAAGCAGGTAGCCCTTGGCCCATGGCTGCTGCCCAAAATTGCTGATGCACAAGAAGACCATGAAAGCTTTCTCGATGGCGCTGAATACCATGGTCTCGAAGCGCAGCCATGGGCGAAAGGCAGCGACCACCATCAGCACTCCGATCCCGAAGACCATGATGCCCCAGTGCCGCAGGGCTGGCACGCTGGAAGGCGTATAGTCGACGAGGCCGCCAAACATCGGCGTCAGAAGGTGGATGTCGATGGCGAACGGCAATGACAGGCCGGTAGCAATGCCGAACACGATGAGAAATGGTTTGATCGTGTTGATGATGAAGATATCCAAACCCTTCATGGGAATACCTGCCGGTTGTGCTCCGCCCGAATAGCTCTCCGCCTTCGGAAGCCGAACCACGCTATCCTTGCCGGGATCAGATGATCCTGACGCACGCCGATTCTGATTGCGTCACCAATGGAAGGACCAGATGGAAGCAACCGCCTGGTCCGAACCACGGCTTCTAATCCCCTTGCATCTTGAGCTGTCTTGTCGGGTTGTTCCCATCAAGCGCTGGCACAGGATTTTCCGGATTTTGCAAGTTCGGCAGGAGATCAGTCGAGGCTCCTCCCGGGAAGCGCTTGATGTTCGGATATTTTACGATGGACCTGTTGAATTCCTGGAGCGGCAAGTCCAACAGCGATGCGGCCCAACCATTATCCATGCCTGCGTAACGACCCGGAGAGGACGTCGGGTTGCGCGTTGGCGTCGCGCCATTGAAGGTCATGTCGTATTTCTCGAACGGGTCCATGGTCAAATTGTAGATCGAAGGAACCGCGCCCATGTTCAATTCCGGGCCCATCCAAGTATCCTTGGAGGTATAGACCATCTTCCACGCGATCCTCAGCCAAGGAGCATCCGGGTCGCCGCCGATGTCCGCGCGAACGCCGTTGAAGTTCTCGCCGTCGATATAGATCCAAGAATCGCGCGCCGAATGTTCCGCTTTGCCCGTCACATAGGCGCTGTTGTCAATACCGTCGAAATAGATCGGCTTTCCGTTGTTATCTGTCGTCTCGCCCTTTGTCGGAGACTTTAGCCCGACCATCGCCGCGGTTGTGGGCCACACGTCCATATGCGACATCATTTCAGTCAAAACGATCCCTGCCGGAATCTTGCCCGGCGACCACATGATACCGGGAACGCGCCACCCGGCCTCGAATGGTGATCCTTTTTCGCCGCGGAACGGATGGGTCCCGGCGTCGGGCCAGGCGTCCTGCCAGGCGCCGTTGTCGGCTGTGATGATGACGATCGTATCCGGCGCCTCGGCCCGGATCGTGTCCATAATCCGGCCGACATCTGAGTCGAGCTCCATCATCGCGTCCGAATAGTTGCCGAGGTGAGACTTGCCGACGAATGCCTTGCTCGGCCTGTTGGGCTGATGCATTTTCATGAAGTTGATGTCCATGAAGAACGGCTTGCTGTCCTTGGCGTGCTGCTTGATATAGTCGATCGCCGTCTCGGTCTGGCGAACATCAAATTCGGAAAGGTTGCTCAGCGTGATCTCGTCGCCCTTCACCGCGGGCTTGCCAGCTGTGCCGGACCACTCGTAAAGATTCACAGCTTTCCGATACATCGCCCAATATTGTGGGTTGTATTTCGGAAACCACGGGTGCGCGTCAGGTGACGTGTCGCTGTAGGCGTAAACACCCGGATAATAGGCAGCAAAGTGTTGCATCTCGTCGAAGCCGTGCTCGGTCGGATAGAACTCGGGCGCGTCACCAAGATGCCATTTGCCCGAGTAGAAGGTCGAGTAACCGTTCTTCTGGTAAAACTCGCCGATCGTCGGTGTCTCTTTCTTCAGGCCATTGCGGTCGCTGGGAACAACGACCACCGACAATGCCGAGCGAATCGGAATGCGCCCTGTCATGAACGAAGAGCGGCCGGCTGTGCAACTGGCTTGGCCGTACCAGCACGTAAACAGAGCGCCCTCCTTTGCGACACGGTCTATATTCGGCGTCGGGTGACCAAGAGCCGCCCCGCCGCCAGTGTAGGCGCCGAAATCGTTCCAACCGGTGTCGTCGGTCATCAGCACAACGATATTGGGCTTCTTCTGTGCAAACGCCGGCGCGGCGGCAATCGTAACTCCGGCAACTGATGCCAGCAGTCCAAGCCAAAGTTTTCTACTCACCTTCACACTCCTTGACGATAGGGCAACCTCCGCGACCTGACTCTTGCGCGGCAAGCAATCACGACAGTTATGGCTTACGCATCATTCCCATGCGTGGCGGTTGCACGGGAGCTGCCACTCCGTAAATGACGGTGATGCCCAAACCTCCACCCCACGTCGAAGTCGAGCGAACGGGATTGGGTGAGGCAGCGCCGTTGAGGTCGTTCCAGTTGTTTGCCGCCCAAACATTGCCGGCCGCGTCGATCGACGCGTCGGTCAGCATCTGGATGCTGCCGCCTTTGAAAACGTGGATGACATCACCCGTCTTTGTGCCTGCCGGATGGCCCTTCGTGTTGTCTCCAGCCATCAGCACCAACCCACGGCCCCAGAAGTTGCCGATCCATACGTCGTCATTGCCGTCGATATTCAAGCCCCAGGGCACGCTGACTGCCTTGTCACCGGTGAAACCGGTCGAAGCAGGCTGAGAGCCATCGGGGCGGATCATATTGACTACGCCGGTGACCATAGTGGGATTGCTTTCGAGGACCTTGAGCATATGTCCGGCGGCAATCTTGAACTGCTCCATGATCGACGCGCCATCCGGAATGACGGGCGGCGGAAAGTCGAGCGACATATTACTCGCGACCCACACGTTGCCCTTCGAGTCGAGCGCGAGCGCGCGAACACCGATCCCGGCGCGGAATGACTCCGCTTTGGAGGGATCGTCCGCGGGGAACCGCACGACCTTGTCCGACTGGGAGTTGCTGACCCAAACGCGATTTTGGGCATCGATAACGATGTCGAAGGGAGACTTCAGTCCGGCGACTTTTACGATCCGGCCGTCCTTCACTCGTCCGCCAGGAAAGTACAGCAACTGATTGTCCGACCCGTCGGCTATCCAGACGTCTCCATTCGCGGCGACCCCGATGCCCATCAGGCCGAGAAATTTTTCTTTGAACGGGAAGTCGTTCTCTGTACCGATGGGACGACCGTCGAAATCCAGTACGAGGATCTTCCCGTCGAAGCTTGTGGCCCACACCTTGTCTTTCGTCACGGCGGTGCCCCAGCCGACTCCGTCAATCCCCATCCCGGTGAAGCCGGTGATCGGGGGCGAAAGAGCGGTTCCGTTGGGAGAAAGTTTGACCACACCGCCGCCGATACTCTGGTTGACGCCCGACTGCGACCCGGCCATCCAGTTTTGTCCGCTCCAGAGATTGCCCTCGGCGTCAAACATCAGCCGGCCGGCCGAATAAACGCCGCCTCCAGCGAAGCAAAGCGACAGGACGAAATCATCCGGAACGTAGGCCAGATACGGCACGAATGGAGCCTTTCGTCGAGACCCATCCTTGGGTTGCGGATACGCCTCGTCGAACAACGCAAAGATTTCCTTAGGCTGAGCCCATGGCTGGCGGGCGATACTAGCCATTGCATCAATGGTGTTCTTGGGCGTCGTTCCGTCGGGGAGGGTTGCAGCCTTAAGAAAGCGGGCTCGCCAATCGTCGTTGGCTACCGTGGCGAACGCCGTGACGAGCGATCCGAGGGTGTCCAAGTTCGCGAGCGTCGTCGTCTGGGTGCTATTGAGCGGGTCCAAAAGCACTTTGCCCCACCCACCGGTCGCGGGATCAACCAAATTCGAGACATTCCCGGCAGCAATCCGCAGTCCGAGCGGATTACCCGAGATCGCTTCTCCCTTGATGAATTGCGCGGCAACGAACGCCGAGGCCACAGTGGTAAGCTCGTTGACGGTGACGGTTCTGGGTGCGGGATTCCCGAGCAATACCATCAGTGCGATGGCATTGGTGGCGCCTTGGCTCGTGACTGCTCTGGGCGTGCCGCCTTTGGCGACCAGATAAACCGTCGCGTTATTTCCGACCGCAGGTGGAGCGCTAAGCGCAAAACGGCCATCTGCGCCGGTTTGCGCCTGCGCGAGCTGGGCGGGCGCGTCTGGACCCGCCCCCCAAAGAGTGACTGTCGCCCCGCCAATCGGCTCTCCTGCCAAGAGAACCCGACCGTCGAGTGGCTGCTGAGCGGACGCCGGTGCACCCGCGACCGCAATCGCAGCGCCAAGCGCAAGAATACAGATCCAGATTTGTCGAGCCAGCTTCATGAGTCGTCTCCCTGGTCTTCGTCTGTGGTCTTCGTCTGTCGTTCGCGTCGCGCACGGACCTAAATCAATCGGCCGTAAGCACGTCACTTCGACTTGGTGTTCGGCCGGCGAGCAGTCTTTGCAGCGGCCGGGTTGAGGGGATATTCACCGGTCGAAGATTGGCGCATAGCCATTTTTAGGACTATGCATTTTCGGCATTGAATGGATTTTTATGCGGACCTTCATCAGGGCCTTCATGCCGGCTTGGGTCACAAGCGGCCCATCACGACCAAGCAGCGTGGCGTCCGTTCAAAGCTCGCAAGCTGACGATAGCGACCACACGCCCCGCCTACGCCGTCCGTAACACCGGCGCCGGGGGCTGCGACGGCCGGATCAGCGCGAACGCGACCTGGATGATGCCACCGGCGAGGCCGAGCGCCACGCCGATGCGCCAGGCCATGGTGTAGGAGCCGAGCGCGTCGTAGATCACCCCTCCTCCATAGGCGCCGAGGAAGCTGCCGATCTGGTGGCTCATGAAGGCGAGGCCCTGGATCATCGCCTGCCAGCGCAAGCCGAACATCTCGGCGACCGCGCCCGCGACCAGCGGGCCGACGCCCATCCAGAGGAAGCCCATGATCGCGCCGAACAATAGCGTCGAGGCCGGCGTCGCAGGCAGCATGAAGTACCAGGCGAGCGCGAGCGAGCGCAGGATGTAGATGCCGCCGAGTAGCGCCAGCTTGTTCCAGCGCTGGCCGGCCCAGCCGAAGAACAGCGATCCCAGCACGTTGAAGCCGCCGATCATGCCCAGCGTCTGCGCGCTCAGCATCGGGTCGAGGCCGCAGATCGCGAGATAAGACGGCAGGTGCGTGGTGAGGAACACGAGCTGCATGCCGCAGACGAGATAGGCGCAGGTCATCACCACGAAGGATGCGTTGCCGAACGCGGTCCTCGCCGCGGTCGCGGCCGTTGCATCGCCGATGTCATCGGCTGAAGGCTTCGGCAGCGGGATCGCGTCGACACGCCCGGCATACCAGGCCGCAGGGATCATCAGCACCGACATGACGACGAAGCCGGCGAGGCCGGCGCGCCAGCCGAATCCCTCGTTGAGCATCTGCCCGATCGGCGCCGACAGCAGTGCGCCGAGCGAGCCCGCTCCGGAGACGATGCCGAGCACGGTGGAGCGCACCGTCGCCGGCACCGCGCGCGCCGCCACCGACATCGCGATCGCAGCCGCGGTGCAGGCCAGCGACGTCCCGATCAGGACGCCGGCGCCGATCATGATGCTGACGAGCCCGTTGGCGGTCGCCATCAGCACCAGGCCCGCGATGTACATGAACGATCCGGCGATCATGATCGGACGAAAGCCGTAGCGCACGGTCAGCGCGCCGATAGGCGGCTGGAGAAAGCCCCAAGCGAGATTCTGCACGGCCAGCGCCAGCGTGAAGTCGGAGATCGACAGATGAATGTCGTGCGTCAGCGGCTGCATGAAGATGCCGAGGCTCTGCCGCAGCCCCATGCTCAGCGTCAGCATGATCGAGGCGCCGATCAGGATAGGCAATGTCGGACGCAGGACCTGCAGCAGGGGCATTTTCTTCTCCCTCATCGGCGCGGCGCGCGCGCCGTTGTCTGCATCGCTCGTTGATTTTGATTACACAGACCTGTGTACTTAGGCTATGGATAGCGTGCGCTGTCAAGCGAACAGGACATTCACCGCCGCATGGCTCCCCCGCCCGCCCCACAGACGATGAAAGAGCGGATCCTCGAGACCGCCGACAAGCTGTTCTATCTGCAAGGCATTCGCGCCATCGGCGTCGACACCATCGCGGCCGAGATCGGCATCTCCAAGCGCACGCTCTACAACCACTTCCCCTCCAAGGACGCGCTGATCACGGCGTATCTCGAACGCCGCTTCGTGCAGCCCCGCACCTCCGACAAGCCCCCGGCCGAGCAGATCCTCGCCACCTTCGATTCGCTGGAGCGACGTTTTGCGGCCAAGGATTTCCGCGGCTGCCCGTTCGTGAACGCGGTCGCCGAACTTGGCCCGGCGGACCGCGCCGTGAAGAAGATCGCCATCGCCTTCAAGGAAAGCCGCCGCATCTGGTTTCGCGACCGGCTGAATGAACTCGGCGTTACCGACGCGGAGGCGCTGGCAACGCAGCTCGTGCTGCTGGTCGACGGCTCCATCGCGCAGGACCTCGTCCGCGACGATCCCGCGATGGCGCGCGCGGCGAAGGAAGCGGCGAAGGTGCTGCTGCGGAATGCGGGGGTGGATGTGGGAGATAAGGCTGCAGTGAAGCCAGGCAAGCGGGCGGCCCGGTATCCCTGAAGCAGCTGAAAGATCAGAGCCCGATCCGCTCGCCGCAAGAGGCCCGGATAGGCGAGCACGCGCCCGAACCCTGAGGGAGCGGCTTGCGTCAACAATCTGGGAATTCTGGGGCCGACGAATGGGCTTGGAACGACTTGCCGATTGCAAAGTTTTCCCGTTGCCCTTTGCCAAGGGGTGACTGCCTTCCCCAGGGCAGCCTCAACAGCCCCAGCTTCACCGCCCTGAAGCTGGGGTCCTTTTGCTGTCTGGACAATTTGGTCTGCAGACCTCAGGAGGCGTTGATGCAAGCTGATCACGCGACCCTTCTTGTTGAACGGTTTAACGACCTCTCTTCTCAACTGTCAGATCTGAAAGATCTCCGGCTTAAAGTCGAAGAGGCGGAGCGACGCGCTTGCATTGTGCCTCCATTGCAGTCGCCCCCGAGCACTCAATCGCCTCCGGGCCAGCCGACATCTTCCTGAGCGCGTCATGGACCGCGCTGGCCGAACCAGCGCCCCTGAGGCAGTGAGCCTGACGTATTGAAATCCGATGTTCGCCCATGGTAGTTTTCTACTTTTTCCCGATAGTGTTTTTGTGCTGGGGAGGACATTTATGCAAAGCTCTCGCGCAATCCTTTATGCCCAACAACTTAGCGAACTCACTTCTCAGCTCTCAGAATTGGAATATCTTCGAGGTCTAGTCGAAGAAGCAGAGCGAAGCGCCCGCGGTGTGCCTCCATTACGCTTGACACATCCTGCTTCGCGCCGCCTTCGAAGGCGTGAACCGGGCGCCCTGTCTGTCCGCCTCCGTCGCCACGCGCCACCAAGCAGGAATGCAGGAGCTATCAGCCCGCCTGACAACGACAACCAAGTCGATTGGACTTTGCTGGAGCCATTCCCCGACGGATGGTGGGCTTCCCCCTAAACCTCTCCAAGCGCTGGGACGAAGAGATCGGTCCAATGCCCGAGAGACGCTCCCCTGAAGAGAGCGAGCCGATATCCCTGAGGGAGTGGATCGGCACCCTACAATCGGGCCGAAGTTCGAATGCAGCGGAAAATGTGAGCAGTTTCATAAAAGTGCACAGAAAGCAGGGCTAAAATCCGATACCTTCCTTCGGTTCACCGCCTAGTTCGGCTGCCTGCCCTTTCTTTTGCTAAGAGTTTTCAGCGGCTTTGTGTTGGAGGCATTGATGAAGAACTCTACCGGTCTCCTTTTTGCCCAACGGTTGAACGAACTCAATTCTCAGCTCTCAGAATTGGAAGAACTTCGAACTCGGATCAAAGAAGCGGAGCGACGCGCCTGCGGTGCACCTACACTACGATCGAACTCAAAAACTCCGAAGTCTCGAAAATCGATATCTGTCCTGACGCTCGTAACCGTCCCACCTGCCGAACGTCGCCTGAGGCTTCGTCCCTGAGTGGAACGGCTTGCGCTCCGCCTCGATATTGAACAAGCTCATGCGCCACCGGAGCGTAGTATTGGGTGGCCGCCCCACCTTTTATTAGGACCTTTGGCTAAAACCGCCGTCGCCTCCCAGGGCGGCGGCGGTTTCGATTTGTCGATACATATCAAGCGGCTTGAAGGAGTGGAAGGTCTCGGGTGACGCTTGACACGCGACAACAACCCAAGGAAGCATCCGGCGTTTTTCATGCCCTTGGAGATTGCCGATGACTACCATCCACATGGACTCGTCCCTCAGCCAGACCGCCACCCGCGCCGTTTTGAACGGAGGAGTTCTGAGGTGCACAAAGACCAGCGACAAGGACGTTTATTCCCATTCGATTTGGGCGACCGAAAGCAACATCCGTCAATTCACGATGCACGAAGGGGACAGCATCGTCATCCCACCCGGTTCGACCGTGACGATATGGATATTCCGAAGGCAGCCGGGAAATTCTACTTGGACCCTGGACTTCGAACTCAAGGAAAAGGCAGCCTGACAAGCCATTCGAAACAGCCGCTCTCGGAAAGTCCAAGAGCGGTCCTTTGAAGAGAGCGAGCCGATACCCCTGAGGGAGCGGCTTGCCTCAACAAATCCGGGAATTCTGCGGCCGACGAATGGCTTTGGAACGACCTGCCGATGGCAAAGTTTTCCCGTTGCCCTTTGCCAAGGGGCGACTGCCTTCCCCAAAGGGCAGCCTCAAGACAGCCCCAGCTTCACCGCCCTGAAGCTGGGGTCCTTTTGCTCCAGATTCACATGCTTTAATGAAGTTGCGCCCGCCCGATGAATACTCTGAAGTCTTGGAATGGCTTTAGTGCTGGGGCGATAAATACAGGAATTTCGCACGATCCTTTTGGCCCAACGGTTGAACGACCTCTCTTCACAACTCTCAGAGCTGGAAAATCTTCGACTTCAGATCGAACAAGCGGAGCGACGCCGGCGGGCTGTGCTTGCGCGGCGGCTCCCCCTCGATTATTCCGCGTCTGGCTCCTAAGCGCTTGGCACTTCCCTGAGGGAGTGCCGGGGAGCGGATCAGGCCGCTGCGGCCATCAGTGCGTTCGCTACCTGCACCGTTGCGAGAACCAGTCCATGCCGTCACCGGCAAGATGCTGCTGATCTGAGGAAACAACCCAGCTCCGGTTCTGCCCGCGACTCCGCCCGTCGGATAACCTGTGGAGTCCAACCACGATGTGTAGACGCTGCGGCGGACTGGATTCCCCGCCTGCCGCCCACGCTAAAAGCTTCGGCGCCACTGGACCTCACCTCGGCGAAGCCTTGGCGTAGCCGGGTCGCGGGGAATGACGGCGCAGTTTGTTGACGTTCGGGATGCTAGCAGCATGCCCCTGTTTTGCCCGACGAGTCAAACGGCGTTGCTGTCTGCATCAGCCGTTTTGCGGCCGACGTAAGCCGTTGATTCCACTATCACCGGCTACTGTGCATGGGGTTGTTTTCGCTTTTTTTCGCGCGGCCCTGTGCAAGCGACCTCACGCGGCCTGCGACACCACGCGGTTCCGGCCGTCGTGCTTGGCGCGATACATCGCGGTGTCGGCGCGCTTGAGGACGTCGCCAACCGCCTCGCCCTTCTGCTCCAGCGTGGTCAGCCCGATCGAGATCGTGACCTCGATGCGCTTGGTGCCCTTGTGGATCGCGAACGGCTCGCCCGCGATCGAGCGGCGCAGCCGCTCGGCGACCATGCCGGCGACGTGGAGATCGGTCTCCGGCATCACGATGACGAATTCCTCGCCGCCGTAGCGGCAGGCGAGATCGATGCCGCGGATCGACTTGCGCACCCGCACGGCGAATTCGCGCAGCACGTCGTCGCCGGCGTCGTGGCCGTAATTGTCGTTGATCGACTTGAAGTAGTCGATGTCCAGGATCATCAGCGCGAGCGGCTTGCCGCGGGTCGCGGCCTGCTCGGCCAGCGTCGCGAGATGGCTCTCCATGTAGCGGCGATTGTGCAGCCCGGTGAGCGCATCGGTGATCGCCATCTCGATCGAGTTCTGCACGTTGTCGCGCAGATGATCGGTGTAGCGGCGGCGGCGGATCTGGGTGCGGGCGCGCGCCAGCAACTCGATCTTGTCGATGGGACGCAGCAGATAGTCGTTGACGCCGATCTCGAGGCCGCGGAGCAGCCGCGTCGAATTCTCGGGATCTGCGATCGCCAGGATCGGCACGTGGCGCGTACGCTCCAACGAGCGCGCCTGGCTGCATAGCCGCAGCCCGTCGAAATTGTTGAGGTCGAGCGAGACGATCAGGAGGTCGTAATTGCCCTCGGCGGCGTGGAACAGCGCTTCCGTCGGGTTCGGCTCGACGTCGATAGTGTGCTCGGCGGCGAGGATCGTCGCCAGCCGCTCATAGGAGGACTGGCGGTCGTCGACCAGGAGGATGCGGCCGCCCTTGCCGGTGTCGGCCACGGCGGTGCGCTCGGGCGCCTGCATGCCGATCTCGAGCGAGGTGATGGCGCGCATGCGCAGCTCATCGGTCATCATCTTCAGCCGCGTCAGCGAGCGCACGCGCGCGATCAGCACGACGTCGGAGACCGGCTTGGTGAGGAAATCGTCGGCGCCGGCTTCCAGCCCGCGGTTGCGGTCGGACGGGCTGTCGAGCGCGGTGACCATCACGACGGGGATGTGATGCGTGGCCGGATCGGTCTTGAGGCGGCGGCAGACTTCGAAACCGTCCATGTCCGGCATCATGACGTCGAGCAGGATGATGTCGCATTCGGACCGGCGCGAGATCTCCAGCGCCTCGGTGCCGTTCGAGGCGGTCATCACGTCGAAATATTCGGCGGACAGGCGGGCTTCGAGCAGCTTGACGTTGGCAGGGACGTCATCGACGACGAGGATACGCGCGGACACTGTGAACTCACTTCCTATCCGATGAAACGCCGGACCGTCTCGATAAATTTGCCGACCGAGATCGGCTTGGACAAATAGGCTTCGCAGCCGCCCTCGCGGATGCGCTCTTCGTCGCCCTTCATCGCGAACGCCGTGACGGCGACGACGGGAATGCTGCGCAGCTCCGGATCGTCCTTGATCCAGCGCGTCACCTCCAGGCCCGAGACCTGCGGCAATTGGATATCCATCAGCACGAGGTCGGGCCGCGTCTTGCGCACGAGGTCGAGCGCCTCGTAGCCGTTGCTGGTACCCGAGGTCTGGTAGCCGTGCGCTTCCAACAGGTCGCGGAAGAGCTTCATGTTGAGCTCGTTGTCTTCCACGATCAGGACGGTCTTAGCCATCCCGCCCTCCTGTTTGGTCCACAGACCGATACATGTGCCGCCTCAGGCGCCGCTCACCGGCGCTTCGAAAACTGGATTCAAACTAGCCTCAGATTCGCTTGAGTTTCGTTAAACCCGGGGGCCGACTTTCTGCGATGTGGTTTCCAGTTGCTTGTCCGGGGTCGCAAGACTTGGGCACGAGACTCGGGCATGATGACTCCAAAGTAGACACTGAAAGTTAACGGAAAGGCAAACCGGCCACGTGAAAAAGCCTGTTCACAACCCCCGCGAAGTCGCTGAAATCGTTGCGCTTCAGGCGCTGTCCTTCGTCGCCGGCGAGCCTGAGCGGCTGGGCCTATTCCTGGCCGAGACGGGGGTCGGCCCGGAGATGTTGCGCAATGCCGCCTCGGACCCGAATTTCCTCCTCAGCGTGCTCGATTTCGTGATGCGCGATGACGCCACCGTGAAGGCCTTTGCGGACACTGCGGAGCTGCATCCGACCAACGTTGCCGCAGCGCGGCAGGTCCTGGGCGACGCGCTCGGCGACCGCCATTGGGAGCGCGACGTGCCGTGACCGCCCCGGAGGCGGTCGGGCCCCGCTGTTTCTGCCGGGATTGTTCGGCCGATCTGGACATGGCCATCCAAAGCCTGGGCGTGCGGCGCTGTTCCGCCTGCGGTTCCCCTCGCCTCGTCCGCCACCGCGCGCTCGCAAATCTGACCATCGCCCATATCGACTGCGACGCCTTCTACGCGACGGTCGAGAAGCGCGACAATCCTGAGATCGCCGACAAGCCCGTCATCATCGGCGGGGGAAAACGCGGCGTGGTGTCGGCCGCCTGCTACATCGCACGCACCTATGGTGTGCGCTCGGCCATGCCGATGTACAAGGCGTTGGAAGCCTGTCCGCACGCGACGGTGATCGGGCCGGACATGGCCAAATATGTCCGGGTCGGGCGCGAGGTTCGCCAGGCCATGCAGGCGCTGACGCCGCTGGTCGAGCCGCTCTCGATCGACGAGGCCTTCCTCGATCTCTCCGGCACCGAGCGGGTGCACGGCATGATCCCGGCGAAGGTGCTGGCGCAGTTCGCGCGCAACATCGAGCGCGACATCGGCATCAGCGTCTCGGTCGGCCTCTCCTGCAACAAGTTTCTGGCCAAGATCGCCTCCGACCTCGACAAGCCGCGCGGCTTTGCCGCGCTCGACCAGGAGGAAGCCCGCGAGATGCTGGCTTCGAGGCCGGTCGGCTTCATCTTCGGCGTCGGACCGGCCACGCAGGAGCGCCTTGTGCAACGCGGCTTCCGCATCATCGCCGATCTTCAAAAGGCCGACGAGATCGAGATGATGCGGCAGTTTCCGAGCGAGGGCCGCAGGCTGTGGCGGCTCGCGCGCGGCATCGACGACCGCCGCGTCGAGCCTGATCGGGGCGCCAAGACGATCTCGAGCGAGACGACGTTCGAGACCGACATCCGCGAGTTCGCGGCGCTGGAGCGGATCCTGTGGCGGCTGTGCGAGAAGACGTCGTCGCGGCTGAAGAGCAGCGAGCTTGCCGGCTCCACCGTCACGTTGAAATTGAAGACCGCCGACTTCCGCCAGCGTACGCGCTCGCAGTCGATCGCAGCCCCGACGCAGCTTGCCGCAAAGATCTTCTCGATCTGCCGCGAGATGCTGGCCAAGGAGATCGACGGCACCGCCTTCCGCCTGATGGGCGCCGGCGTCAGCGCACTGCGCGAGGGCTCGATCGCCGACGACACCGACATGCTCGACCGCCGCGCCGCCCACGCCGAGCGCGCGGTGGACAGCTTGCGTAAAAAGTTCGGCAGCGCCGCGGTGATCCGAGGCATCGCCTATGAGGGGCCGGAAAAGGCGCAGGAGTGATGACAGGCGAACGCGATCTCGACGCGCTGCTGAGACACATGAAGCCGGAGATGCGGCCGGGCATCTTCGTGTTCTGCGCGATCCCGACAGACCAGCCGATTCCCGCAGCGCTCAGTCCGCTGCTGACGTTTCGCGAACAGGAGGGCATCACGCTCGTGCTCCTGCGCGAAGAGGCCGCAGCGGCAGGCATACGCTACGGGTTCGCCTCGCGCCTGATCACCCTGACGGTTCATTCCTCGCTGGAGGCGGTGGGGTTCTTGGCCGCAATCACAGCGCCTCTCGCCGCAGCCGGCATCAGCGTGAACGCCGTGTCGGCCTTTTATCACGACCATCTCTTCGTGCCTGCTGACCGGGCCGACGAAGCGATGGCTGTTTTGCAAGAGGCGTCTGGAGCGTAGCCCGAAATCAATCCGCGACCGCGATCGCCTCGATCTCGATCATCCACTCCGGCGCGGCGAGCGCGGAGACACCGACGAGGGTAGAGGCCGGCGGCTCCATGCCATCGAAGAAGGCCGAGCGGGCCTTGCCGATGATCGGGCGCAGCTCCGGCTTGTAGTTCACGACGAAGGTCGTGATCTTGACGATGTTGGCGTAGCTCGCGCCGGCCGCTTTCAGCGCGTGACCGAGATTCTGCATCACCTGCGTGGTCTGCGCGGCGAGATCGCCCTCGCCGACGATCCGTCCCTCCTCGTCCACCGACACCTGGCCGGAGATGTAGATGGTGCGCGCCCCCGTGGCGGTGACGACATGCGAATAGGCCGGATTGTGATGCAGGCCGCTGGGGCGAAGATGATCAAGCTTGGGCATGGTTGGGCCTCCCGTATGTCAGTGGTTGGGAGGGAGCGTAGCCGTACAGCGCGCTAAGGGCTAGCCCGCGACATCCCTTTCGTCATTGCGAGGAGCAAAGCGACGAAGCAATCCAGACTGCCACCGTGGAAATAGTCTGGATTGCTTCGCTTCGCTCGCAATGACGAAAGAGAGAAAAACCCTCAATTGCAGGGCTTGCTGTCCTTCGCGTCGAACTTGCCCATCGCGCCCGAAATCACAAAATCGTTGTAGTCGAGCACGAGCTGGCGCGAGACGCCGTTCTCGTAGAGCTCGAACGCCATCGCGTAGACCGGCGTCTGCTCGCCTTCCTTCTGCTGGGCCTCGCGGTCGAAATAGCTGACGGTGACGGGCCAACGTTTGAGCGACTTCATGTGCTCGTCGGACGTCGACGGATCGGGCGAGCCCTCGCGCTCGGCCGGGATCGGCTGGCCGATCACGGTCAGCGTGTTGTAGACCTTCTGGCCATCGTCGGAGCCGTCATAGACAGAGAGCTCGAGCAGCGACTTGCCGTCCTTGGCGGCGGCAATGATGCGCTGGATCTGTTCGGTCGGGAATACGATCTTGCCGTCGAGCGTAAAGCTCTTCGGCGCCGGCAGCTTCAGCTTGACGTTGATGTGGTCGCCGTCGCGCTCGGCCGAGCCGTCGACCCGGCCGGCATCCGCCTCGTTCATCCGCGTCTCGATCTTGAAGCGGTAGCTTTTGCCGGCGGCGTCCTCCCAGGAATTGGAGCGGAGGTCGCTGAGCGTGACCTTGCCCTCGCCGCTGTCGAGCTCGGAGACCTGGCGGAATTCGGAGGTGTAGCCCTCGCACGAACTGCCGGCGAAATTGTAGAGGATGCGACCGCGCGCGCTGTTGACCGAATTGGAGCGCGATTTCACCAGGCTCAAATCGTAGAGTGCCTGATGCGAGAGGAATGGACCGTTGGCGGCCTGCGCGACGCCTCCGGGACCGAAAGCGGCCGCCGCGAGCGCCGTCACACCGAGCGAAGTCCGGAAAAGGTGCAGCATGTCTGGTCCCTTGGGGAAAGCGCAAATTCGACATTTTAATGAACGTTCCATTGCGTCGCAACTGAGGCCGTTTCACGTAAAGTTGCGGCCCCAGTTGAACCACCTGCCCTGCCTCGACAAAATGCAGCCGCTTGCAGGCCCTTGGGCTTGCTTGCATGTGGTGGCACGATGGGCGAAACAGGGCGCGCCCGGCCTGCAACGGATGCGCCCGGGCGGATGGATTTTGGACAACGAGGTCGAACATGGCGGGCACGGTCGAACAGAAGCTGGCGGAACAGGGCATCAAGCTGCACGAGGCCCCCACCCCCGTGGCCAATTACGTGCCGTTCGTGCGTACCGGTAATTTGCTGTTCGTCTCCGGCCAGGTCTGCTTCGCCCCCGACGGCAAGCTGATCGCCAAGGGCAAGCTCGGCGCCGGCGTGACCATCGAAGACGGCGCGGCGGCCGCCCGCGGTTGCGCCGTCAACCTGCTGGCCCAGGTCAAGGCGGCGCTGGGCGACCTCGACAAGGTCGTTCGCGTGGTGCGCCTCGGCGGCTTCATCAACTCGGCGCCGGACTTCCTGGACGGGCCCAAGGTCCTCAACGGCGCCTCCGACCTGATGGTGGCCGCCTTCGGCGACAAGGGCCGCCATGCCCGCACCACCGTCGGCGTCGCCTCGCTGCCCGCGGATGCGGCGGTCGAGGTCGACGGCGTGTTCGAGGTCGCCTGAGCGGAATGCGCGCTCCCGATTGGCTGACAGCCCGGCCGGTCGCCCATCGCGGCCTGCACGAAATTTCCCGCGGCATCGTCGAGAACATGCCGGGCGCGGTTCAGGCTGCGATCGCAGGCAATTTCTCGATCGAAGTCGATATCCAGCTGTCGTCCGACGGCGAGGCCATGGTGCATCACGACCATGAGCTGGGCCGCCTGACCGAAGCCGCCGGCGCGCTGGTCGAGAAGACCGCCGCCGAACTGAAGGCCGTCGCGTTCAAGGACACGGCCGAGCGGATGATGTCGCTCAGCGACCTCTGCAGCATGGTCGCCGGCCGCGTGCCACTGGTGATCGAGGTCAAAAGCCATTTTGACGGCGACCGCAAACTGGTGAAGCGGATGGCCGAGGTGCTGGCGTCCTATCAGGGGCCCGCGGTCGGTATGTCGTTCGATCCCGACCAGGTGCTGGCGCTGCGCGACCTGTTGCCCTCCCTCCCGCGCGGCATCGTCGCGCAGCGGAGCTATGAGAACGAAAATTGGGCTTACCTGAACCAGGAGCAGCGCGACAGCATGCTGTACCTGCGCCACGGCTTCCAGACCCAACCGCATTTCGTCGCCTTCAAGGTCGACCACCTCCCGGCCCCGGCGCCCTGGATCGCCCGCAATGTGCTCGGCTGCGCCCTGCTAGGCTGGACCGTGCGCACGACAGAGCAGCGGACGCGGGTCGGGCAATATGCAGACCAGATGATCTTCGAGGGCTTCGTGCCGTAGGCTTGATGTTCCCACTCTTGAAGTCGCTGCTGCAATGCACGATCTTGGGCACGATGGCACCATCCGAAATCACCCTCGAAGCAGTACCTTCCATTGGCGAAGTGTCGCCGGACGATTGGGACGCCTGCGCCAATCCCGGCAAGATTTGTAACGGGCATGGCAAGGGAACCTCATCCGGGCTTCCAGGCGATTCCCATGGCCTCTCAAGGCCCGCCTATAACCCTTTTGTCTCCCACGCATTTCTTTCTGCGATCGAGAAATCGGGTTCGGCAACAATCCGCACCGGCTGGGGGCCTCGGCATCTCGTGGCCAAGATCGATGGCCGCGTTGCGGGGGTGGCGCCCTGCTATTTGAAATCGCATTCGCAAGGCGAATATGTCTTCGACCGCGGCTGGGCGGATGCCTATGAGCGCGCCGGCGGGCGCTATTATCCGAAGCTTCAGGTCTCGGTTCCCTTCACGCCGGCGACGGGGCCGCGGCTGCTAGTTCGCGACGGCGTTGACCACGAGCGCATCACGGAGGCGCTGGCGAGCGGGCTGGTGGCGCTGTGCGGCGTCAGCAAGGCCTCCTCGGTGCACGTTACCTTCGCGCGCGAGGCGGAGTGGAAGCTGCTCGGGAAGCACGGCTTCCTCCAACGCACCGACCAGCAGTTCCACTGGCACAACCCGGGCTTTGCGACGTTCGACGATTTCCTGGCGACGCTGAACTCACGCCACCGCAAGTCGATCAAGCGCGAGCGGCGCGATGCACTGGCCGCCGGGGTCACCATCCACTGGCTCACGGGCAAAGACATCACCGAAGACGCGTGGGATGCGTTTTTCATGTTCTACATGGAGACCGGCTCGCGCAAATGGGGCCGGCCGTATCTGACGCGGGAATTCTTCTCGCTGATCGGCGAGACCATGAGCCAGGACGTGCTGCTGATCATGGCACGCCGTAACGATCGCTGGATCGCTGGCGCGATCAACTTCATCGGCTCGGACACGCTGTTCGGCCGCAACTGGGGTGCGGTCGAGCATCATCCCTTCCTGCATTTCGAGGTCTGCTATTATCAGGCGATCGACTTCGCCATCAAACACGGCCTGGGGAATGTCGAGGCCGGCGCGCAGGGCGAGCACAAGATCGCGCGCGGCTACCTGCCGCGGACCACCCACTCCGCCCACTTCATCGCCGATCCCGGCTTGCGCCGCGCCATCGACGATTACCTCAAGCGCGAGCGCGCCTATGTCGCGGAAGCCGGACGGGAGCTGGCCGAGCTCGGCCCGTTCCGCAAAGGCGCCGACGAGGCGCCTTGACGGTTCACTGCTGCTGGTGACAGTAGCGCGAAATTCCAGGGAGCCGCCGCCATGACCGCCTACGACACCAACAACATCTTTGCAAAAATTCTGCGCGGCGAATTCCCCTGCCACAAGGTCTACGAGGATGAGCACGTGCTTGCCTTCCTCGACATCATGCCGCGGGCACCAGGCCACACGCTGGTGATTCCAAAAGCCCCTGCCCGCAACATCCTCGACATCAAGCCTGATGACTACGCCCATGTCGCCCGCGGCGCCCACAAAATCGCAGCCGCTGCGATGACAGCGTTTAGGGCTGACGGTATCACCGTGCAGCAGTTCAACGAGGCGGCCGGCGGACAGGTGGTATTTCATCTCCACATGCACGTGATGCCGCGCCACGACGGAGTGGCCCTACTGCCGCCCGCCAGCCGCAAGGAAGACGTCAAGGTGCTGGAAGAGAACGCGACCAAGCTGATCGCGGCGTTGAAGGAGGTTTGAGTTTCTCGGCTCGTCATTGCGAGCGAAGCGAAGCAATCCAGACTGTGTCCGCGGTGGCAGTCTGGATTGCTTCGTCGCAAGAGCTCCTCGCAATGACGCGGATGGAGCGAAGCGCCTTCACTCCGTCTGAAAATCCCCCGGCTGCGGTGCGGCCAGCGGGGTGAACTCGCAACGATCGGGCTTGATGTCGATCAGCGGCGTGTTGTCGATGCAATCGAGTCCACGCACCAGAATCGCATTGCCCTCGATGCCGACGAGCTTCACGATCGACGTGCCGATCGGATTGGGCCGGACCGGCGAGCGCAGCGAGAAGGTGCCCCGGGTCTTCTCGTTGTTCTTAGGGCTTTGCAGGACGATGTCGCGGCGCGACTGGTCGAGCCAGTAGAGCACTTCGAGGTTGCTGTAAAAATCGACGCCCTTGATCGCCGGCACGAACGGTTCGAAGATCTCGAGCCGGCATATAGGGCCGTCATGCCGGCCTTGCCGCGGGGTCTCCAGCCGCGAGGTCCAGGGCGTGCGGATGCGGCCGATGAAGACGAGGCCGGCATCCTGCGTCGATGGCAGCTCGATAGAGACTTCACCCTCGCGGAGCTGGTTTTCGCGAACCATATTTCCAATTCCCTGCTGTTCGCCGGCGGTTTTAGCCCAACCACCACGTACCGGCCAGCATGAAGACTTCGCCCGCGACCACGCCGGCGAAGATCGAGCGGCGGGTCAGCAGGAAAACGATGAGGCCGGCGCCGACCGCACCGTAGCGCAAGGCATCCGGCACGCTCGCAAGCGCCCCGGGCGGCTCGACCACGATCTGGGCGATGACGCCGGCCAGGATCGCGGTGGCGACCGCCCGTACCCAGACCAGAAGCTCGGAGCCCTCGTCGATGCCGCCGCCGAACCACAGGCCGAGCATGCGCCATATCTGGTTGGGAACAACGCCAGCGACGAACAGCACGGCGAGCGCGTGCCAGTCGCCGATGAGCTGTGCAAAGCTCATGCGCGCACCTCGCGCCACCAATGCACGCCATAGGCAATCGTGCCGGCCACGAGGCCGCTGACGAGGATGTCGAGGCCGGAGTTCATCTTCGCGGCCAGCGGATAGAGCAGAACCCCGAGCGCCAGCGCGACGCCGTCGGCGACCTCGCGGCAGTTGCGTGCGGTCGAGAACAAGAAGGACAGCGGCGTCAGCAGCAGGATCGCGGCGCCCAGCGTCTGCGTCAGATTTGCAGCGAGGAAATAGCCGACCGTGTTGGCGGTGAGACACACCGAGACGAGACCGAAGCCAAGTCCGTTGACAAAGGCGATCCGGCGCTCACGCGGCACCTGCGGCAGGAAGCGATGGCATTCGACCCACAGTGTCACCGCGGTGAGATGCGCCGCGAAAAACAGCTCGCGCCGTTTTGTCGTCGGCGTGCGCATCAGCGGCAGCACCGAGACCACCATCGGAAACAGGCGGACGGCGCTGACCGTGACTGCGATCGCCGACTGGATGACGGTCGCGCCAGAGCCGAGCGTGGTGATCAGGATGATCTGCGCCGGTCCCGCCCAGACGAACAGCGTCGAGCAAAGCGCCCATAGCAGGCTGAAATGGCTATCGTGGGCGAGCGCACCAATGCCGAGATAGGTCGCGAACAGGACGAGGGTGAGGATCGTCTGCGTGATCGAGCGCAGTCCCCACGCAAAGGCGCGCCAGGGACTTTGCCATTGAGGTGAATCGAGCGGAGGAAGCGCCACGGGAGTCTTGGACGGATGAGGAATCGTGCCTGCATAACGGGCAATGCGGCGCCTCGCGTCAAGAAAGCGCGCGGCGGGGCTGGCATGCACGCTGGGACAGATGCCCCTACCCGCTCACGCCGCGGTTCTTCAGCACGAAGCACGCCCCGCCGGCCTTGCGGATGCGACCGCAGAGTTCATCCGCCTCGCTCCGCGTATCGGCGCCGATGCGCACCTGGTAGAACGCGCGCGTGCCGCGGCTGCGCATCACCGAGCTCAGCAGGCTCGGATCACGTTCGCCGATCACGTCGCTTAGCCGCGTGACCGCGCGGGAATACATCGCCAGCGCCCGGTTGCGGTCGAAGCCGGCGGCGAGCTGCACGCCCCAGATCTTTGCGGCCGCGAGCTCCACATGCTGCTCGAGCTCGGCGACGAAGGCATTTGGCGCGCGCTTCAGGAGCACCATCAGATCGCGGCAGCTCGTCGGCGGCGAGCTCGGCGGGCCCTTGCCGGTGCTGCCGGCCTTGGCCCATGCATCGACGCTCGTGCCGGTAATGGCGAAGACGTAGTTGCGCGTCTGGTCCGGCATCGGACCGGTGCCGGCGAGCCATTCCTGGACCCGGCGCGGGCCGGCATTGTAGGCGGCGGCCGCCAAGCCGAGATTGCCGAACTGATTGCGCAGCTCGTTCAGAAATTCCGCCGACTTCGGCAGCGCCTGCACCGGATTGAAGGGATTGAGCAGTCCTCGCTCGCTCGCGGTGCCCGGCATGAATTGCGCGATCCCCTGCGCGTGCTCGCCGCTGCGCGTCATCGGCCCCACCGCATCAGCCTGGAAGCGGCTCTCCTGCCAGATCACGCGGGCAAAGAACTCCAGCGGCAGATTGGCATCGCGCGCAGCGGCCTCGATAATCAGGCAGATCGACTCCCGCGTGTCACTCTCGCGCGCATCGCCGGACTTAGCCGGCGGCGTCGCGAGTTCCTCGACGCTGGGGACGGCGACGTCAGTCTTTGCAGGCGAGCTGTCCCATGCTGCGACCCGTGTCGCCGAGACAAGCAGTGTGGTGATGATGCACAACGCAATCTGCACCCATCTCGTGCAGGCATGGTGATGGCGCGCGCCGGCGCGGCGTGCAACAAGATGATCTGCCATGTTGTGGCATCGTGCCATGGTTCGACGAGTTGCCAATATATGCTGCCTGACCTGCTTTTCTCAATGCGATATCCCGCCAAACGGATCCGCGCGATCCTTGCCCTCGCCGCACTCATCCTGAGCGTCGCGCCAGCCGCCGCGCAGGTCAAATGGCGGATGACCACGGAATATCCTGAGAATAACATCTCCGGGATCGGGCTGACGACCTTCGCCAGCCGCATCTCCGAGCGCACCCACGGTTTCGTGACCGTGACCAACGCTTTCGACAACGAGCTCAAGATCAATTCGGGCGAGATGCCGCGCGCGGCGCTGGACGGCCGGATCGCGGGCGGCGATGCCTTCGCGGGCGCGCTCTCGGGCCTCGACCCTGTGCTCGGATTGTCCACCCTGCCCTTTCTCGTGCAATCGGTCGAAATCGCCCGCGCCAGCAATTTGCGGGCGCGCCCGCTCTATGAGAAGGCGCTCGCTGCGCGCGGCCTCAAGCTGCTCTATCTGACGATCTGGCCGGCCACGGGCCTCTGGTCGGAACGGTCGCTCGACAGTGCCGACGATCTGCCGAAACTGAACTTGCGGGCCTACGATGCCAATTCCAGCGAGGTCATGCGCGCGGCCGGCGCGAACGCGCAATTCCTGCCGATGGACGCAGCACTTGCCGGACTGAGGGAGCACCGGCTGAATGCCTTCCTCACCTCCGGCGACGGCGGCGCGGGGCGCAAACTGTGGGACTTCCTGCCGCATTTCACGGCCATCAACTACGCGATGCCGATCTCGATCGCCTTCGTCCGCAGCGACGCATTTGCCGAACTGTCCGAGCCGATGCAGCGCGAGGTGCTGGCTGCTGCGGCCGAGACGGAGCAAAGCCAGTTTGCGCTGCTCGCCCATCGCACATCCGAAAATTATACGCGCATGCGGGACAATGGCGTCCATATCGCCGAGCCGGCGCCTGCGTTCCTTGTCACGGAGCTGCGGAAGGCAGCAAAGGACGCGATCGCCGCCTGGGAAACCCAGGCAGGCGCGGAAGCGACCGCAATCGTCGAATGGGCGAGACAGCAATGAGGAAGCTGTAGCGGCATCTGCGATGAACGCTCCGCTGGTGTCGCTGCTTATCGCCCTAGGTTTTGACCGGAACCGGGAATTCGCCCCGGATGGCGCGGTCGAGGGCATCGATCAGCGCCTGGATCTCGATAAACTTGTTGCGCGCTCGCTCGGCCGTCTCGCGCACAAAGGGAGCGGCCAGCACTTTCGCATGCGCGTCCCTGTCCTCGATCATGCGATCACGGCCTTCTGCAGAGTTTCAAGTCGCTCGCTCATCCGGCCTCTCCCAAAAAATTGTCTCGATCCTAGCAGTCTGCTGAAAAACCCCTCGCCAGGGAGGGGACTTGATGATTCACTTATCATCTCGAATCGGCGGAGACGATCATGCGCGGCAGGTTTACGGATCAGGGCGGCCTGTTTTCGTACATCGCGCCGGATAAGCGAGTGCCAGCGAACCATCCGCTGCGGAAGGTCCGGGAACTTGTCCGGGATGTTTTGAATGATTTGAACCGCAGCCTCGGAAAGCTATACGCCAGCGAGGGACGTCCTTCGATCCCTCCGGAGCAATTGCTGAGCGCCTTGCTGCTGCAGGTGTTCTACGGCATCCGCTCGGAACGCCAGCTGATGGAGCAGCTGGACTACAATCTTTTGTATCGCTGGTTCGTGGGACTGTCGCCGGACGATCCGATCTGGGACCCGACTACCTTTACCAAGAACCGGGAGCGGCTGCAGAACGGCGATGTGTTCACGAAGTTCATGACCAGGCTTCTGAACCATTCTCAGGTCAAGCCGCTATTGTCGGACGAGCATTTTTCGGTGGACGGAACGCTGATCGAAGCCTGGGCTTCGCAGAAGAGTT